>DATKCT010000063.1:0-91748 GCA_035513055.1 Verrucomicrobiales bacterium | reverse complement strand
AGGCTGGAAGTCACTCACGTCCAGGACCACCGGCCGCTTCCCAAGGTCTATGTCAAGGTCTACGCCCGCAATCAGGACGGCTCGGTGGCCTTTTACAAGGACGGTTACACCGATCTGCGAGGCCGTTTTGATTACACAGCGTTGTCCACCGACGAACTGGACCGGGTCCAACGTTTCGCCATCCTGGTGTTGAGCGACGCCGACGGCGCCGCCGTGCGGGAAGCCGCCCCGCCGCAACGCTGAATATCCCGCAGAACGGGAGCCCCAGTTCCCCCGTCAGGACGTGCGGAAGTTCCATCACGTCCAGATGAACTCTACTTCCTCCCTGCTCACTTCCTCCTCGGCGAGAGATCCTCTTCTTCACAGCCTCTGCGGGCATGACCCCGCAGGGCTCTTCCGCTACACGAGAGCCTGAATGATTCGGGGACCCAATCGCATGCGCTTCGCCGTTGCGTTCCCGTCCGCTGTCCCCTAGGCTTTCCATAGCCGATCAAGCCCCATCATGAAAATCAAGTCCCTCGCCCTCCTCGTTCCCACGGCGCTCGCCGTTTTCCTTTTCTGCGCCGCTCCCGGGGACCCGAAAGCGGAGGTCTCCGGCGAAGTCCACGAGAACATCTCCAAAGCTCTCCCGGCCGTCACGCCAGCCGTACCATCCGCAGCGCACCCGGTCCTCGTTTTCAGCAAGACCAATGGCTTTCGCCATGGTTCCATCCCCGCCGGAGCCGCCGCCCTCTCGATGATGGGCGAAGCCACGAAGGCCTTCTCCGTCACCCACACCGAAGACGATTCCTTCTTCGAAGCTGGCCGCTTGCGCGAGTTCCGCGCCGTGATCATGCTCAACACCACCGGCGAAGTGTTCCGCCCAGCCAAACTTCCCGACAACGTCAAAGAACGCGAAGCGGCTCTCCAGCGCGAGGAAGTCCTCAAAAAAAGCCTGGTCGATTTCGTCCAGAACGGGGGCGGACTCGCCGGGATCCATTCCGCCACGGACACCTATCACGGTTGGAAAGAATACAACGACATGATGGGCGGAGTTTTCGACGGCCACCCCTGGCACGAACTCGTGCCGGTCCGCAATCTGCGCCCCGACCACCCGGTCAATGCCTGTTTCGAGGGCAAGGGCTTCGAGATCACTGACGAGATTTATCAGTTCCGCGCCGACACCGCGTCGCCCGAAGACCGGCTCATGCTGCTCTCATTGGCTCCAGGCTGGGAGGGTCTTTCCAAGGGCAAACACGCCAACGGATTTTACCCCGTGAGTTGGGTCCGAGACTACGGAAAAGGACGCGTCTTCTACTGCTCCCTGGGTCACCGCGACGAGATCTACTGGAACCCGGTCATTCTCAAACATTACCTCGCTGGGATTCAGTTTGTCGTTGGAGATCTCGAGGCCAACGCCGAACCGGCGCCCATTCCTGCTTCGTAGGCGCCTCCGCTCGATCTTCGCGGCCATCCAACGACCCCGCATGACCGGATTTCTCATGCGCTTCGTCGCGAGGCGCTCCGGTTCGACATTTCTCATACCGTTTCATCGGGAGGCACTGCAGACCCCAATTCGCCTCCTTCCGAAGGCGGCGGCCGGGCGCGATCCGCCGGCCCTTTCGAAATCGAGGGCGCACTGGATTTTCCGTCGCTTCCAAGCGATACTGTGAGACGGCACAAATCTGCGGCTTCGCTGCGCTGGCACAGGAGACTGAACCACGAGAACCACACGATGACCCTGCAACCCACCTTTCGCCGCTTTCGCAACCAAGACGCCCGCGCACACGGATCACTCCGCAGCATTCTCCTCCTGCTCGCGGTTCCGCTCGCCTTCCTTACGGGAACCCAGGCCCGGGATTGGTACATCCGCCTCCAACATGCGGCAACGGCTCCGCGCCCCGTTGTGGCCCGCGCCGATCTCACTTCTCACGAGCAGCACACCATTGACCTCTTTCGGGCTTCCGCGCCTTCCGTCGTCTATATCACGAGGAAATCGGTCCGGCGCGATCCCTTCAGCTTCAACGTCTTGGAAGTCCCGAGCGGAACCGGGTCCGGTTTCATTTGGGATCGCGCTGGTCACATCGTCACCAATTTCCACGTCATCCAAGGCGCCAACAGCGCCGAGGTGACGCTCGCCGATCAATCCACTTGGGACGCAACGCTGGTCGGCATCGAGCCGGACAAGGATCTCGCTGTTCTCAAAATCGATGCCCCCCCCGCGAGCCTGACTCCCATCGCCGTCGGAACCTCGAGCGATTTGCTGGTCGGACAAAACGTCTATGCCATCGGCAATCCATTCGGACTCGATCAGACCCTCACCACCGGCGTTATCAGCGGGCTTGGCCGCGAGATCGAGGCCCTGAATCGCCGGCCCATTCAGGGCGTCATCCAAACCGATGCCGCCGTCAACCCCGGCAATTCCGGTGGCCCGCTCTTGGACAGCTCGGGACGCCTCATCGGAGTCAACACCGCGATCTTCAGTCCTTCCGGCGCCTATGCAGGAGTCGGATTCGCCGTTCCGGCGGACACCATCAACCGCATCGTTCCTCAACTCGTCCAACACGGCCGCGTCATCAAACCGGTTATCGGTATCAGTCTCATCGACGATTCCTTCGCCCGCAGGCTCGGCGTCGAGGGACTGATCTTTTTTCAGGTGGAACCGGGCAGCGGAGCGGAAAAGGCAGGGCTCGAAACCACCAAACAGGATCGCCAGGGCCGCATTGTTCTCGGAGACGTTATCGTCGCCATCAACGGTACATCTGTTCGCGGATCGGATGATCTCTTCCGCGCTCTGGATGGTCGCAATGTCGGGGATATCGTCACGGTTCGTCTTCGGCGAAACGGCAAGGAAGCCGAAGTCAAAATCCGGCTCAGTTCATCTTCCACTTGACATGCATCCCCCATCATTCCAGGCAACCACATCGGCGCTCGACCGTCTTCGGGCGCCGGCCGCGTTTCTTCCTCGCCAGTCTCCCCGGCCGGGCTCAGACCCTTGCATATGTTGATTATCATATGGCGCTGCGCATCCTCACTTTCCTCTTGCTGATCGCCGTCCCGGGCTTCGCTTCACCCCGCGAAACACCCCGCGAAACCGCGCCGCCCGGTCCTGTCCAACCTCCCAAAGCCGTTGTTCGTGAAAACCCGGGTGACTATGTCGTCATCGTGCACGGGCTGCTTTCCCGCCCACGTTCCATGCGCTCGGCGGAAAACTACCTCCACCAACTCGGCTATCATACCATCAATATCCGCTACCCCTCGACCCGGGCGACTTTGGAGGAAGCGGCGCAGGATTACCTCGCGCCCGCCGTGGCCGCGCACTGCAAGGATGTGACTCGGAAAGTGCATTTCGTGGCGCACTCGATGGGTTCCCTCGCAGTCCGGCATTTCCTCACCGGATGGAACCACGCCCGGCTCGGACGCGTCATTCTCTTGGCCGCGCCAAATCAAGGTGCTCCCCTTGTCGACACTTTCGGAGATTGGCCTCTGATCGACTGGATCTGCGGTCCCGGCACCCTGTCCCTCGGCACCAGTCCGGATTCCTTTCCCAAACTTCTGCCGGCTCCATGCTACGAAACCGGTGTGATCATGGGCGCGCGCAGTCAGTTGCCTTTCTTCGCCCCGTTTTTCGAGGGACCAAACGACGGCATCCTGCCGGTCGAAACCGGGCGAGTCCCAGGAATCTCCGACTTTCTCGTTGTCGATGCGAGTCATGGCCACATCCGCCACAGTGTTGAGGTGCACTATCAAATCGCATTTTTCTTGGCTCGGGCGAAGTTCGACCATGAGCGGCCGAGCCCAGCCGGCGTTCGACTGGAACGTATCCCGGGCCCACGGGCCACGCGCACCCTGCCGGCCACTCGCCCGGTCATTTTCGGACTCTGGTGATGACGTAAAGCAATGCCCCGCCCGCCAGCGTGAGCAGACCGGTGAAGCTCTCCTGCGGGCGGTTCACTGCGAGGAACACGAGCATGTAGCCGCTCACAGCCAGAAAAACGGCCGGGGTGAAGGGATACCCCCAGAGGCGGTAGGGTCTTTCTAGCTGCGGATGCCTCCGGCGTGAGACAAAGACGCCAAGAACCGTCGCCGCGGAAGAAAGGAGGATGACAAACTCCGTGTAGACGAGCACTCGCTCAAAAGTCGACGACATCAAAAGCAACAAGGTGATCGCCGTTTGCAGCAGCAAGGCTGCCCATGGGGCGCCGCCGCGCGTCTTCCTCGCCAGAAAGCGCAGGGGAGGATAGTCTTCTCCCATCGTTTGCGCGACGCGCGGTCCCGCCCAAGTCATGGCGCTGATCGATGAAACCAAGCCGAGACCGATGAGCGCAGCCAGCACGGTCCCGCCCGCCGCTCCCAACACGTGTCCAGCCGCCACGGCCGCGACCTCCAATTCCCCACGCAATGCTTCCCGGGGCGCGCTGCGCAGCATGGCAGCATGAAGCAAAACATAGAGCAGGGTCACCAACACGGTTCCGATCACCAATCCTCGCACCACCGTTTTTCGCGCATCACGAAACTCTCCGGCGACATAACAAGCGGCATTCCAACCGGCGTACGCATACATGACGTAAACGAGGCTGACGGCGAAGGGGACCGACCACAGTTGGCCGGCATCCTCCCATTGAGGCAGGACCCGGAGAGGCTGGCTGCCCCAGAGCAATCCGGCGGCGGTCAACGCCGCCAGCAACACCACCTTCAGGGACGTCGCCGCAATCTGAAAGGCGCTGCCCAGGCGCACGCTCAGGCCATGGAGCGCCGTGGCGAAAAGAACTACGCCGAAGGCCAGCCGCAGGGCCATGCCGCCATCCTCAGGAACGATCGTGGCCCGGTCCCCGAATCCCCCCGCGAATCCTTCCCAAGCCGCGCTGGCATAACCTCCAAAGGCCATGGCTGACAAGGCCACAGGCGCCGCAAATCCGACCGTTACCGACACCCATCCAGCCATAAAACCTGCCATCGGATGAAAAATCCGGCCGAGAAAATGATACTCCCCGCCGGATCGCGGGTAGACCGAAGCCAGCTCCGCATAACTGAGCGCTCCGCACAAAGCCACGCCGCCGCCCAATGCCCAGAGCAGAAGGATCGCCGAAGTGCTGGATACCCCCTCGAGCTGAAAACCGAGGCTGGTGAAGGCGCCAGTCCCAACCATGTTGCCGACGACGATGGCGACGGCCGCCGTCAGCCCGATTCCCCGGCTCGCGGTCTTCCCCGCCGATCCTATCTCCGGCATGCCCCCGCTTTCACCTGCGGTTCTCCCGGCCCTGCGGAGCCGTATCCGGCGTTCCTGTCATCGGCACAAAACGCACCGGCAGGACGGCTCGTCGATTGAGCTGCCCGGCGTTCTTGGTCAGCAGGTAAAGTTCCTGCACCCCGCCGTCTGGCCCCACCGGAATCATCATGCGGCCCCCTTCCGCCAATTGCGCAATCAAAGCCGGCGGCACGTGATCGGGCGCACAAGTTACAACAATGGCGTCGAAAGGCGCCGCTTCCTCCCATCCGAGGTAGCCGTCTCCACTCCGGACGCGCACGTTCTCGTAGCCCAACTCTTCCAGCACCGTTTTTGCCTGTTCCGCCAGTTCCGGCACGATCTCGACGCTGTAGACCTCCCGGACCAAGCTCGCCAACACCGCCGCCTGATATCCGGAACCTGTCCCGATCTCCAAAATCTTGTCGCCCGGTTCCGGGCGCAATTGCTCCGTCATCAGGGCGACGATGTAGGGCTGGGAGATGGTTTGTCCGTATCCGATCGGGAGCGGTGAATCCGTATAAGCGAGATCGCGTTGCGACTCCGGAACAAAGCGGTGACGCGGCGTGCGCCGCATCGCCTCGAGGACCTTCGTATCGCGTATATCGCGCCCCGGACTTTGCAATTGACGCTCGACCATCTGGTCGCGGGCCGCCTGGAAGGTATCGCCGTTCATCTCCGGTGGAGCATCTGTACGGCAGCCGCAGCCAAGCAACAAGCTCGCGAAACCGCCGATTCTCACAATCGCGCTCAAGCACTGCATGGCGTCTCTTTTAGCCCACATTTCTCATACCGTTTCGTCGCGAGGCGCTGCGAACCCCTGACTGCCAGCCGAGCGAAGCGAGACAGCCCCTCGGGGCTGTCCGAAGGGCGGAACGCAGCGACCGCAACGCCGCGCGCAGCCGAGGACGCAGAGCGGGATGAGTACACCCGGTTCAACGCCGAGGCAAGCGGAACGAACCAGGATGGAGCGTAGCGCGCCTCCGCAGAAAGGGTATGAGAAAAGTGGGTTCAACGACGCTCCCCACCCGCAAATCAACCCCTGGGCTCCCGTTTTGTCCCATCTCCGCCCCGCGCTTTTCCGCTTTGCTCAACCTCCACCGGGTTCTATTCTGTCCTGATGACCGGCTCACCACGCCACACCGGGTCTCGAAATCTGGCGCGGTTCGTTCTCGCCGCCAGTCTCTTCGTTGGCCCCGCCGAGATGAGGGCCGAAACAGCATCGCCTGATGGCTCGTCCTCCGGCGCCATCGATTGGGAAGCGGCTCGAGAATTTTGGGCTTTTCAATCTCCACGCGAAACCCCTCCCCCCAGTTCTCACAACCGAGAAGGCGCCGGCAATCTCGTGGACGCCTTCATCCAAGCGGCGCTTCAGGCCGCAGATTTGCCAAGGGCGCCCGAAGCCAGCCCCTACACACTGATCCGCCGGGCCACTTATGACCTTACCGGGTTGCCCCCATCCGCTACTGAAGTCGAGGCCTTCCTGAGCGATTCTCGCCCCGATGCCTGGGAGCGGCTCGTCGACCGTCTCCTGGCTTCCCCGGAATTTGGCGAACGCCTGGCCAGCATGTGGTTGAACGCGGCCCGCTACGCCGAAGACCAGGCCCATCAAGTGGGAAACGACACCAAATTCTTTTATCCCAACGCCTGGCGCTACCGGAGCTGGGTGATTGCCGCCTTCAACCGCGATCTTCCCTATGATCGTTTCATCCGCTCCCAGCTCGCGGCTGATCTCCTCCCGAACGAGATCGAGAAGGAGGAGCATCTCCCAGCCTTAGGTTTCCTCGGTTTGGGGCCCCAGTATTACAATCGCGGACGCCTCGAAGTCATGGCCGAAGAATGGGAAGACCGCGTCGATACGGTGACGCGCTCCTTTCTCGCCCTCACCGTGGCTTGCGCCCGCTGTCACGACCACAAGTATGACCCGCTGTCCACCGAGGATTATCACGCCTTGGCCGGTGTTTTCGCCAGCACCAACATGCTGAGCGGCCTCCACCCGGCGCCGCAGGGCGAACCATCCGAAGAGGAAGCCAAGCAACTGCGGCTGCATATCGTTGAAGAAGGGAAAATCCAAGATCTCCCGGTCTTCCTTCGCGGCGACGTCGAGCGGAAAGGTTCGCCGGTAGCCCGGCGTTTCTTGCGGGTTTTGTCGCCCGGAGAACCGCGACCGTTCACCCAGGGCAGCGGGCGTCTGGAACTCGCGGAGGCGATCGCTGATCCGAAGAATCCTTTGACCGCCAGGGTTATGGTCAATCGCCTTTGGCATATCGCATTCGGGGCTCCCCTCGTGGCTACTCCGAGCAATTTCGGCGCTCTTGGCGAACGTCCTTCCCATCCCGAACTCCTCGACCAACTTGCGTTGCGCTTTATCCGCGCAGACTGGTCGATCAAGGATTTGCTGCGCACCATGATGCTATCGGAAGTCTACCGGCAAAGCGCCGACGGAACCCCGGAAACGCTTGCCGCCGATCCCTCCAACCGGCTCTGGAGCAGAATGCCGCGACGCCGCATGACCGTAGAAATGTGGCGGGATTCTCTTCTCGCCATCAGCGGTGAACTTTCCAGAGAGGATGGGCCCTCCATGGAGTTGAGCGACCCAAACAACCTGCGCCGCACCATCCATGGGCGGGTTAGCCGTTTGGAGTTGAATCAAATGCTGCTGCAGTTCGACTACCCCGATCCAAACGTACACGCGGAGCAACGCGTCAGCACAACCACTCCGTTGCAAAAGCTGTTCTTGTTGAACAACCCGTTCGTCCTCGACCGCTGCGAAACCATCGCGAGTGCCGTGCTTCGCGATGTTTCCCCGAGCGCCTCGGACCGGATCGACGCCCTCCACCGCCGCATTTTCGGACGCAATCCCGAAAGCTGGGAACGGGAGACCGGCCTGGCCTGGCTCAACCTGCACGGCGAGACCCGCCTCGACCGCTGGACCGCCTACGTGCACGTCCTGGTGACGAGCAACGCCTTTCACTATCGAGACTGATGGCCACACCCAACCGCACCCTTCCCTTCGGCGAGAGGCTGGACCGCCGGACCTTGCTGGAACGTCTTTCCTTAGGCATTGGCATGCTCGGCCTATCCAGTCTCCTCGCTCCCGCGTCCGCCGCTCCGCCCCGCCATTTTGCCCCCCGCGCCCGCCGCGTCATCTTCCTCTTCATGAACGGCGGCCCTTCCCATCTCGACACGTTCGATCCCAAGCCCGCCCTTATTCAATACGCCGGACAACAGCCTTCCGGAAAGCTCTACAAACGCAGCAAGGGATCCGGCTTCATTCCCTCGCCGCTTCGTTTCGCCCGGCACGGGCAGAGCGGGATCGAGGTGAGCGAGTCCTTGCCCCACATTGCGGGCGTCATCGATGACTGTTGCGTGGTCCGTTCCATGCGCACCGACATCCCGAATCATGAGCCCGCACTGCTCCAAATGCACTCCGGGCATACCCAGCCCACCCGTCCATCCTTGGGCGCTTGGGCCGTTTATGGTCTCGGAACCGACAATGAGAACCTTCCTGGCTATGTCGTCCTTCGCCCCAGTCCCAAGATCGTGGTCGGCCCGGCCCTTTGGAGCAGCGCCTTCCTGCCTGCCGAACATCAGGCCGCCAGCGTCCTTACCAACGACATGCGCGTGGATCGCCTCGTGCGCAATCTTGACAACCCACGCTTCGATCAGCGCGCCCAACACGCGCAGCTTGATCTTCTCGCAAGACTCAATCGCGGTCACGCGAAAGCCCGGGCGCCGGACCCCCAACTCAATGCTCAGGTCCGGGCCATGGAAACGGCCTTCGCCATGCAGGCCCAAGCCTCTGAAGCCTTTGACATCGAACGCGAACCGGAATCCGTCCGGAATCTCTACGGCGACAGCCGCTTCGCCCGTTCTTGCCTGCTAGCCCGGCGGCTGGTCGAGAGAGGGGTGCGCTTTGTCACTGTCTACTACACAGACGATGGCAACAATCAGCCCTGGGATACCCATCAGAACCATGACTCGGGCCACAAGACGCTCTGCGCCGATGCCGATCGTCCCACCGCGGCTCTCATCCGGGATCTCAAACTGCGCGGTCTGCTCGAGGATACGCTGGTCATCTGGTCCGGCGAGTTCGGCCGGACCCCCTACGCGGAAAACCGCGACAAGGGCAAACCCGGCCGTGATCATCATCACACCGCCTTTTCCCTGCTTCTGGCCGGCGGCGGCGTCCGCGGAGGGACCACCCATGGAGCATCGGATGAGTTGGGAATGCGCGCCGTGGATCAACCTGTCCACGTGCACGATCTCCACGCCACGATCCTGCATCTGCTCGGACTCGACCACGAAAAACTGACCTATCGCTACTCCGGTCGCGATTTCCGGCTCACCGACGTGCACGGACGCGTCGTCAACGAGATCATTGCCTGACCTCCTCCAAACAGGACCCGGTCAGCTCCGCCTTACCCAGACACACCATCGTTATGCGGAATCCCCGAATAAGCTCACCCCAACATAGCCATCGAAAGCCGCGCCTCACCACCGCCGACAAGATTGCTCTCATCAAGCGGCTCGAAGCCGGCGAAACCCGCGCCGTCGTCGCCAAAGACGCCCGAATCAGCCGCCAGTACGTTTCCCTCATTTGGAAAGCCTACCAAGCTCAGGGAGAATCCGCTTTGGTGACTTCACCCAGAATGGGCCGGAAGAAGTCCCGCGAACTCAACGAGGAACAGGTCGCCGAACTCTTCCACCTCGTCCAAACGCAAAAGGCGTCCGATTTGAAGCTTTCCGTCCATCTCTACGGAGACTTCTGGTGCGTGGATACAGCGAGGGAATGGATTCAGAGAAGGTTTCATTTCCTCGCCTCGCGGAGATATCTCACGGAACTCTTCGAAGGTTGGGGCCTGCCGCCCATGCCTCCCAATCCGATCGAGTTGGAGATGTCCACCCCCGAGTTCCATGCCTACCTGAAATCACCCATCGCCCAGCAAATCCGCGAACGGGAGAAGGCCTGCTACGAACAGATGAACCGCGAGGCCGAGGAACGTATTCGCCGGCTTGACCAGGCCTTTCGCGACGAGATGACCGCGCCATCGCGCCTTGGAGACCAGGCCTCGGCTCGTCAACCGGTCACGGCCGCCGGCAAGTCGCCAACCATCCGCCCGCCGCATTCCTCGCGGACCGGAAAGCACGCCAAAGGCGGGGCCCGAAGACCGAAGACTCGCCGCAAAGGCGACAAAGGCCGGAAGAGGTAAAAAGCAAGGAAGTTCGCCTGGCTCTCGTGGAGAGCCGGGCGCCTGCGCGTCCTGCCGCCCTATGGGCTCCTTGCTGGAGGCGGTCAGGGGCTCTCGCGGAGAGGCGGGTCCCATCCGTCCTCGTGCCGCCCCATCTCCACTCGCTTCACTACCCAATCACTTCACGAATGATAGCAGCTTCCTGGGGCCCTGTCAGGCGTTGCTCGAAGCCGCCGTAGAAATAGCCCAATACGCGATGATCCACTCCCATAAGATGAAGGATCGTGGCGTGCAAATCGCGCAAATGCCGCCGGTTCACCACCGCTCTCTCTCCGATCTCGTCGCTCTCCCCATAACTGACCCCGGGCCTGACGCCGCCCCCCGCCAACCAATAGGTGAACCCTTGGGGATTGTGATCGCGTCCGCCCGGTTTCCCTCCCGTGTTGAATGTTTCAGAAACGGGCTGCCGGCCAAATTCCCCTCCCCAGATCACCAGAGTTTCCTCGAGCAAGCCCCGCTGCTGCAAGTCATCCAGTAAGGCCGCAATGGGCCGGTCGACCTCGGGACAGTGAATCGCGAGGTTTTCTTCGATTCCGTGATGGCCGTCCCAGGTGTTCTGACCGCCCGCGGCTCCTCCGCCCGAGTAAATCTGGACGAAACGCACGCCTCTCTCCACCAAACGCCGAGCGATGAGGCAACGGCGACCGAAAGGCGCCGGCCCCAAAGCCAAAGAATGCTCGCCCTTGGGTTCGTCCAGACCGTAAGCGGCACGGGTCGCCGGGGACTCCAGGGAAAGATCGAGCGCCTCGGGAGCGGTCGTCTGCAACCGAAAGGCCAGTTCATAACTGGCGATGCGCGCGGCCAGTCCGGCGTAGTCGGGCCGCCCCTTGAGATGATCACGATTCAAGCTCTGAATAAAGTCGATCTGATCGCGCTGCATCGCCGCCGTCCGGCCGTCGCCCGGCCGCAAATTCAAGACCGGCGCGCCTTCACTCCGCAACACTGTTCCCTGATGCGCCGCGGGCATGAAGCCCGCCGACCAGTTCGGCGCGCCGGTGGTCGGCCCGCCGCGCGGATCCAACATCACGACAAAGGCGGGAAGATTCTCGGTGTCGCTTCCCAAGCCATAACTCAACCAGGCCCCCAACGAGGGATAGCCTTGCAAGGTCCGCCCCGTGTTCATCTGCAGCACAGCCGATCCGTGGGCGAACGAGTCGCTGTAGAGCGACTTGATCACCGCCAGCTTGTCCATGTGCCGGGCCAGATGGGGAAAGGCATCGGAACACCACAGCCCGGACTGCCCCCAGCGGCGAAAGGTCCTTCGGCTGGCCTGCAGCACCGCCTGGGTAGGCGTGCCTCGGCGGAACTCGTTCGACACGGTCTGGCCATCGCGGCGCTGCAACTCGGGTTTGTAATCAAACAAGTCCACCTGGGAGGGCCCCCCGAACATGAACAAGAAAATGCAGCTCCGCGCTTTGGGCGCAATGTGCGCCAAAGGCGGATTCACGCTTGCTGCGACGCCGGCGCCCGGATCTCCGGGGGAATACCCGTCCCTGTCCAAGAGCGCCGCCAACGCCAGCCCGGTGAACCCAGCGCCGCTTTCCCAAAGAAACTGACGGCGCGTTCCCACACAACGAGAAGGTGGCCAGTGTCCCATCCTCAATCCAGGTAAAGGGTTTCGTTGAGATTAAACATGGCCTGACAGAATCCGGCAAGGGCTCTGTGCTCCGCATCGGGCAACCCCTCCGCTTCCGCTCGCTCTTTCGGCGTGTCGATGAGAATTCTCGCAGCATCGCGTTCAAAAGTCTGCGGAGACCGTTGAAGCACCAAAGCAAAGGCCCGGTCGATTCGGGCGCCCTCCTCCGGGCCCGCCTCCGCCGTCAAGCGCGCCGCCAATGCTCCGGCGCATTCCACGACCAAGGCGTCATTGAGCAGCATCAACGCTTGAGGGGCGACGGTGGATACCGGTCGCTGACCCACAGCAAATGAACGCACCCCCGCGTCGAAAGCGTCCAGAAAGGGAGCCGGCAGCGCCCGTTTGACATAGGCATAGACGGCTCGCCGGTTGCGTTGGCTGGGCTCGCTGCTTCCCCATCCTTTTCCTGCGGTATCCTGAGTCCGATGAAATTCCTCCGGCAGTTCGGGAAAGAATCCCGGACCGCCCATCTCCAAACTCAATCGCCCAGAGAAGAAGAGCAGGTAGTCGCGCACCGCTTCCCCCTCGAGTCTGCGCGGGTTCTGCCGCCAAAAGAGCCGGTTCGCCGGATCCCTTCCATCCGCCTCCGCCCCCGCGACGTCCGAACGCATCCCGTAGGCATCGCTCAAGAGGATCTCTCGCAGAATCGCTTTCAGGCCCCACTCCTGCTCGATCAAACGCGACGCCAGGTAATCCACGAGCGCCGGATTCTCCGGGGGCAATCCCGCGGCGCCGAAATCATCGGGCGTAGGGACCAGCCCCTCGCCGAACAGGTGTTGCCAAAGCCGGTTGACCATCACTCGGGCCGTCAGTGGATTGAGGTCGCTGGCGACCCAGTTCGCCAAACGCAGCCGGGGCGAAACCGCGGCATCGAACGCCGCTTGGGCGCTGCCATCGGCCTCCGGCCCGAAAGCCCGAGGGAATCCAGGTCGCACGCGATCCCCGGGAGAATGGGGATCGCCCCGCCGCAACACCCGCGCCTCTGGAGGCGGCCCGTCCTTCAAGGTCACAGCCAGGGCGCGCGGCCAGGGCGGAGCTTCCGCTTCGGTCTCGCGGAGTTGCAACTCCAGGAAAGCGCGCCCTTCCTCTGGAGCAGCCTCGAAGGAAGCCCGAAATCCAGCCAATCGCCCTTGGCGATCCTCCTCCCACGAGCGGATCTGCTCCTCCGGAGCAAGATCGCGCAGGACAGCGGCCATGGAACGGCTTCCGCCTCCCCGGTGCGGAAGACCATAGGGCTGGACATCGACTAACAAAGCGGCGAAGGCGTAATACTCTTCCTGCGAGACCGGATCGAACTTGTGCTCATGACAACGGGCGCACCCGATGGTGCTTCCGAGAAACGCCGCCCCCAGAGTTGAGAGAATATCGTCCCGTTCGTCGTGATCGGCCCGGACAGGGTCGTCAGGTTCGTCATCCCACACGTGGAGCCGGTAAAAACCGGTTGCCACCACGGAGTCCGCGTTGGCATCCTGCAACACATCGCCGGCCAATTGTTCCCGGATGAACCGGTCATACGGGAGTCCCGAATTCCAAGCCCCAATGACGTAGTCGCGGTAACGCCAGGCGAACGGTTTCTCGCCGTCCCGTTCGTAGCCATTGGTGTCGGCATAGCGCGCCAAGTCGAGCCAATGCCGTCCCCAACGTTCCCCGAATCGAGGGGAGGCCAAAAGCCGGTCGACCATCCTCTCCCATGCTTGCGGCGACGGATCCTGCTCGAACTCCCTAACGGTCTCGTAATCTGGAGGAAGACCCAAGAGAGCGGCGTGCAGCCGCCGGACTCGCTGCCGCGGGGTCGCGCTCAAAGCGGGATGCAAGCCGCGTCGAGAGAGGGCTTTCCGGTGAAGGGCATCCACAGGGCCGGTGGCGCCCGGATCGATTGAACCGGGGCCGGAGATGGATGCCTGCAGCGGACTGTAGGCCCAATGGTTTTCCGCCCCGGGCGCCGCCTCACTCCTCCCGGCCTGCCACGCCGGCAATGCAATCCACAGGGCGAAAAGGCGTGCCGCCAAGGGCCCGCACTCGCCGGAGATTCGACCGCGGTTCATCGGCCACTTCTAGCACCTGCCGAGTCGCGAAGCGACGCTTTTCCCCTGTCCTGCGCTCCCGCGACGCGGTGTTGCAGAATAAATCAACAGGCCCTTGAGGGCGGTCCCCTGTCGCCGGGCGGCGCGTCGCGAGGCAGCGCGGCGAGCTGGGACCCCTGCCTGTTGAGGGGGTAACCGCTGATCCGCTGGTATCGCTGCGTTCACCCCGGCTACTGGCTGCGACGCCCCCGGCGGCCGGCCCACGGGCGGGGCCAGGCGGCCCGGGTTCGCAGTGAAACGCCGTGTCCACGTGCGCCTACAAACCGCTCCGGCCGCTGCTTTCTACCGTTCGTAGTTCCCCGCTCCCAACGCCGCCCTCCCCCATGGCCACGCGATTCCCTGGGGTCTGGCCCGGAACCTGCTCTTCCATCCGGTGTCCGCGCGGGAATCTCACCGCGAGCGCTCCTCTTGTCCCCATGCCCCGATCGTGTTTCATTTTGCGCTTGGACTCAACGCTCCCGTCCTATTCCATTGATCATTATGCCTAACCAATCACTTGGCTCGGTTGCCGCGGCTTTGAACCGCTACGACTTGGGCGGCTGCTTCGATGAGATGTTCTCAAAACAAGGAGTCGTGCGGCCGCATTACCGGGCCCTGGCCGAGCGCCTCTCTCTTTTGTCGGCGGAGGAGTTCGAGGAGAAACGGCATGCCGTCCAGCTCGCTTTTCTGCACAAGGGCGTGACCTTTACCGTCTACAGTGGCGACGAAGGAACCGAGCGCATCTTTCCATTCGACATCATCCCCCGGATCATTCCGAACTCCGAGTGGCGGCACGTGGAACGGGGCTTGGAACAGCGCATCCGGGCCCTGAATCTCTTCCTCCACGACGTCTACCACGAGCAACGCATCCTCAAGGAAGGCGTCATCCCCCAAGAATACGTCTATTCGGCGGTCCATTTTCGTCCCGGACTGGTGGGCATGGATGTTCCGCGCAACATCTACATCCACATTTGCGGTACTGACCTCATTCGGGACTCCGAGGGGACCTATTGTGTCCTCGAAGACAACGGGCGGACCCCTTCCGGAGTGTCCTACGTCCTGGAGAATCGCCAGGTGATGAAGCGAGCTTTCCCAGGGTTCTTTCCCAGGGCCGGGGTGCGCTCTGTTACGGTCTACTCCGACGAATTGCTCAAGCTCCTCAAATCCATCGCGCCCCACGGCAAGGATGATCCGACCGTGGTGGTCCTGACTCCGGGCGTTTTCAACAGCGCCTATTTCGAGCACTGTTTTCTCGCCCGGCAAATGGGCGTGGAAATCGTCGAAGGACGCGATCTCCTGGTGGAAAACCGCAAGGTTTACCTCCGGTCCATCAACGGATTGCAGCCAGTTGACGTGATCTACCGGAGAATCGACGACGACTTCCTCGATCCCACCGTGTTCCGCAAAGATTCCCTGCTGGGCGTTCCCGGAATCGTCGACGCCTACCAGGCCGGAAACGTGGCCCTTGCCAATGCCCTGGGAACCGGCGTGGCCGACGACAAGGTCATCTATTATTTTGTCCCAAGAATGATTCAGTTCTACCTCGGCGAGGATCCGGTTCTGCCGAATGTCGAGACCTGGCTGGCCAACGAGCCTGACGATCTGCGTTACATCCTCGAGAATATCGAGAAGCTGGTGGTCAAATCGGCAAACGAATCCGGCGGCTACGGCATGCTCATCGGGCCCGCAGCATCGAAGGCGGAGATTGCGGATTTTCGGGCAAAGCTTCAGGCTGATCCCCGCAACTTCATTGCTCAGACGACGATCTGCCTGTCCCGCTCGCCCACCTGGTGCGACGGCGCCCTGGAAGGACGCCACATCGACCTCCGTCCCTACATTCTTTCCGGGGAGAAAACCTACATCACCCCCGGCGGTCTGACCCGGGTTGCCCTAACCAAGGGCTCGCTCGTGGTCAATTCCTCGCAAGGAGGAGGAAGCAAGGATACCTGGGTCCTCTATGGTGACGAGTGACGTCCAGACGCCGCTCATGTCAACTTTTTCCCACCCCTAACCATGCTGTGTCGAGTCGCCGATTCTCTCTTTTGGATGAGCCGCTACATTGAGCGGGCTGAAAACACGGCCCGGCTCACCGACGTCAACGTCCAACTTCTGCTGGAACTGGAACACTACGACGAAGAGTCGACGGGGGCGCACTGGCGGGCCGTCCTCCAAAGCCTGGGCGACCACACGCTCTTCGACAATCTCTACCCGGAAACCGACACGCCGCAGGTGACGGAGTTCCTCACCTTCGCCCGGCACAACCCCAGCTCCGTGCTCAGTTGTCTGCTCGCCGCCCGCGAGAACGCCCGCATGATCCGGGACCAGATCAGCGTGGAAATGTGGGAAATCATCAATCGCCTCTATCTGTTTCTCCGAGAACAGGACGCCGCCAAAGTGCTGCGCGCCGGCCCATCGGATTTCTTCCAGCAGATCAAGGAAATGTCGCACCTCTTTCGAGGAATGACCGATGCGACCTTTCCCAGGAAGATCGGCTACGAGTTCATCAAAGCGGGTTGCTACTTGGAACGTGCCGACAAAACCGGGCGCATCGTCGATATCAGCCACCACTTGAGCCTGCCGGATCCGTCCGAGGAATCCCCGCCGCGCCTGGACGCGGAGCGCGTCGTCCGATGGATCACCATTCTCCGCTCCTGCACCGCGCACGAGGCCTATCACCGGATCTACGTGGGCGATGTGCTCCCAAGACACGCCGCCGGCTTTCTCGTGCTTTCTCGCGACTTCCCACGCTCCATCCTCTTCTGCCTCAATCAACTTCAGTTCTCGTTGCACGCCATATCGGGCTGCCCTCTCACCCACTACTCCAACGAAGCGGAGCGCCTTTGCGGCAAGATCATCGCCGAAATCGTCTACTCGTCGGTCGACGACGTCACGACGAACGGCTTGCACGAATTGCTCAGCCGTGTGAAGCATGCCGTGGACAGCGTCGGCATCGAACTCAGCAAGCATTACATGTTTTATCCCATCGTCGATCCCACCGGAGGAAACGGCGGATCCCCGTCAACGGAGCAAAAGCAGGAACAGACCAGCCCGGGTTAAGCGCCCGGCGACTGCCTGCGCTCCGTCCCATTCCCGCCATGGCCATCACCGCCGCCATCCGCCATGTTACCCACTACCGTTACGCGCGGCCGATCCAGTTGTCGCCACAGGTGATCCGGCTGCGCCCTGCTCCTCATTGCCGGACGCCGGTGCTCAGCTATTCCCTGGGCATCACGCCCGAGCAGCATTTCCTGAATTGGCAACAGGATCCGCACGGCAACTATCTGGCCCGGGTGGTCTTCCCCGGGAACGTTTCCGAGTTCCGGGTCGCCGTCGACTTGGTGGCCCGGCTCGAGGTCTACAACCCCTTCGATTTCTTCCTCGAATCCTACGCCGAAGAATGGCCTTTTGCCTATGATGAGGACACGAAGCGTGAACTGAAGTCCTTTACTTTCCCCCCGGTGGATACCGGGCCCCTCTTCCAGGACTTCCTCCTCAGAATCGATAATAGCCGCAGGCAATCCATTCACTTTTTCGTCGAACTCAATCAGTTATTGCAGAAAAAGGTCCGCTACCTCGTGCGCATGGAGCACGGAGTCCAGACCCCGGAAGACACCCTGCGCCTCGAATGCGGATCCTGTCGAGACAGCGCCTGGCTTCTGGTCAACATTTTGAGAGCCCTCGGCTTGGCAGCGCGCTTTGTCTCCGGCTATCTCATCCAACTCACGCCCGACATCCCATCCTTGGACGGCCCTTCCGGCGCCAAAGAAGACTTCACCGATCTCCATGCCTGGGCGGAGGTCTACCTGCCCGGAGCGGGATGGGTCGGCATGGATCCGACCTCTGGACTGCTGGCCGCCGAAGGCCACCTGCCGGTGGCTTGCGCTCCCGACCCACCCGCCGCCGCGCCCATCAGCGGATCCCTCGAAGCGGTCGAAACAGAATTCGAGTTCCGCATGGAAGTTTCCCGCATCGCGGAGTTTCCAAGGGTAACCAAACCCTACAGCGACGCCGCTTGGATACGCCTTAACCAACTCGGCGACCAGATCGATCAATGCCTGGCGGCCGGCGACGTCCGCCTGACCATGGGGGGAGAACCCACTTTCGTCTCGGTCGACGACCTCAACGGCAAAGAATGGACGACGGGCGCCGTGGGATTGAACAAGCGAAGCATCTCCAGCACGCTTCTGCGCCGGCTCTGGAAACAGTTCTCTCCGGGAGGATTCCTGCATTTCGGTCAGGGCAAGTGGTATCCCGGCGAGTCTCTCCCCCGCTGGAGCTTCTCCTGCTTCTGGCGCCGCGAGGGCCTCCCGCTGTGGAGGGATCCCAAGTGGCTCGCCGATCTCGAGGAGGATTACGGATTCACCACAGCGGATGCGGAACGATTCCTCAAAGAACTGGCCCGGCAGTTGGAAGTCGCGCCGCAGCACGTGGTTCCGGCCCACGAAGATGTTTGGTATTACCTGTGGAAAGAGCAACAACTTCCCGACAACGTCGATCCGCTGGACAACCGTCTGGAGGATCCGGAAGAACGGGCCCGGCTCGCCGCCCTATTCGAGCGCGGGCTCGACGCCCCATCAGGATGGTTGCTGCCGCTGCGACGCCAGCAACCCTGGCAAGCTCAAGCATCCGGTCAGCGCTGGGAATCCGGTCCCTGGAGGCGCCGGCGCAAGGAAGTGTTTCTCATACCCGGCGACAGCCCTGTCGGTCTCCGGCTTCCGTTACACACGCTGCCACACGTCCCGCCGGAGGACTATCCCTACCTGTATCAGACCGATCCCATGTCTTTGCATCCGGATGATCCCCTGCCCGATCGCCGCTCCCAGCCCTTTCTCAGCATGGGCCGCCAGGAACCTAGCGATCATCCTTCCCATCTGCTTCCCGAACTGCAGCCGCAACCACAAACGCTGCCCGGCGATGACGAAAATCCTGCCGTGATTCGCACCGCCCTCTGCGTCGAAGCCCGCCACGGAAAGATCTTCGCCTTCCTGCCGCCGCTCCGCAGCGTGGACGATTACCTGGAGCTGGTCGCGGCGATCGAGTCGACGGCCGCCGCTTTGGAAATGCCGGTTATTCTCGAGGGCGAACGGCCCCCTTACGACCCGCGCCTCAACCGCTTCAGCATTACTCCGGATCCCGGCGTGCTGGAGGTCAACGTCCATCCCGCTAGAAGCTGGGCCGAACTGCGGCATATCACCGAAACCCTCTACGAAGAAGCCCGGCTCAGCCGCCTAACGGCGGAGAAGTTTCTTCTGGACGGCCGCCACACCGGCACTGGCGGCGGCAATCACATCGTCGCCGGCGGCCCTGGTCCCTCCGATAGCCCCTTTCTGCGGCGCCCCGATCTGTTGGCCAGTCTGATCGCTTATTGGCAACATCACCCGGCTCTCTCCTACCTGTTTTCCGGCCTCTTCATCGGTCCCACCAGCCAGAGTCCCCGCATCGACGAGGCGCGCGACGATTCCCTCTACGAACTCGAGATCGCCCTCGCAGAAATCAACCGCATCGCGTCCGAGGGCAACTCGCGTCCGTGGATGGTCGACCGGATTTTCCGGCATCTTCTCACTGACGTCTCCGGCAACACTCACCGCGCCGAGTTCTGCATCGACAAGCTCTACAGTCCCGACAGCAGCTCCGGACGCTTGGGCCTTCTTGAGCTGCGCTCCTTCGAGATGCCTCCCCACGCGCGCATGTCTCTTGCCCAACAACTCCTCATCCGGGCCTGCATCGCGCGCTTTTGGGAAACGCCCTTCCGCCCCCGCCGCCTGGCCCGCTGGGGCACTGCCCTGCACGATCGCTTCATGCTCCCCCATTTCGTCTGGCGAGATTTCCAAGAGGTGCTGGAAGATCTCCGGCAAGCGGGATTTCCCTTCGAGGAGGAATGGTTCCAAGCGCACTTCGAGTTTCGCTTTCCTTTCTACGGAGAATCCCATTTTCAAGACACTCGCTTGGAGCTGCGTGGCGCCCTTGAGCCCTGGCATGTTCTCGGAGAGGAAAACACACCCGGCGGAACAGCCCGGTTCGTCGACTCCTCGGTGGAACGGCTTCAGGTCAAGGTCTTCAACTTCCCCGCTGAGCGCTATGCCGTGTCCTGCAACGGACGGGTGCTTCCACTGACTCCCACCGGAGTGGTGGGCGAACTCGTTGCCGGTGTGCGCTTCCGAGCCTGGCAACCCCCTTCCTGTCTCCACCCTACCTTGGCGCCTGACGCCCCACTTCATTTCGACATCCTCGACCGTTGGTCGCTGCGCTCCGTCGCTGGAGCCGCCTATCATGTCGGCCATCCCGGAGGCCGAAGTTACGACGAGTTTCCCATCAACAGCTACGAAGCGGAAAGCCGCAGACTGTCCCGCTTTGATGCCTCCGCCCGTCTCGGTGACGCGTGGAACCATATCCCCGAGCCGGAAATCCATCCCGAGTTTCCGGTGACGCTTGACCTGCGCCGGGGATGCTGCTGAGAATTCCCATGCCTCCCCCCCCAAACGTCGCGCCGCACCCTTCCCCGCAAACCGAGGCCCTGAGCGCGAGCTACGTTCCCGGCGGCGGCTACGACGAAATGCGCGAGGGTCCGGGTCAGCCGATCCGGCCGGTGTGGAGCGAAACCGCTGCGGTATTAGACCGCCTCGGACCCGAAGGGTTGGAACAGCGCGTGGAAACCGTGGAACGTCTCATCCGCGAATACGGAGTCTCCTACAACGTCTATTCCGACGCCGGCGGCCAACAGGAGTGGGCCATGGACGTGGTCCCCTTTCTCTTGGACGGCAAAGAATGGTCCCTCCTCGAAGAGGCGCTCAGTCAGCGTTTTCACCTGCTCAACCTCATCCTCCACGATTGCTACGGCGAACAGCGTTTGATCCAAGGGGGGCGCCTGCCTCCGGAACTCGTGCTAGGCAATCCCGGCTTCCTCACTCCCGCGCACGGTCTGCTCCCTCAAAAGTTCAGACACCTTCACCTCTATGCCGCCGATCTGGCCCGCTCCGCGGACGGAGTCTGGTGGGTCCTCTCCGACCGGCTCGACGCCGCCTCAGGTCTCGGCTATGCCATCGAAAACCGCCAGCTTTCTCACCGGGTCATGCCCGAAGGTCTGCGCGGACAGCCCATCCGCTCGCTCCACCCCTTCGTTTCCGATTTCTGCGATGCCGTCGAAGGCCTGTCTCCGCGACATCGCGAGAATCCACACGTCGTCCTCCTCACCCCAGGGCCCGGGAATGAAACCTACTTCGAGCACTCCTTTTTGGCGCGCACCCTCGGTTATCCGCTCGTGGAAGGCGACGATCTCACCGTGCGCGATGGCCGGGTCTTCCTCAAATCGATCAGCGGGATGCGGCAAGTCGACGTCATCGTCCGCCGCGTCGATTCCGACTGGTGCGATCCTTTGGAATTGCGATCCGATTCCCTTTTGGGCGTCCCCGGCCTTCTTCAAGCCATCCGGAGCGGGCGCGTTGCCGTGGCAAACGGCATCGGTTGCGGCCTTCTCCAATCGCCCGCGATCAGCGCCTTCCTGCCGGGACTGTGCCGGGACTTGCTTGGGGAGAATCTCCGCCTGCCTTCCGTGGCGACTTGGTGGTGCGGACAACCCGCTGAACGCGATTACGTCCTATCCAATCTCCATTCGCTCGTGTTGAAATCCGCCAAGGGTCCCGCGCTGGGACCGGCCCTGTTCCCAGGCAACCACAGCGCCGCCTTGCAACGGCAATGGCGCCGCCGTATCGAGCGGCATCCCGGCGACTGGTGCGCGCAGGAGTTCGTTAACAAAGCCACCACTCCTCTCCTCTCCGGCGGCCGGCTTCATGCCGCCCCTTTTCTGCTTCGCGTCTACTTGGTCCGGCATCAGGGAGGCTACACCATGATGCCCGGGGGCTTGGCACGGGTCGCCCGTGGCCAGGAAGGTTCCGTGTCGATGCAAGCCGGAGCTGTCAGCAAAGATGTGTGGGTAACCGGTCTCGCCCAGGTATCCCAACGCGAACGCCGTCCCAGCCAGGCCGCCCCAACCATCATCCGGCGCTCCGCCCATAGTCTTCCCAGCCGCACCGCCGATAATCTCTATTGGCTCGGGCGGTATTGCGAACGCGCCGAAGCACGGACCCGTCTCGTCCGCGTGCTCATCGATTCGCTCATGGATGAATCCTGGACCGGCCCGGGAGAGTCCATCTTCCTTCTGTTCTCCGCCCTGATGCCTTTGGGCGAGATGCAGAACCTCAAACTCGAAAATCCTCAGGGAACGGCCGGCGTCGACCCCGATGAAGCGGAATCCCTTTTGCGCCGCTGGTTTGGCGAGGAACTGCCCGGGGGCGGTCTCCGCGCCGACATCGCCTCGGCCATGCGCATCGCCCGCGGCGTCAAGGAACGACTCTCGCTGGACGCTTGGCACACTGCCAGTCACCTCGATCAGAGAGCCCGGACGCTGCCTCCAGGCCGGCAAACCGTCATCAGCGATCGCACTCTCCAAACGCTCGATTCCATCGTCGGCCTCCTCTCCGGTCTCAGCGGTTTGTTCATGGAAAACATGGTCCGGGGCGATGGATGGATCTTCCAAGACCTCGGGCGCCGCATCGAGCGCGCCTTACAGATGTGCAATCTGATCTATTCCACTCTCACCCCCCCCTGCCGCAATCCCAACGCCCTCTTGCGCCCTCTGCTTCAATGTTCAGACAGCCTCATTACTTACCGCAGACGCTATTTCACGTCCCTTCAGACCGTGTCCGTTCTGGATCTGTTGATCTGTGATCCCGATAATCCGCGCTCGATCGCTTTCCAACTCCATAGGATCGAAGAACACTTGGGCGGCCTGCCCCATCGCGCTCAGAGTCACGCATTGCCCCTTCCGTTAGACAAGACCTCTCTGCGCCTGACCAGCCAAACCGGCCTTTGCGACGTCGCCGGCCTCGCCGAGACCAACCGCGGACGCCGCCTGAAGCTCGCTCGCTTTCTCGATGCTCTCGCATCCGGTCTCGGCATTTTCTCTGAGCAGCTCGCCGAACACTACTTCGCCATCACTTACCGCCAAAGCACTGCTTCCGCCGCGCGCGGAGCCAGCGTCGATTTGGCTTAGCCCCATGCCCCGTTACCATATCATCCACCGCACCGCCTACAAGTACTCGATGCCCGTGGCCATCTCCCGCCACAGCGGGTATCTCAAGCCCAGATCCTCGTCCCGGCAAGCGATCGACTCCTTTTCGATCGCCATCGAGCCCGCCCCGGCCGAGCAACACGAACGAAAGGATTATTTCGGGAACACCCAGCTTCATTTCCAGATCGAGGAACCGCACACCGGGTTGATCATCACGGCCGAGAGCCGCGTCACTGTGGCGCCGCCTGACCGTCTTCCCCCGCCTCCGGCTTCAGCTCCGCTCACCTGCCGGGACGTCCGGGAGGCCCTCCGAAAAGATACCTCGACGGACTCGCTCAGCGCCGCCCAGATGGCCTGCCGTTCGTCCCTTACGGCTTTCACCGATCCCATTGACGACTTCGCTGCGCCTTTCTTCCCCGGCGATCGCAGTTATTACGAATGCGCTTCGGACCTGTGCGCTGCCATCCATCAACAGTTTGAATTCGATCCCCACGCCACCGACCTCTCCACTCCTGTGACCGAAGTGCTGCGCCTGCGCAGAGGCGTTTGCCAGGATTTCGCTCACCTCATGCTTTCCTGCCTTCGATCCCAATACCTCCCGGCCCGTTACGTCAGCGGATACATCCTGACCCTGCCTCCTCCCGGACAATCCCGATTGCAGGGCGCGGACGCCTCTCATGCCTGGGTCGGGATCCACCTCCCCGGCCACGGCTGGATCGATCTCGATCCCACCAACAATCTGTTGTGCGGAGATGGACACGTCACTGTCGCGATCGGCCGCGATTACGCCGACATCAGCCCCTTGCGCGGAGCCGTCATCGGAGGGGGAACGCAGAAAGTCAAAATCGAAGTCACCATGACGCCGGAAGAAGAAGTCTCTCGTCCTTGACGCCTCAACCCGGGCCGGATCAAAAGCAACGAAAAGCGGCGCCGTGCGAAGCGCGAGCTGGCGCGGCCCTCGACCCCATTGTTTCCGGCGCCCCGAAGGGGCGTGGTGGGCGACCACGGGAACTCCACGACAAAATGGTCACAAATTGTTTTCCGAGGATCCCGCTCTCCCTGCCTCTCCCTGCTCGCGCTTTCATCAAGCCGGTGCTATCCTATAAGCTGCGTTTGTATGCCCGGTATCCGTCCAGCCCTCTTGCGCCAGGCCTGGCTCGTGGGAGCTTTCGCCGCGTTGCTTCCCGCCGGGTTGACTCAAGCCACCCTGCGCATTACCGAGTTCGTCGCCGTCAACGCCGGGCCGCTGACGGACGAGGACGGGGCGTTATCCGATTGGATCGAGATCCACAACTCCGGATCCGATCCCGTCGAACTCGGCGGACTCCACCTCACCGACGACCGGGACCTCCCCACCCGATGGACATTGCCGTTGGGAGCTGTTCTGTCGTCTGGTGAATACCGCATCGTCTTCGCTTCCGGGAAGAACCGGATCCAACCGGAACACTCTCTTCACACCAACTTCAGCCTCGCGAGTGAGGGGGAGTATCTGGCCCTGATCGCAAGCGACGGCGTCACCGTTCTGGACGAGTATGCGCCGGCCTACCCAGTCCAAAGCGCTTCGGCCAGCTACGGCCGAGGCGCCAATGGAGAGCCGGCTTACCTCATCGAGCCCACACCGGGCTGGGCCAACTCGCCTGGCGAGAACCGCAGCATCCCGGCTCCGGTGAGTTCCGTTCCTTCGGGCATTTACGAGAGCCCCTTGCAAGTGCACTTGGCGACGGAAGCCGGCGCGACTTTGCGCTACACCTTCGATGGAACGGCTCCTGGCTTGACGGGCAGCCAGTTCTACGAAGGGCCTCTGACAGTCGCGCACACCACGGTCCTGCGGGTCCGCGCCTTCTTTTCCGATGGATCGGCGAGTCGTCCGGCGTTGTTCACCTACATCTTCCCAGAGAGCGTGGCCAGCGACGAAAACATGGATCCCCGGGTCTTCCTGCGCGCCGAGGCCGTCCCCATTGAAGAGGCTCTGCGGAGTGTGCCTGTGCTTTCCTTGGCCGGAGATCCCCTTCGCCTGTTCGGAGACAATGGCATTTACACCAATCCCCGTGATCGCGGCAATGACGCCGAAGTGGAAGTGGGCTTCGACCTGTTCAACCTCCCAAGGAGCGCCGCGGTCTCTTTTTCCGGCGGGCTGCGCGTACACGGCGGCGACGCCCGGCACAATCATGAGAAGAAGCCCCTTCGTATCGAGTTCAGTGAAGCCTACTCAGGCAATTGGTTCGAGCATCCCTTGTTTCCCGAAGCAACGGCGCGCCGGTTCCGCTCGCTGGTGCTTCGCGGCCAAGGGCACGACGCCTGGACGGAGCCCCGCGGAAACGATCCGGATTCCCGGGCTTACCACGCCACCTACCTGCGCGATGCTTTTGTGCGCCGGGCGGCCTTGAGAATGGGCGTGCTCGCGCCCGCGGACCGCTACATCCATCTCTTCCTCAACGGAGCCTATTGGGGTCTCTACAATTTGCAGGAGCAGCCCACCGCCTCCTTTCTCAGCGAGAATCTTGGAGGCGACCCTGAAGAATGGGACCTCGTTCGCAGCAGCGACACGGTCCTGCCCGGCGGCGTCTTTCCTGCCGAAGCCGTCGCCGGCAATCTGGAAGCTTGGGATACTCTGCAACTTCTCTCCCAGGGCGGTGTGGCCGCCGCCGGCCGCTATCGAGACATTCAGGAATACCTGAACCTCGACCTGTTCATCGACTCCATGCTCCTGCGTATGTGGTCGTCCGATCACGATTGGCTGGGCCCGGTCTACTGGGGCCGGTTCATTACCCACACTCCGAACAACAATTGGTTCGCCGCGCGCCGTACCCGCGGCCTGCATCAAGCGCCGTTCCACTTCATTCCTTGGGATGCTGAAATCACCCTGGGCACGAACCTCTTCACGCCTGGTCCCAAGCAGACTCTCGACTTCGACTTGACGCGCATCGATGTGACGGACACGCCCGCCTTCCCTTTCAGCGCGCTCCGCAGTTATGCTCCTTTTCAGTTGCATTTCGCCGACCGGCTGCACAAGCAGTTGTCCGGTTCCGGAGCGCTTGCCAGCGGCCGGGCTCAAGAGCTGTGGGATTCCCTCGCCTCCGTCATCCGAAGCGCCCTGTGGGCCGAATCCGCCCGTTGGGGCGATGTCCACCGCGGCAGGGTGCTGACCCCATCACAGCATTGGGAACCCGAAGTGGCCTGGGTCCGGGACCGTTACCTCACTCAGCGCAACGGCATTTTCACCAACCATTGTGAAGCCCAGGGTCTCTACCCCCGGGTAGACCCTCCGGAAATCGACGTCCCCGGAGGCGTCTACTCCGTGCCGCAGGTCGTGCGCATCACCAACGCCAGTCAGTTTTATCCCGTCTACTACACCCGCGATGGGAGCGAACCGCTCGATGCCGCCACCTGGACAACCTCGCCCGCGGCGCAACTTTACGATGGACCCTTTCTTTTGTCGGAATCCGCCCGGCTCGTGGCCCGGCGTTACGCCGATGGTCTCCGCCAGTGGTCCGCTCGCAGCGATGCGGAATACTGGATCGGGGAGGCGCCCGCCTCAGCCGCCTCGCTCGTCCTCACCGAGTTCCTGCCCAGTCCGCCCGCAGCCACGCAAACCGAATCCTCCCAAGGCTACGAAACAGAAGATTTTGAGTTTCTCGAATTCCGCAACACGAACTCCCTTCCCATCCTCCTTGATGGCCTCCTGTTCACGCACGGAATCACATTTGCGTTTCCGCCAGGATCCACCTTGGCTTCAGGGGACCGCCTCGTGTTGGCCCGGAATCCGAACGCCATCCGGTTCCGCCACCCGGACCTGAGCGCCAGCAAGGTCTACGGACCCTACTCGGGAAGGCTTCGCAATGAGGGCGAACGCCTGCGCCTGGTCGACAGCAATGCTCAAGCGATCTTCGATCTCACTTTCGCTCCCGGCGCTCCCTGGCCCGATTTCACTTCAGAAAACCGCAGTTTGGTGGCTCGCGGGGCCGCCGAGGGGTCCGAGGTCCCTTGGCGCTTGAGCGTCTCGCCCGGGGGTCTCCCCGGTCAATCGGATTCCACCGACTACGTGGTCTGGCTGCCCTGGCATTTCACCGAGCAAGAGATCACCGGCCGCGTCCGCGTTCATCCCACCGCCGATCCCGACGAGGACGGCCGCTCGAACCTGGAAGAATACGCCTTCGGAACCGATCCGAACCGCCCGGACTTCAGCGTGGACGGAATCGTGCGCGAAACCGGGACGGCCTGGTTCGGAGCCCACCCGGTTTCCTTTCCCATGTTGAGCATCCGGATCCCCGCTACCGCCGATGATCTCGGAATCCGCATCGAGGAGAGCGGGAATCTCTCCTCCTGGGAGCCCGCTCAAGTGACTCCAGAGCCGCCGTTCATCACTTCCGATGATCGCTTGGAACTGCACTACCGCTCGAGTTTGCCGCTCCGGGCGCAATCGGAAGCCCCGCTCTTTTATCGCGTCCGGCTGAGCGTTCGCCCCTGAAGATTGGGGTCGCACCACGACGATCCATTGCCATTTGCTTCTGCGGACGCTTGAATACCCCCATGCCTTCCGCCGTCGCCGAAAACCTCGCCAGGGTTCGCTCGGAAATCGCCGCCGCCGCCCACAGGTCGGGCCGTGTGGAAAGAGATGTCGAGTTGTTGGCGGTCGCCAAAGGCTGCAAACCGGAGAAGATCCTCGAAGCCGAGGATGCCGGCCAATCTCTGTTCGGCGAAAACCGCGTCCAGGAAGCTTTGCAAAAGATTCCCCTTCTTCCAGGTCGCCTCACCTGGGATCTCATCGGTCACTTACAAACAAACAAAATCCGAAAAGCCCTCTCCCTATTCCGGCAACTCCACAGCGTCGACTCCCTTGATTTGGCCAGGCAGATCGACCGCATCGCCGCGTTAGAAGGGGTCTTCCCCGAAATCTATCTGCAAGTCAACATAGCCGGCGAAATCGGGAAATTCGGCTTCGATCCCGATGAACTCCGGCGCGAGTTTGAGGAAATCCTCGCCCTGAAACGGTTGCACCTCATCGGCTTGATGAACATACCTCCGCTGGCCAGCCATCCGGAGGATTCCCGCGTCCATTTCGCCCGGCTGCGGGAATTCCGCGACAGTCTTGCTCAGGAATCCGGAGTCCCGCTGCCCGGCTTATCCATGGGAATGAGCGACGATTACGCCCTCGCCATCGAAGAGGGCGCCACGGTCGTTCGCGTCGGCGCCGCCATCTTCGGACCTCGAAGCCAAACCCGGGTGCGCTGATGCCGCCCACTACCTTCACCCACCCCACATCCCCAAAACGTTCTCCCACCTTCGCACGACCAAATCGGCCAGGAATACCGCAAGAAAAGCAAGAATAAGCCACGGCCGCAACTCGAGAAACCGCCAGGCTTCAGCCGCGGGAAAACGAAACTGCTGCCCTGGATCCAAGAGCTGTCCGCCGGTCCGTTCCGTCGTCCGCCGCAGCAGTTCGCGATTCACCGTCCCGTCCGCCGCTTCTACAGAAGGATGTTCCACCGTCCCCGCCGAAAGCACTTCGCCTCCATGGCGGACCCGGACCAAGTAGATGCCCGGCGTACCGGTCCGGAAACTGCCCTGATAGTGACCGGGGCCGCTTTGATCCAACACCATCTCGGAGACAGGACGCAACGCTCCCGCCATCCCTTCCGGCGGCGCATGAAAAACCTCCGCTTCCACCCGCGCTCCCTGCCGGAAGGTCCCGGCATCTTCCAACAAATCCACTTCGATTCCCCGCTCCGCGCCGCGTCCAGTCAACCGCAGATCCATCGTCCGCCCTTGCGGGGAGCGCGCCGTCTCGCGCAGCACTTGGGACCAGAACTGCCCGAACCCTTCCCAACGCTGCACCCACAGAGCCGCCCAAGTTCCTTTGGCGTCGGAGGCAAACACAGTAACCTTGCCCAAGCCGAACCGGCCGTGCGCTAACAAAGGATCACCGGCTTCCGCCGCGAGCAGAATCTGACCGGAGCGGCGCGGAAACGTCCGGACGTACCCCAGCAACGGCGGCGGCGGCGTCCGCGCCCATTCCCGAATCATGGGATGGCTCTCTTGCTCGACCGGCAGGAACGGTTCCTCCCGAATCAACCGGCCGACGTGGACCATCGCGTCTTGGGTGAAGATGCGCGTGATGGTTTCCGGATCCAGCGTGCGATAGGCCTGGCCTCCGCCCGCATCCGCGATGACTTGGAGCAGTTCCGCCGCGGCGTTCTCGCCCACCGCCACGGTGGAGATAGTGATCCGTTCCAAACGGCATTGACGAGCTAACTCCTCATAGTCCTGCCCCGAAGTGTTGCCGTCGGTGAGCACGATCATGTGTTTGCGGCGAGCACTGACCCGGTTCAATGCCGCCCGGGCGCTTTCCATGCCGGGACGGATGTTCGTGCCGCCGCCCGCCGACAACGTTGCGATCCGCGCCCTGATGCTCCCCATGCCGGTCACGCGGGTCATGGGCAGCACCTCCCGCGCTTGCGAATCGAAGGCGTAGACGCCGACGAAGTCCTTGCCCGTCAGCAGTTCCGCCGTGGCCATTGCCGCTTTCTTGCACATTTCGATCTTCTGGCCGGCCATTGATCCTGACCGGTCCATAACCAAGGCCAACGCGGCCGACTGCAGCTCCTCGTCGTCGGGCGGCTGAAGGCGCACCGGAAGCATCTCTTCCAACGCGCTCCGGTGAAAACCCCCGAGGCCAAACGTCCGCCCTCCCCCGCTCATAATCAGCCCGCCCCCAAACTCCCTCACGTATTCCCGAAGCGCCTCCAAAGCTCCGTCGGGAAGATCGTAGGCGGCCACGTCCGAAAACACGACCCCGTCGTATGGCGCCAGCTCCGACGCCGAGCGCGGAAAATCCCGAGCGGCTCGCGCTTCCAAGTGAATTCCCTCCGGGGTCATGGCTTCACGAAGGGGAGCGGGCGCCCCCGGCTCGCCCTCCACATAAAGCAGCAAAGGCGTTCCCAAGACATCCACCAGCGATAGTCTCTCATTGTTAGCCGGTAATTCGTCCGGCCCGGTGAAATCCTCCACGGAAATCCGGTACCGATAGGCGTCGCGCCGGTCCGGACTTCTTCGGAACACCGCGTCGAACTGCCCGCCCGCCGCGACTTCGAAGGGCCGGCTCTCCACTTCCAATCCGTTCTCGAACAGCCGCAATCTACCGCTGCCCTCCGCCGTCGCCGCCACGACAGCCGTCAGTTCCACCGTCGCCCCTTCGCTCAGCCTCGCCGGATTGGCCTCGAAGCTCTCCACCCGCACATCGTCCTGCATGTCCCCCGCCACCGCTACGGCGTGCACCAACGCTCCGCTCAGCGCGGCCCTGCCGGCGGCCGCCAGCAGATCGCCGCTCGTCTCATGGCCGTCGGTAACCAAAACCACGTGCCGGCCCGTCCCGGCGGGAAACACTCCCAGCGCCAGGTCCAGCGCCGCTCCGAGATCGCTGCCGTCTCCATTCGCCGCCAGCTCGGTTTCGAGATCCTCGGTTTGCAGCGAAATACCCGCATCCGTCGCCCTCCGCGGCCGGCTCCCAGCGATAACCCGTTCCCATGCGGCGAATCCTCGCCGGGAATCCATCAGAGTTTCGGCAGCTTCATGCGCGCGCCGGATGCCGCCCAAACCCTGGCTGCGCGAGTGGTCCAAGACCACCACGACCGCTTGGCGATCCACCCGAAGCCGCATCGCCGGCGCCGCCAAAGCAAAAAGCATCAAGAGCGCTCCCACAGCCCGCAGCGCCAAGAGAAGCCGCCGGCGCCCGGAACCCATCGGATGCCGGCTGACTCGTCCTGCCCAGAGTAGAAAGCTCAAGCCCGGAATGGCGAGCAACAACAGCCAGGGATGAGCGAAGGTCACGACAGTGCTAGTAAGGCGGGAACACGCCGGTCAATAGACCCCCCGGCGATGAAACAACCAACTTTCCCACAACAACAATCCCAGGGCCGCGGCCAGCAATACCGCCGTCGCACCGCCCCAGCCTGCGCGCAGCGGAAGCCCGCCAGCCGCCCGCCCGCCGGCGGCGGCGGCCTCCCGCGTCTCCTCCGCCGACAACAGGGCCGCGCTCCCGCGCCGGCCTCCCGCCATCTCCCACAACCCGGTCCGGTCGAGTTCCACCACGTGCGCGTTCGTCTCAGCCGCAGCCGCCGCGCCGTTTTGCCTGATCCAGCGTAATGAAGCCGGCGCCCGCCCCGGATCTTCGCTTTCCAGGATCGATCCGGTGGCCAACACCGCCGCGCCTTCGCTAGAGTCCGGCTCCGCCCAGCCCGCGCACCAATAGAGCGCATTGCCCAGCAACAAAGGAAACACGGCGCTGAACGCAAGACGATCGGACCGTCGCGGAGAAAACCCCAGGATCACCAGGGGCCCGCCCTGATCCAACCCGGCTAACAAGACGGGATCGTCTCCCGCTAACCAGAGCGGTTCGAGTCCCGGTCTTGGAGTCACGCGCGCTGTCTGAGCCACTCCGGCCCTCCCCGAGACCACCCGGAACAGCACCGGATGCTCCGCCGCCGCCACCCGCAGCACATCCCTCGGCTGGGGTCCTTCGAGCCGCAGGACATCGAGCCAGCCGGCGCTCTGCGGAGGATCAATGACCACAGCCGGAATCCCCGGCCTCTCCGCCGGCAACCATCCGTCGCAGATCAACAAACTCCACCGCGTGTCCCCGGCGTCCCAGTCCGCCGGTTTCATTCGCACGAAACCGAGCCGCCCGGCAGAAGCGATGGCCGCCAGCGCTATCTCGACAAAAGGATCGGGATCCTCAGATACCCAGGCAACTTGACGCGGTCTCTCCTCAGGAACCCACACTTCGACCCGGTCGTCGGCGGCGAGAGCGTCCCCTTCCATGTGCGCCAAGACCTCCAAGCGCGATCCCGCGCCCAACCGCAACGGCACCACCAACGCCTCCGAGCCACCCCAAGGAATCTCCAGATTTCGCAGTTGCATCAAACCGCCGTTGACCCGGATCTCCAAACGCACCGGCGCCGAGCCCCCAGCCATTCCCTTTCCGTGCGCCTCGACCCTGACAAAAAGATCACGCTCTCCCGGCTGCAGCGGGCGCGACCGCAGAGAAACCGCCGTGATCCCCGCATTCGCCGCCGCCGGCCCTTCCGGCGTTATCCGCACTTCATCAACCGCGCTATCTCCGGGTCCTTCCACCGCGCCGGTGACGTGCCAAATCTCCGCCCCCGAGCCAGGCCCCGCATGCAAGGCCGCAAAGGCCCTTGCCGCGGCGGCGTTTCCCGGCAGAACCCGAGGTTGCAAGCGTCCGAGCGTCTCCTTCACTTCCCGCCGGCTCGTGGTCGGCGGTTGGACCAACACCGGCCGGGCGTCATAGGCGATTACAGAAACCGGCACGCCGTCCGGCAAGGCCTCGATACGTTCCGACATCTCGCGCTGGACCTCCTCCCAAAGCGTCAAGCCGCCCGCCCGCCGGGCGTCCATCGATGCCGAACGGTCGACCAGCAAGAGGACCGGACCAGGAGGATCTCCCGAAGGATTCCAACTCAACCGGGCCAAAGCCAACACTCCGCACATGATGACCGCCGCCGTCAATAGGTAGGAAAGCCACTTTCGAATATGCCGGAGCCAGGCGGCTTCGCGGCGGTCCGCCGCCGGCGCCGTAAAGAACAGCAAGGTGCTGACCTCCACCGCCCGCGCCCGTCGCCGGAACAAGTAGAGCAGCAAAGCCACTCCGGCCAAGAGGCTTAACCACAACCATTGCGGATGTCCTGCCCGCATCATCGCACCGCCCTCATCACCGTTCCACCAAGGTTGAACCTCGCGCCAAGAGCCTGAGAAAGAATCCCTCGAACGGTTCATCGACCCGCCAGACCAGATGTTCCATCTGCCGCATCGCGCAGCCGCGCCGCCAGTCCTGACAAAATACATCAAAGCGCCGTTCGTAGCGTTCCCGGTCCGCTGCGGTGAACCATACCCTGCGCCGTTCCCCCGTTTCCACGTCGGCCAAAAGCAGTTCCCCTTCCGCTTCCGGAGAGGCTTCCGCGGCATGGTGGATCTGAATCACATGCTTCTCTCCCGGCCACGCCGAAGCTCGGCCCAAAGCCGCATCCGCCCCGGCCGGATCCCGTCCAAAGCAATCCGATATGATAAAGAAGATTCCGTAACGCGCCCGCGGCGGCCGGAAACGGCTGAACGCGCCCGGCAAGTCGGTCTGCCCTCCAAACTCCAAGCCGCTCAGGGCGTCCAAGACCACGCGTAGCGAGCCCAGCCCTTCCAGAGGACGCGTCAGCCCTTCCACCCGGTCTCCCAAGCCATAAAGGGAAACGCGATGGCGTCCCGCGAGTCCCAGGTAGGCCAGCCCCGCCGCCAGCCGCAACGCGGCCAACCGTTTCTCAGGATAGGGACGCGCCATGGAACCGCTGCGATCCACCAGAACATGCACATGCAGCTCCTGCACTTCCTCATAGAGCCGGATGTAAAGCCTGCCCAGGCGAGCGTAAAGGGTCCAGTCCACGGCCCGGTAATCGTCTTTCGCCGTGTAGGAACGGTAGTCCCGGAATTCCCGCGTATATCCAGTCGCGGGAGTCGACTGCTGGCCCCTGCGCTGGAGGGCTCGCCTTCGCCGGAGCCGCAAATGAAACGTCCGGAGCTTCCGCAAGAAGGCGGGATCGAATAGCGTTTCCCCGTCGTCGGAGCCGGCCATCACGATATCCGGTAGAGGCGTCCGTCCCCCGCTTCCGGGGTCCGGTCTATCAGCCCACGCAAGAGTGTGTCCACGTCGATCCCTTCGGCTTCCCCTTCGAAGTTGAGAATCACCCGATGCCGCAACGCCGCCAGCGCCACGTCGCGCAAGTCTTCGAAAGCGACCGCGGCGCGTCCGTCCAAGAGCGCCCGGACCTTGCCCCCCCGCACCAAAGCCTGAAGTCCACGGGGACTGGCGCCGTAGGCCACATACCGCCGCAAATCCGTTGCCTCCTGCCCTTTGTGAGGATGGGTGGCCAACACCAGGTCGGCTCCATACGCCGCCACCGGATCCGCCACCCCCACCTCGCTCACGATGCGTTGAAAACGCAGCACCTCCTCCGACGTCAACACCGTTTCCAAATTCGCTTGCGCCGGACCGGTCGTGCGCCGGGAAATCTCGACCAGCGCTTCACGATCCGGAAACAGAGCCCGCACCTTGAACAAAAAGCGGTCTAACTGTGCCTCCGGCAACGGGTAGGTCCCTTCCATCTCCATCGGGTTCTGCGTCGCCAACACAAAGAAAGGGCTCGGCAGCCGGTAGGTCTGCCCTCCCGAGGTCACCGCGCACTCCTGCATCACCTCCAGCAAGGCCGCCTGCGTCTTCGGCGTGGCCCGATTGATCTCATCCACCAAAAGCAGGTTGCGAAACACCGGGCCCTTCTCGAAATGAAAAATCTTTCTCCCGTGCTCATCCTCATTGACGATTTGGGTCCCGAGAATGTCTGCAGGCATGAGATCCGGCGTGCATTGCACGCGACCCGGTTCCAGACCCATGACCCGGGAAACCACCTGCACCAAGTAGGTCTTGCCCAGCCCAGGCACGCCCTCCAACAGCACGTGACCCTGACAAAACATCGCCGTCAAAACGTCGGTGATGAGATCGTCGTAGCCGACAATGGCCTTCTGAATCTCCTTCTTCAGACGTTGAAATCCTTCGGCGAACTCCGCAAACTGGTCTTCGATCGCTTTCTCTTCCATAAACCGGGCGCCGCAGCGCGCGCTCCCACTCTGCGGCATCACTGCCCGCCGTCCAGCCGCCGTTTCAACTCCTCAAAATACAGCCGGATCTCCGTCCTCCGCCCCGCCGGCACGGGCAAATCGTCGAGCGCCGCTTCCTCGACGGTGAGAAATGCCCGCCCCGATAATGCCGGAGCCGGTCCTGATTCTCCTCCCGCCTCCGAATTGCCCGCCACCTTCCGCGTCTTCGAGCCGCCGGAGCCGCTTTCCTCGACGTCGACCACGGCTGTCTGTGCGGCCTCCGCTACAGAGGCGGAACTCGCATTCGGATCGGGCGGGTTCGCAGCGGAACCCGGAGTCGTCCCTGAGCCTGAAGACAAGGCGGCGCCAGGTATGGGCGCCAGCAGCATGCCGTCTGGCGCGCCCAGCTCGCCTTCCTCGTCATCCTCACCAAACACAAAGGCCTTTTCGCTTCCCGGCGACAATTCCCCCTCGTCCGTGCTGCGCGCGCCGCTACCCAGGCGCAGCGGCCGGCCCTCGTCTTCGGGGCCCGGGGCAGGAAGCACCGAGAGCCCCGGCTGCGCTTCGCCTTCGGCCAGCCCTTGACCTGCCCCGCTCTCCCCGGCGCCTTCGCTCCCCGCAGCCGGTGCTTCCGTGGTTTGCAGGGGGCCGACCGCTCCATCCGGTCCGGCCACAGCGCTGCCCGCTTCGCGCACCGCTTCTGCCAAATCCTCCATGCGTTTGCGCCCTTCCAAGCGCTTTGCCAAACGCCGAAATGCGTCCGCCAGCGCCCGAAACTCTCCCGCCGCCTCGCGGACCCGCAGCGCTGCCAGTTTCGATTCCGCACTGAACAAATGCTGGCCCACCATGCGCTCGCGATCCTCGGGAACAGCCCGCGCCAAACTCGTCCGCAGCGCGTCTCCCAACCGGCCCGGGAGTCCTCCGCTCTCCGTGCCGGCGCCGGCATCCAGCCCTGTGGCGAGCCGCTCGCTTTCTTCTGCAGCCGGTTCTGCCCTCTTCGCGTCGATAGCGTCGGCCAAATCCCCGGTATCGACATGCCGCCGCAGTTCGGCCACGACCTCAGGCGATAACCAGGCGGTGTTGTCCGCCAATCCACGCGCCAATTCCTCGAGCGCTCCGGCGCGCGCCTCCAGTTCCGACAACAAAGCGCGCGCCGTTTTCCCTTCCGCGTTTTCGAGAGTTTTCACCGCTCCCGCCAGCTCTTGCGCCGCCCGGCGCCGCGCCTCTTCCGCCCCGGGATCGGGCTCTTCCTCGATCGCCTCCAGCACTTCCGCCGCCATCTCCAAGCGCATCCCTTCCCGCAGCGCCGCCTCCGCCGTTCCCTCGCCCAAGGCGCGGTCGTCCGGATCCGAACTCCCTGAGCGCGAAAACGGAACCGCCGCGCCGGCAACCAGCGCGGCGAGCCACAGCAGCCTCCAGCCCGGCCGCGGCAGGGGCAAAATCCGCGGCAACGAACGCACAGCCTCCGGCGCCGCCGCCTCCGCCCGTCGCAGGTGCAATGCCTCCCCGGCAACTCCAGCCCCAGCGGGATTCCTCCCTGCGAACGACCAAGCCGAGAGCAGCAGACCGCGCCCGTTCGCCGCCCGGTCCCATGCCGCCAGGGCCCGCGCGGGTCCGGGACGGCGCAACGCCGCCGCCAGAAGCAGCCCCGCCGCCGTCCCACCCATAACCAACCCTGCCCAGGCCAGCCGTGCTGCCAAACCCCCTCCCAGCCAGCCGGCCGCAAGGGCTGTGCCGCCCGCGGCAATCGCCGCCCAAATCAACCAGCGCCGGCACTCCCTGAACCAAGCAATCAAAACCAGACGCCGGCCCGCCCGGCGCGCCAGACCGTCCCAGGAGACCGCAACCCGGCCAGTTGCGGAATCCACTTCCTCCGCAGAGCCCGGAGAATTGTGCATCTCCGCACCCAATCACAAGACTCGCTTGAACGCATCCCCTTTCCCAACGCCCCGCCACACACGCACCGTCATCCAGACCCAACCGGCCAACAGCAGCAAGCCTCCCACCGGCGTGAGGGGACCCATCACCGGCCGCAAGATGCCCAACGAAAGGCAATAAAGGCTGCCGCTGAACAGAATCACCCCCGCCACGAGACACCACCCTGCGCCCCGGGGAAGGTCCCGCCGCCCGTCCCAGGCCAGCAGCGCCACCGCGTGGATCAATTGGTAAAACACGGCCGTCCTCCAAGTCTCCACTGATCCCGCGGCTTCGAGATTTTCCTTAAGTGCATGAGCGCCAAAGGCTCCCAGTGCGACCCCAGCGAAGGCAAACAGCCCCGCCCAACAGGAAAAAAATCCTTTCGCCTCCATACCCAATCATGATACAGCACTCCCCTGCCCGGGAGGACCCCCTTTTTCGCCCGGACCTGGAATTCCCGTAAACCCTCCCATCGCAGAGAATTTTGCCCGTCAACCAAGGTCTCTTTCGGCTCCAACCCCCCACCCACGCATGAGCGCCACTGCCACTGCCCAATCCGACTCCCATTCCAAGCAGGACAAGTTTTTGTTCTGGGGCTGTTTCATCGCCCTGATCGCCACCGCTTTCGCTTTCATCACCCGGACTTTCCTCGTCAATACGCCCAACTTATGGCCCCAAGAGTTCGCCCTCGATAAAGTCCAGGCCCAGGTTCTGTTCGGAGCGGGCATTTGGCCTTTCGCCATTTCCATCATTCTCTTCAGCCTGATCATCGACAAGATCGGTTACCGCGTGGCGATGATCTTCAGTTTCCTGTGCTACGCCGCTTACGCCTTCATGGCATTGAAGGCCTATGGTTTGATTCATCCCAGCACCGGAATACTCGAAGGCGCCGCCCTCGACGCCGCTCGAGCCGAAGGCCTCAAATACCTCACCTGGGGCTCGATTATCCTCGGCCTGGGCAACGGCACCGTCGAATCGTTCATCAACCCTGTCGTCGCCACTCTCTTTCGCAGAGAAAAGACCAAATGGCTCAATATCCTCCACGCCGGGTGGCCCGGAGGCCTTTTCCTGGGTGGAGTCATTACCATCGTCCTCGGAACCCAGGTCGCTCAGGACTGGCGGATCCTCGTCTACGTCATCGCCCTCCCCGCCTTGATTTATCTGGTCATGCTCATCCGGGCCAAGTTTCCCCTCAATGAGCGCGTGGCCGGCGGCGCCAGTTACCGGGAAATGCTGGCCGAATTCGGCGTCCTCGGCGCCGCGATTGCCACGTTCCTTATAGTCAAACAACTCGGTCTTGTGTTCGAATGGAAGACGTGGGTGGTCTGGACCCTCATCATCGCCACCGTGGTGGCCTACGGCATCTACTGCCGCTCTCTCGGACGCCCCATGCTTATCCTGCTTTGCCTGGTCATGATGCCGCTCGCCACCACGGAACTCGGAACCGACGGCGCCATCACCGGCATCATGGAAGGACCGCTCAAGGAAGCCGGCCAGAACCCGCTTTGGGTCGTCGTCTACACCGCGGTGATCATGATGGTTCTGCGCTTCTTCGCCGGTCCCATCGTGCACAAGCTCAGCCCTCTCGGATTGCTCGCCGTCAGCTCGGCCTTGGCGCTCTTCGGGCTTCTCGCCCTCTCCCGAGCCTATGGCCTCTTCTTCATTTTCGCCGCCGCCACTCTCTACGGAGTCGGCAAGACTTTCTTCTGGCCAACCATGCTCGGCGTCGTGTCCGAACAATTCCCCAAAGGCGGCGCCCTCACCCTCAACGCCATCGCCGGAATCGGCATGCTGACTGTCGGCATAATCGGCGGACCCCTCATCGGAGCTATGCAGGAGAAATCCGTGCAGAACTCCCTTCAGGAAAGCTTGCCCGGCGTCTACGAAACGATTTCCACCCAGAACACCTACTTCCTGGGCGGCTACTCCGGTGTCGACGAGGCAAAAGTGGCGACGCTGCCCGAGGAACAGAAAACGGAGGTCAATGACTTGTCGGCCGTGGCCAAACAACGGGCCCTCGCCAAAGTCACCATCTTTCCACTCGTCATGCTGCTCGTCTACCTGAGTCTCATCTTCTACTTCAAAACCAGAGGCGGCTACAAAGCGGAAGTGCTGGCGGGACACGCCGCCGAAGACGCCAAATTCACCGGCGGTCTGCCCGGTCCCGGCGAAGCCTGACCGCCCCAACCAGAGATCCGGAACGATCGAGACGTATTTCATGGGCCGCCGGCCTGTGGCGGCCGTGGCGGGTGGGTGCGAGGAGAGCCCGATGCCGCCGGTCCGGGGCGAGATTGGGTGATCGACTGTGAAGAGCAATTCCGCCTTTATGAGCTGCTGACGGCTGCGCTTGAGGCGTTAGAGGAGTAGAATGTGGCCTGTTGATGGGAGAGGCTGGAAAGCGGATCAAAGAAAAGTCTTCTCCCCTCCCCCGCCCCCGTGATCGGGAGTTCTCGCCCTTGAAATGCCTGGCTCGTGGGACTATTCAGTGAGCATGGGTATCTCACCAACTGAGCATTCCGCGGTCGCGATTTGGAAGCGCGCGATCAAACCGGAGTCGGGTGACCTAGCGCCGGAGGAGGCGCGAGCGATCCTGCGGCTTGATCTGTCGCCAGCCGATCTCGATCGCGCGGACGAGCTAGCTGCTCAGGCACGCGCCGGAACACTCACGGCAGAACAGGAGCGCGAACTGGACGACTATCTAGCAGTAGGCAGTGCCCTGGACTTCCTCAAGTCGAAGGCCCGCGTGTCCCTGAAACGCGCCGGCTTGACCGGTTGACGGGCATGGATCGTCGCCTTAGGGACGAGATCCGGTGACGCGCAAAGAGCCGATGCGAGTACTGCCAGTTCCCGGAAGAGTATGCCCAACTGAGATTCCAGATAGACCACATCATTCCCGAACAGCACGGCGGCCCGACTTCAACGGAGAACCTGGCGCTGTCGTGCTTGCGCTGCAACAAGCAGAAAGGACCAAACCTCTCGAGCCTCGACCCTGCGACCGGAGAAATGGTGAGGTTGTTTCATCCAAGACGCCATGTATGGCACGAGCATTTCGTCTGGGACGGTCCCAGGGTGATTGGTCTTACGCCGATCGGTCGCGTCACAATTCATCTCCTTCAAATGAACCGCATGGACGCTGTACTGGTTCGCCAGTCGCTTATGGAGGAAGGCGCTTGGTGATGTCCAGAATAGAGGCGCAGCTTTACACGCGAACGGAATTCGAACATCGCCGTCTGGTGTGGAATTTGATATCCGAGAACCGCCTGAGCCGAGGCGTGTAGCGGATGGTCTCCCATCGCCGTGTGAGCGAGGGGTTAGGGCCGGAGCCAACTTTCTCCGGGCCAGTCACTGCCCACGCTCAGCGTCGATGGCCTAGGTGTTGCTGACCAAAGCCATCGCGCAGTCCTTTACGCGGAGCGGGTACCCGCGAGAAATCACTCCCAATCCATCTCCCGGAACAAATCGACGATGGCGAAGCGGAAACCGGGCAGCACGTCCTCACCATCTAAAAAACCGCCGCTGGCAGTGAGTTGCCGGGCGGATAGGGAGCGGCAGATTTCCACGCTCTCTGTTTCCGGGTTGATGACCCAGACGAGCCGGGCTCCGCTGGCGAAGAAATCGCGCAAGCGGTCGTCCATCTCAGCGCGCGTGTTGTGCGGCGAGAGGATTTCCACCGCCAAGTCAGGCGCTCCGGGAAAGAACGTGTTGGAACGTAGCGAGAAGTTCAATTCGCGCAGGTGGGCCTTGGAGACGAACGACAGATCGGGAGCGCGGCAATTGCGGTTCTGCATCCAGAAGCCTGTGCTGGAGTCGAGCACCACGCCGAGCCGGTGCTCCGCGGCAAACTGGGTCAACACGGCGCTCAAGCGGGTGCAAATCCAGCCGTGAAAGAAATTGTTCTTCGGCCTCATGATCAGCTCGCCGTTGACCAACTCGTGAATGAACCCGTCATCGGGAAGCGCCTGCAGGCCGGACTCCGTCCACTCCCTTTGGGGCGGGTTGCGCGCGGGGTTCATGGCTCGAAGCTAAGCGCGGAACGCTAATTCGTCGACCGCTATTCAAGCCGGTACGGCCTCGAGGGTCCGCCGGGGCCGGCGAGCATAGCGACGGGTCAAAACGTGCCACACTCTGGCTTGTGTGCAGGGCTTTCAGCCCGTAGAAAGCGCCAAAGGCGCGATATACTCCAGCCCGGGGCAACGCCCCGGGGTTTCGTAATCCGTTCATCTTGAGGGCTGAAAGCCCGAGACAATTCGTCCGGCGAGCACGCTAATCAATTGCCACGAACCGTATTCGATCGCATTTCCCATCAGCGAGCCCGAGCCGTGAACGAACCTGCATCTGAACACGCGCCCGTGCGGAATGAGGTTTCATCGAGCGTGTTTCGCTTGCGCATTTCGCCCGCCGGGCTGCTCACTTCAGCAGCTACGCTTACCGCCTGTGCGAGCATCGTGGGCTTTCTCGGGAGTGTGCACTGGTTGGCGGATCTGTGTTCCCATTTCCGGGTTCAGTACGCAGTCGCGTTGGGCGGAGCTGCAGCCCTGTTAGCGCCATTTCGAGGTCACCGGCGCAGCGCCGCTGTGATCGCACTGTTTGCGGCAGGTTTATTCCGATACGCGTATTCCTCGCGATGTTCTTTCACAGGCTGAGCCCTTGCCCGGAGGGAACGTGGCAGGGCAAATCATTCCGCCTCCCGCAATTCCCGGATCGCCACGGCCATATCCGGCGCCTGGAACAACGAGGAACCCGCCACCAACACATTGGCCCCAGCCCGCGCCGCTTCCGCTGCGCTTGCCTGATCGATTCCCCCATCCACCTCGATATCATAGCCTAATCCCAGTCGCTCTCGGGCCGCTTTCGCCGCCGCGATCTTCGGAAGCATCTCCAGCAGAAAAGCCTGCCCTCCAAAACCCGGTTCCACCGTCATCACCAACAATAAGTCTATCTCCGCCAAAAAGGGTTCCGCCGCCCGGAAAGGCGTCGCAGGCCGCAGGGCCAGCCCCGTCCGGCATCCACTCCCGCGAATCGCTCGCAGCGTCTCCGCCGCGTCGTGCTCCGCCTCCACGTGCACCGTGATTCCGCCCGCCCCCGCCTCGGCAAAAGCCGGCCAATAGCGGTCGGGCCGCACCATCATCAAATGCACGTCCAGATACGCCGCCCCCGCCGCCTTCGCCACTCCCCGGACGATCCCTGGCCCAAAAGAAAGATTGTCCACGAAATGGCCGTCCATCACGTCGACGTGCAGCCAATCTGCCCCAGCCTCCAACGCCCGCACCGCTTCCTCGCCAAGACGGCCGTGATCCGCAGCCAAGAGCGACGGAACCACTATGCGGGAACTGGCTTCACTCATTCCCCCGGACTATGCTGCCCGCGGCCCGCGCCGCCACCGAAATGATCGAACCCGACGATGACCCGCCCGCTCAAGATTCCATCGACCGTTCCAGCGATCAGTTCTTCATGAGCCAGGCTCTGCGCGAAGCCCGCAAGGCCTTCCGCCAAGAAGAAGTTCCGGTCGGCGCCGTCGTCGTCCATGAAGGTCACATCATCGGCCGGGCCGCCAATCAGGTCGAACTCCTCCGCGACGCCACTGCCCACGCAGAAATGCTGGCCCTCACCCAGGCCCAAAGCGCCATCGGCGACTGGCGGCTCACCCATTGCGATGTTTTCGTCACCAAAGAACCCTGTCCCATGTGCGCCGGAGCCATCGTGCATTGCCGCATCCGCCGCGTCATCTTCGGTTGCCCCGATGAAAAAAGCGGCGCCGCCGGAGGATTCATCAATCTTCTCCAGAATACTCCCCTCAATCATCACTGCCTGATCACCTCCGGAGTCCTAGCGAAGGAATCCGCCGCATTGCTTAAAGCCTTTTTTCGACTCAGGCGGGAGGCGCCTCCCCCGTCCGGCCCCGTAAGTCCTCCGGAGCCCCCTCCTCAGCAACTCCGCGGTTGAGACGTGTACGAGAACCCCGATTCCCTCGAAGAGCAACTGTTTGCGCCCTTGCATCGATGCGCACTTGCGCGAGCTTCCTGGCGGTCCCCATTTGCTCCTGCCAGCAGTCTGGCGGGCCAGCAACCCCGCCGCCTACATCTCCAAGCCACTTCGATCATGCTCACGAAACGTCTCCTCCCGCTCACCGGATTGCTGAGCCTCTTCGCCCTCATCGCCGGGTCCATCCAGTCTCGCGCCGCCGAAGACCATCCCGGCTGCGTCTGGGAAGTCGCGGGCAAAGCCAATACCGTTTATTTGGCCGGGTCCATGCATCTCCTTACCGAAAAGGACTATCCGTTGCCTCAACCCTATGATGACGCCTACAAAAAGTCGGAAAAAATCTGGTTCGAGGCCCCTCCGGACAAGATCAACGACCCGGCCATCGCCTTACAAGTCATGCAAATGGCCATGTACACAGAACCGGGTCAAAGCCTGAAGACCGAGCTGTCCCCAGAAACCTACCAAGCTTTAGTCAAAGGCCTCCAAGGGCACCAACTCTTCGCTCTGATGCCTGACGTCGACAAAATTCGCCCCGGTTTCCTCGCGATCATGCTCGGTCAACTCGAACTCATGGAAATGGGCGCCCGTCCCGATCTTGGACTGGATATGCATCTCTACCAACGCGCCGTCGCCGACAGGAAGGAAACCGGCGGCCTGGAAACCTGGGATTTCCAGATGAAACTCCTCAATCAGTTCAACAAGGAAGAGAACGACAAAATGGTCCGTTACACCTTGGATAACCTCGGAAAGACAAAGGAGTTCTTCGAGAAATTGGTCGAGCGCTGGAAGAAAGGCGATGCCGAGGGCGTAGCCGCGGCGATGAACGAGGGTCTCGAGGATTTCCCAGAGCTGGCCGAAGTCCTTTTGATCGACCGCAACCGCAGTTGGATCGAGAAGATCGAGCCGATGCTGAGCGAAGAGGACAAAGATGTGATGGTCGTGGTCGGCACGGGGCACCTGGTCGGCAAGGATAGCGTCATCGAATTGCTGGAAAAGAAGGGCTACACCGTGCGGCAGCTCCGCATCGCAGCGGAGCCTGTGCCGGCCCAATAAAAGTCCCTCCACGAGACCCGGACGAATCGTCAGACCAGGCCTGAGCGCCGTCCCCGGCGGCCGGCGCCTAGAGGGCCCGTTGGAAAGGACCCATCCAGATCGGCCTTGCGGCCGTTCCAAGCCGGCAAAGGCGGCTTGACCGGAGGGCCGTACCCGTTCAAACGTCTGTTTGAAAAACGTGCCCGCCCCTTCCCAAGCCCGTGATCCGTCCACCAGGCTCCGCCTCCTCGAGGCCGCCGAAGTCCTCTTCGCCTCCCACGGCTTCGATTCCGTCTCCCTTCGCCTCCTCACCCGTCAGGCCAAGGCCAATCTCGCCTCCGTCCACTATCACTTCGGTTCCAAGGAAGCCCTCATCGACGCCGTCATCGCCCGTTACGTATCCCCCATCAATCACCAGCGCCTCGCCCTTCTCGACAACGAAGAACGCCTCGCCGGCCCCTCCGGCTTCGTCCCGCTCCGCCCTCTCGTCCTCGCCTTCATCGGGCCCGTCTTCTCGATGATTCGCCAAAGCGAGCTTTCCGAAAAACTCTTCTTTAAGCTCATGGGCCGCTTCATGAGCGACCGCGGTTATCGTCTCCCGGAATCCGTCACGCCGCTCTTTCAGGAAGTCTCCCGCCGTTTTTCTCTCGCTCTTCAACGTTCCCTTCCCGCGCTGCCTGAGCATCTCATCCTCTGGCGCCTCCACTTCACCTTTGGCGTCTTCGCCCACACCTTCTCTCACCGCGAGGCTCTTGCTCAAGTCACCGGCGGCCGGGCCGGCAACCCCTCCGCTGAAGAGATTCTCCAGCACGCCGCCGATTACTGCGTCGCGGGCCTGCAGGCCCCCGTGTCCATCCCGGAACTCTGAGCCTCAGATCCGCCCCATGCCGCCCTTCCGATGCGCACTTACCCTGAACGCCGCGGTCCTTTTCGCCTGCGGCTGCGCGGCTGTCGCTCCCACCTCTCGTTACGCCGAACTCGACCTCTCTGTGCCTGGCGCTTGGGCCGCGACCAGTTATGGAGCGGCTGGAGTAGACTACCACTGGATCATCCGCTTCCGGGATCGCGTGTTGCAGAATCTTGTCGACGAGGCGCTTCAAGCCAATCCCGATCTTCATACCGCTCAAGCCCGGGTCGCCCGCGCCGCCTCCGCCGTTCGTGGATCCGCCGCGCCTCTCCAGCCTCAACTCGACGTTAATTTCAATCCCTCGCGCACGAAGCAGAACTTCATCGGTTTCCCCGAGGAGTTCACCGGCGGAAGCACTCCTGCCTTTATCGACAATCGCTTTGGAGCGACCCTGGACCTCAGTTGGGAAATTGATGTCTGGGGCCGCCTTCGCGCCGGCCTCTCCGCCGCCTCCGCTGAGCTTCAAGCCTCCGGCGCCGACTACCGGGCCGCCCGCAGCTCACTCGTGGCTCAAGTCGCCAAAGCCTGGTTTGCCTTGGCCGAGGCTAACCAGCAACTCGCGCTCTCCCATGATTCGCTCGAGAGTTTCCGGGCCACCGAGCTGGTCCTGCAAGAACGATTCGAAAGCGGCGAGAGCGAAGGCGGCGTCGCCGCCCAACTCCGCATCGCCAAATCCGATTCCGCCAACGGGCGCGCTCAAGTGGAGCTGCGCGGCGAACAGCGCGATCTGGCCCTCCGGCAACTCGAGATCCTGCTGGGCCGCTATCCCTCCGCCACCGTGGTCGAATCCTCCAGCTTGCCCGCCGTCCCGCCCACTCCTCCCGCCGGTCTGCCTTCCGAACTCCTCCTGCGGCGCCCGGATCTCCTCGCCGCCGAACGGCGCTTCGCCGCGAGCGGAAAGCGCCTCGAGGAAGCTCGCCGGGCTTTCTTTCCCCGTCTCGCCCTAACTGGAAGCGCGGGGAACGTCACCAGCGACCTCGACCAACTGGCCAACAGCGATTTCGGCGTATGGACGCTGGCCGGAAACGTGGTCCAACCCATCCTCGACGGCGGATCGCTTCTGGCGCAGCGCGACCAGCGCCGCGCCGAAGACCGCGAAGCGTTGGCCCAGCTTCAGTCGGTCGTCCTCCAAGCTTTTCTCGAAGTGGAAACGGCCTTGGAAGCCGATTCCTTTCTCGGGAGAAGACAAAGCGCTCTCGAAGAAGCCGTGGAACTGGCCGCGGAAGCCGATACTGAATCCAGGTCCAACTACCGCGATGGGGTAGGAGATATCCTGACCGTCCTCACCGCCCAAGTCCGGCTCTTCAGCTCCCGGGCGAATCTCATCACGGTCCGCCGTCAACGCCTCGACAACAGGGTCAACCTCCACTTGGCTCTCGGCGGCGACTACCTTCAGCGCTCCGCTCAGCCATGACTCGCTCCCGCACCCTGATTTTGATCGCGCTCATCCTGGGAGGCGCAGCGCTCTTGTCCCTCGCATTGTGGAAGTTCCAGCCGACCGCCACAAAAGTTTCGCCCGCGCGGATCCTGCCCACCGTCGAGTTCGAGACGGTCCAGCGTGAGGACTATCAAGTCTACGTGAAGTCCCAGGGCATCGTCGAAGCGGTCACGGAGTCTACTCTCGCCGCCGAAGTTTCCGGACGCGTCGATCGCGTCGCCCCTTCCTTTCTGGCGGGAGAAAGCTTTCAGACCGGCGACATCCTGCTCGAGATTGATTCCTCCGATTATCAGGCCGCCCTCTCTCAAGCCCATGCCGCTTTGCAAGACGCGCGTCTCGCGCTGGAAACAGAGAAGGCGCGGGGAGATCAGGCCCGCCGCGATTGGGAAAAGCTCGGCCGCGGCGGCGCTCCTGCAGATCTCGTTCTGCGCATTCCGCATCGTGAAAGCGCTGCGGCCAAGCTCGCCGCGGCTGAAGCTGCCCTGCGCAAGGCCGAACACGATCTCGAACGCTGTGAAGTCCGCGCTCCCTACACGGGACGCATCATCGCCACCCACACGGACATCGGCGCCTACATCACTGCGGGATCCCCCCTAGCCGACATCTACGCTTCGCGCGTGCTCGAGGCCCGCCTTCCTGTTTCGCTCGACGATTATATTTTCCTCCACCCGCCCACCGGCAACACCGGCCCCGCCGTTCAACTCAGCGCTCCAGTAGGGGGATCGGAGTTTCGGTGGCCGGCGGCCATCGTCCGTAGCGAAGGGGCCATCGACCGGACCAGCCGTTCCATCCGCCTGGTGGCCAGGCTCAATCTGGAAGCACACGACAACGATCCCAAACAGCTTCTCCGGCCGGGCCTTTTCGTTCAGGCCCGTATAGAAGGGATGGCCTTTTCCAACATCATCCGTATCCCCAGGCGCGCCCTGCGCAACGACAGCCAGGTTCTCGTCATCGACGACTCCAACCGGCTCCGCTTCCGCGACGTCTCCATCCGCTGGCGGGACCCCGCCGGCGTCGTCCTGGCGGAAGGACTGCAAGAAGGGGAACGGCTGTGCATCACCTTTCTCGAGGGCGTGACCGACGGAATGCCGGTCGTGCCCATACCCTCCATTGCTAACGAAACCACTTCGGATTTCTGATTCCCGTCTCCCGTCTCTCGCCCATGAAGGGTCTCATCTACTGGTTCTCCCGCAATCACGTCGCCGGCAATTTTCTCATGCTGACGATTCTGCTGGGCGGAATCACGACCTGGCCCCGGCTCAGAAAGGAGATCTTTCCGGAAACCGAGGTCGATATGGTCCTCGTCCAAGTGCCCTACCCCAACGCCGCGCCCGAAGAAGTGGAGAACGGCATCGTCGTTCCTATCGAAGAAGCCATCGAAGCGGTCGACGGCATCGAGCGAGTCACTTCCATCGCCACCGAATCCAACGGCGCCGTGTTTGTCGAAGTCCGCAGCGATGCCGACACCCGGGAAGTTATGGACGATCTTAAAACCCGGATCGACGCCATTCAAAACCTCGCGGAAGAAGCCGAGGAACCCGTACTCGAGGAATTGCTGATCAAAAGCCAAGTGCTCAGCGTCGCCGTCTCCGCCAACACGGACGATTGGACTCTCCGGCAGTTCGCTGAGCGCGTTCGCGATGGAATCTCCGCCCTCGATGGAATCAGCCGCGTCGAGCTGGCCGGCGTCCAGAACTACGAGATCTCCATCGAAGTCTCCGAGCAAACCCTGCGCGAATACGGACTGACCTTCGAGCAGGTAGCCAACGCCGTGCGCAACAGCTCGCTCGACCTGCCGGGAGGCTCAGTCCGCACCACCTCCGGCGAGATTCTCCTTCGCAGCGCCGCCAAACGCTATTCCGCCGATGAATTCGCCTCCGTCACCGTCTTGACCCGGCCGGACGGATCCCGCGTCAGCCTGGGTGAAGTCGCCGAAATCGTCGATGGATTCGAAGACAGCGTCGTCTCCACCCGGATCGACGGCCGGCCCGCCATCCTCGTCAATGTATTTCGCAGCGGCGAGGAAAACACCCTGGAGATCACCAAACTCGTCAAAGAATTCATCCACGACGCCCCCCGGATGTTTCCCGAAGGAGTACAACTCCAGATCTGGAACGACACCTCCATCTACCTCGAAGGCCGCATGAGGCTCCTGGCCAAAAACGGTCTCTTCGGTCTCGTCCTCGTCTTCATAGTCCTCGCCCTCTTCCTGCGTCCCAGCCTCGCCTTCCTCGTCGCCCTCGGTATTCCCGTCGCCTTCGCCGGAGCCATCCTCTTCATGCCTTTTGCCGGCATATCCATCAACCTCATCTCTCTCTTTGCCTTCATTCTCGTCCTCGGCATCGTCGTGGACGACGCCATCGTCGTCGGGGAAAACGTCTTTCGCCGCATGCGTCTCGGTGAAGATCCTAAGATCGCCGCCCCTGCCGGCACGCATGAGGTCGGAGTCGTCGTCATTTTCGGTGTCCTCACCACGGTGGCCGCCTTCCTTCCCATGCTGGGCGTTAGCGGCGTAAGTGGAAAAATCTGGCGAAACATTCCGTTGGTGGTTATTCCGACTCTCCTCGTGTCCCTAGCCCAATCTAAACTGGTCCTGCCCGCCCACTTGGCTCTCCTGCCCCGCCTCGACCCTAACCGGCCGGCTGGCCCGGTGACCCGTTTCCGCCGCCTCTTCACCGACGGCCTGGAAGTTTTCGTCGACCGCGTTTACCGCCCCGCTCTCCACTTCTGTCTGCATCGCCGCTATGTGGTCATGTCCGCCTTTACCGGGCTCTTCGCCGTGACCTGTGTCTTCGTCGCCGCGGGCTGGATCAAATTCAAATTCTTCCCCGACGTCGAAGCCGAGATCGTATCGGCAAAACTCACCATGCCCAGCGGCTCGCCCGTGCGGTTCACTGCGGAGGCGGTTGCGCGAATCGAAAACGCCACCCGCACCCTGGCCGAGGAGTTCCGCGCCGAGGACGGATCCTCAGCCATCGTCCATGTCCTCGCCAGCGTCGGCGCCCAACCCTTCCGCACCGGCTTCGAGGCGGTGGGTCAGCCCGGCCTCGAGGAAAACCTGGGCGAAGTCACCCTCGAATTGAGTCCGGCCAAGGACCGCCAGGTCTCCGCCGACGCCATCATCTCCCGATGGCGCGAACTCACCGGACCGATACCCGGCGCTCTGCAGCTCGAGTTTCGCAAGGAATCCGAGGCCGGCGGCAACGCCATCGATCTGGAACTCTCCGGCAATGACCTCGCAATTCTGGAGAAAGTTTCCCGCGAAGTAAAAGCCGCCCTATCCGAATACGAAGGGGTTATCGATATCTCCGACAGCCATCGTGAAGGCAAACAAGAGATCAAACTCTCGATCCTTCCCGCCGGCGAAGCCTTGGGACTGCGCCAGGTCAATCTGGCCCGCCAGGTCCGTCAGGCTTTTTACGGCGAGGAGGCTCAGCGTCTTCAACGCGGTCGCAATGAGGTCAAAGTCATGGTCCGTTATCCCCGCGATGAGCGCATTTCCCTGGCCAACCTCGAGGATATGAAGATCCGCCTGGCCGATGGAGCCGAAGCGCCCTTCTCTGCCGTCGCCGAAGCCGAGTTCGGGCGCGGCTATTCCACAATCCGGCGGGCGGATCGCCGTCGCGCCGTCACAGTTTCTGCCGACATCGACCCGCAGGTCCGAGGAGCCAGCGCAAATCGCGTCGTGCAAGACCTCACCGCCCAGGTGTTTCCCCGCCTCCAGGAAACCTACCCAGGGATCCAGTTCAAGTTCCAAGGCGAACAGAAAGATCAGCGCCAATCCGTGCAGGAGATCGGTCTCGGCGCGCTCTTCGCCCTCGTGGTAGTCTACGTTCTCATGGCCATCCCCTTGCGCAGTTACGTCCAGCCGCTCATCATCATGTCCGTGATCCCATTCGGCCTGATTGGAGCCGTCGCAGGACATCTTCTCATGCGCACTAATCTCAGCATTATGTCCATGTGCGGCATCGTGGCGCTCGCCGGGGTCGTCGTGAACGATAGCCTCGTGCTCGTCGACTACATCAATCGCCACCGCGACACCGAGGAGTCGCTGCTCCATGCCGCCTGGGAAGCCGGAGCCGTGCGTTTCCGGCCCATCCTCCTGACCTCGCTCACCACCTTCGCCGGTCTCACCCCCATGTTGCTGGAGACCGATCTGCAGGCCAAGTTCCTCATCCCCATGGCCATCTCCCTTAGCTTCGGGGTGCTCTTCGCCACCGTCATCACTCTCTTCCTCATCCCCTGCATCTACCTCGCCCTCAACGACCTCAAAGCCTTCGCCGGATTCGCCCCCAAGACCCACGCTCAGCAGGCCGTCAACTCGCAGGCGTGACAGGCGAAGCCGGCTCCAAAAGAAGTGAGCCACAGGCGCTCATCGGATGCCCCGCTCTCCAGCCGCTCTTGCAAAGCGAAAAGAACCGAGGGGCTGCTCAAGTTCCCATACTCGCGCAATACCGTCAGGGACTCCGCAAAATCGAAACCCGCAATCCGGCGGCCCAACGCTTCCAAGACGTCCCGGCCCCCGCCGTGGCTGATGAAGGCATCCACCGGTCGCGTTCCATCCCGTTGCCCGAACAGGCTTTCCACCGCCCGCGCCGCCAACACCGGAACCGAACGATGCAACTGATTGCACAGTTTCCCGTCGCGGTTCACGAAACGGATCTTCTCGCGATCCTTCGGCCAGTGCAAGGCGCGGAAGCTCTCCGCTCGAAGGCCGCTCCCGTTCCCTGGCAACCCCGTCCACACCGATCCACTCGCGCCATCTCCAAACAAACACATACTCACCAGCACACCCGGATCGTCGTCAACGTAAAAAGCCGCTGAACACACTTCCACCGCGGCCACCGCCGCGAGTCCATCCGGTTTCGTCGTCAAGAAATCCCGCGCCGCCCGCAACGCCGGTATCGCCGCGCCACAGCCCAGCCCAACAAGGTCTTGCAAATACACATCGTCGCGCATCCCCAGGCGTTCCGCCACATAACTGCTTACGCCGGGGCAGAGATAACCGGTGCACGTGCACACAAACAGCGCATCGAGATCGCGCGCCTCCAATCCCTGTCCCGCCCGCTTCAGAGCCCTTCCCAGCGCGTCCGCCGCCAGCGCCGGCGCATGTCGTTCGAACTCATGATAAAGCCGCTGAGCAGAGAAATCCAAGATCTCATTCACGTCCTCCACCGCGAAATGCCTCTTTCGGATCCCGCTGTTCCCCAAGAGAATCTTCTCCAAGAGATCCAGGGATTCCGGTCGCAAGCGCTCCCAGGCCGGGGTCGCTTGAATGCGCCGGAAACATTCCTCTTGGCTATAGGAAAGGGGCGGGATCGCCCGGTCAAGACCTAACAAGAACATGGTCGTCGTGTCGTCCGCCCCCTCCCGGGTAAAAGAGGATCTCGTAAAGGACCCGGAACCCCAGCCTCCCCAAAACTCCCAGGCGCGGCAATCGCCCGCCGCCCCCTTTCGACGCCAACAATGGATGCGCCAACCCGGCCGCCGCCTCTCGAATACGGAAACGCCGGCTCAGGGACCGGTTGCAGGCCCGCACAGTCTCTGTCCAGCTCAACCTGCCCTCGGAATAATCCGCCAAGCGCGGCGCGCAGCGCGCGGCGCTGTCAAAGGCCATGGCCATGCCGCTGCCCGTGAACGGACCAATCATGGACCGGCTATCGCCCAATCGCAGAATCCCGCTTTGTCCCCCATCAGCGGGCCGAACCGGACCCAACCGGAAGGCGCTCACTCCCGCCGCCGAACCCTCGCGCATCTCGCCACGTTCCAGCCGTTCCGCCAGTTCTTCCCATCCTCCCAACGTTAGGTAGTCCCCCAAACGGTTCTCCCGTGCGGCTCGGATTCCAGCCCGCCTCCGGAACAAACCGCAGACATTGACCCAACCTTTCTCAATTCGGTTCAGGCCCACATACCCGCCCCGCCCAAGATGCATCTCCACGTCGGCCCGCAGTTCCACGCCGCGGAAATGGGCTTTCAATCCTAACCAATTCGAATCGGGATCCGCCCGTCGTCCAGCGCACCACGCCACACCCTCCGGATCGACCCCCCCGCCAGGAATCCGCTGTCCGGTCTGGATCGCTCCTCCAAGACGCCCGAAACGCTCCGCCAGCGCTGCATCCATCCGATACCGGGAAAGTCCCCATCCCTCGCGTGGGAAGGCGCCGCGCAGCACTTCCCGCCCGCAGGAGAACCAAGCCGTCGAACGTAGGGGATAGGCTTCTTCCAACAGCCCGGTGAGGTCACACTCGAGAATCGTTTCCACCGAGAGCGCGTGCAGCACTTCGCCACAGACCCGGTGTCGAGGAAATGTACCCGCTTCGCGGATCATCACGGGAATGCCCCTCCGCCGCAAGGCAATCCCCAAACCCAATCCAGCGGGACCGCCTCCGATGACCTGAATCTCCTTCACCGTGGCCCGCCGCGCCTCCTCGCCGTCAGACGGCAGGCCCCCAGCCACGTCCGAGAGACTCGCCGTTCAATCCACTGCTCAGGAATGCCTAGGCAGTCCGGGAGTTCGTTGCCGCGGAAACCGGCCCGCACGCTCACCCGCAGATCGTGCCAAGTGTCGGCGCTGATTCCGGTCAGGCGCAGCAGCATTCCCAGTCCGGCGAAAAGCCGATGCCGCCAGGGCTCCGAAGCCAGTATCCCTTCGCATCTGGTCAAGAGCCCGCTTACATCCTTGAGTTCCGCCTCTGGAAAATGATGAAACACCATGTTTGCCACGATGAATTTGCCCTCGACCGGAAAACCCCGGAGCGTCTCGCGCAGATCTCCCTGAATCCACTCGAATCGCGAGGGCCAAGTGGCGGGCCGCCCGGTCAAGTCGAATCCGGTCGCGCGCAGGCCGGGATAGGCTGCGCTCAACCGCCGGCCTAACTCCCCATCGCCGCTGCCCAGTTCGATCACTTCCGCCCGCTCCAGTCCCAAACGGTTCAGGGCGCTCACAAACCACCGGTAGTTTCCCATCAACCGGTTGATCCGCTGTAAATCACGCCGGCAGCAGATAGCGCGCTGATCTCCCGCATCCAAGCCGTCCAGGACCTCCGGCTCCACCAGCCGCTGTCGCCAGCCCACAGCCCGGATTCCGCCTTCTCCCGCCCGCGGAGCTTGCCATCCCGTCTCCGCGACGCGCTTTTCCTTCATCGGCTCAACTCCAGCATCCGCAGAATCGGACGCTCCGCCCGGACCCGCACCTCTTCATCCAACTCCACGCGCGGCTCCAGCCGGAGCAGGCAATCATGCAGCTTCTCCATCGTGTTCAGCTTCATGTAGCGACAATCCGCGCAAGCGCAGGCGTCCGTCGGCCCCGGGATCAAGTTCTTGTCTGGAGCCTCCCGGCGCAGCCGGTGCAACATGCCCGATTCCGTCGCCACGATGATGTTGCGAACCGGCGCCTTCTTGCAGAACTCCACCATCTTCTCCGTCGAACACACTTCATCCGCGAGCATACGCACGGCGTAGGTGCACTCCGGATGCGCCACCAACAAGGCGTCGGGATACTCCCGGCGAATGCGTTCGATGCTGTCCCGGGTGAATTCGACATGCACGTAACACGCCCCCTGCCAGAGATCCATGGGACGCCCCGTCTTCTCCATGACCCAAGCCCCGAGGTTCTGATCGGGCACGAAGAGAATATTGCGGTCCTCCGGAACTGATTCGACGATTCTGACCGCGTTCCCGCTGGTGCAAATCACGTCGGAAAGCGCCTTCACTCCCGCACTGCAATTAATGTAGGCCACGACGTAATAGTTCCGATCCCGGTGCTCCTCCAAAAACCGGGCCAAACGGTCCGCCGGGCAGGCCTGCTCCAAAGAACAACCGGCGTCCCTGTCTGGAAGCACCACGATCTTCTCCGGATTGATGATCTTCGCCGTTTCTGCCATGAAATGGACGCCGCAAAAAGCGATGACCTCCGCCTTCGTTTCCTTGGCGCGGAAAGAAAGTCCCAAGGAATCGCCCACGTAATCGGCGATGTCTTGGATCGGTCCGATCTGGTAGTTGTGCGCCAGAATCACGGCGTTGCGCTCGCGGCGCAACCGCCGGATCCCGGACTCCAACTCCACTCCCGGTGGCGCTTCCACGATCATCGACATATCTCTACCATGCGGCTGGGCGCCCCTGGCTGCAAGTCAAGTTGGACCATCAAATTGGAGAAGGCGCTCCCGCCGTGACTTCTCGCCGTTCTGAGGACACCTGCGACGCTGGCTGCCGGCGGGCCCTTCCCCTGCTCCGCCCACGGCGCCGGTTTCACGCCCGCCGTCTCCCGCCTCAGCACTCCGCAAGATCAGAAGTTCTGAGTCTGGCCCGCCATTCCCCGGCGGCAGCCCGCCAGCGCTTTCAGTTCCCACCGGAGCCCCCTGCTTGACCGCATTCGGCCTTTCTGTCATTCTGCGTCTCATGGAACTTCATGCTGTCCGCTGCAAACTCCGGTCGATTGCCCTTGAGGTCCAAAGGCGATTTCCTGTCAGGGCATCACAGCAATTCTTCGATGAGCAATCCAACTGCAATGGGGATTGATTAGCGGCGTGCGATCTTGGATCCTCGTTGCCGGGAGCGCCGCTGGTCTGGCGGGATGTGCCGGCTCGCAATCAGCCCTCGATCCGGCCGGAGAGGACGCCGAGCGTATCGCTGCCCTCTTCTGGTGGATGGTTGCAGGAGGGGCCATCGTCTGGATCGCCGTTGCCTGTCTTACGGTGTATTCGCTGCGCCGGCCCGTGGGGACAATGCCGGAACGCCGAGCGCGACTCTACATTATCGGCGGCGGAGCAATTGTTCCCACGGTAGTGCTGGGAGGTTTATTGATTTACGGATTGGCGATGCTGCCGGATCTGCTGGCGCCGGCTCCCGAAGGCAGTCTCAAGATCAAGGTCGTGGGCGAGCAGTGGTGGTGGAGGGTGACCTATCAACTGCCACAGGGCGGGGAGACGGAACTCGCGAATGAGATCCGCATTCCAGTCGGCGAACCGGTCTCATTCGAACTCGAAAGCCAGGATGTAATTCATTCCTTCTGGATTCCAGCGCTGGGTGGAAAAATGGACATGATCCCGGGCCGGTCAACTCGCCTGGTTCTCCGGCCGACGCGGACCGGTGTGTTTCGCGGCGTTTGTGCGGAGTATTGTGGCGTTGCGCACGCGCTCATGGCTCTCTATGTCGTGGTAACGGAAAAGGAGGAGTTCACTGACTGGCTTGATCAGCAAAGCGAACCCGCTGCCGAGCCCAATGAGCCCCTGGCGGCGGAAGGGCGAGACCTGTTCTTCGCTAACGGCTGTTCTGCCTGTCATGCCATAGGCGGAACCACCGCCGACGGCGTGGTAGGGCCAAATTTGACTCACGTGGGCAGCCGCATCAGCCTCGGGGCCGGAACCGTTCCCAATGAACCCGGCGCTTTCATGCGATGGATCGAGCAGACCGACAAGATTAAACCTGGCGTGCACATGCCCCACTTCCGCATGCTTCCTCCCGCGGAGTTGGGCGCCCTCGAGGCTTATCTGGACTCGTTGAAATGAGAACCTCCCAAGGCGATCCCGAACCGTTGGATCACGAGCCGCCTCCAGATCTGCGGCGGTCGCAGGAACAGCGCCTGTTGACGGCCTGGGCGACCCCCAAAGGATGGCGTTACTGGTCGGAGGTCAACAACACGCATGTAGGTCTCTGGTATACGGCGACCGCTTTCCTTTTCTTTCTTTTCGGCGGCGTCCTGGCCCTCTTGATACGCATCCAGCTCGCCCGGCCCGGCAATGATTTTTTATCCGCCGAAACCTACAACCAGGTCTTTACCGTCCACGGGTCGGTCATGATGTTCCTGTTCGCGATTCCCATTTTTGAAGCGATCGCAGTGATTTTCCTGCCTCAGATGTTGGGCGCGCGCGACCTCCCTTTTCCCCGTCTGTCCGCATTTGGTTATTGGTGCTTCCTGATTGGGGGACTTTTTCTGTGCGGATCGATCTTCTTCGATGCGGCGCCGCGCGGCGGTTGGTTTATGTATCCGCCTTTGACGTCCCAATACCAGCCGGGCATCGGCGCCGACATTTGGCTGCTGGGTTTTTCCTTCATCGAGATCGCTGCGATCGCTGCGGCGGTCGAACTCATTATCGGAACGCTGCAATGCCGTCCGCCAGGCATGCGTATCAATTTGATTCCGCTCTATTGTTGGTATGTCCTGGTGGCCGCGGCCATGGTGCTCTTCGCCTTCCCGCCGCTCATCGCCGGAAGCATGCTGATGGAGATCGAGAGGGCGTTTCAATGGCCCTTCTTCAACCCCGCAGGCGGTGGCGACCCTCTGCTGTGGCAACACCTGTTCTGGCTGTTCGGCCACCCCGAGGTCTATATCATCTTCCTACCCTCCGTCGCGCTGATTGCGATGATTGTTCCAACCTGTGCCCGGCGGCCGATCGTTGGGTACGGCTGGATCGTGCTGGCTGCGGTTGGAACGGGCTTCTTGAGCTTTGGACTGTGGGTGCATCATATGTTCACCACCGGATTGCCCGGCATCTCGATCGGATTATTCTCGGCCGCCTCTCAAGCCGTGGCGATCCCCACCGGCGTGCAGATCTTCTGCTTCATCGCGACCCTCGCTGCGGGACGGTCGGTGAGATCGGTTCCCATGCTCTTCACCTTCGGAGGACTGGCCACGTTCGTAGCCGGCGGATTGACCGGCGTGATGGTGGCGCTGGCGCCCTTCGATTTCCAGGCCCACGATACGTACTTCGTCGTGGGCCACCTCCACTATGTGTTGATCGGCGGCGCCCTCTTTCCCATCTTCGCGGGCATCTACTATTTCTACCCGCTCGTCAATGGCAAGAAACTATCCGATACGCTCGGAAGAATCGCTTTCTGGATTACATTCACGGGCTTCAATGTGACATTTCTGCCGATGCATCTAACGGGCCTGCTCGGCATGCCGCGACGGATCTTCACTTATCCGGCGGGACTTGGATTCGATACATGGAATCTGGTTTCCAGCATCGGCGCATTCGGGATCGCGGCAGGGGTCGCCATCATCGTGTGGGACGTGCTTCGGCCGAAACGGAAGGAAGCGCAGTCGGAACGTAATCCTTGGGGCGCCGGAACGCTGGAATGGCTTCAAGAGATGCCGTCCAAACCGTGGGGCGTACGCTCGATCCCGGAGATCGACAGCCGGTATCCTCTCTGGGATCAACCCAACTTCGTGCGCGACGTCGACCAAGGCCGGTTTTATCTTCCCGATGCCGATGAGCAAAAACGGGAGACGATCGTCACCACGGCGATTGACGCACAACCCGTTCAGGTCTTGCAGCTTCCCGGCCCGAGCTTTGTCACACTCTGTGCCGCATTGACGATTGGAGGTTTTTTCATCTTCGGTACCTATCATCAATGGGGATTGGCGGTGATGAGCGCCATCGCTGCGGTGGGAGTGATCTGCTACTGGCTGTGGACAGGAACGGCGATCATTCCCAGTAGAGCCGAGAAAGATGTTGGCCTCGGCCTCAAACTGCCTCTCTACGTCTCAGGATCCACCTCCGTCGGATGGTGGGCCATCTTTATCACGATGCTCGCGGATTTGACCGCGCTGTTGTCGCTTGTCTTTGGCTACTTCTTCTACTGGACGATTCACGAGAATTTTCCACCTGATCCAACGCCCGGACCAGGAGTGTTCTGGCCATGTTTGGGCGCCGCCCTGGCATTGGGTGGGTGGGCCCTGACCGTTCTGGCCCGGCGTTGGAACCGGCAGGCGCGCGCGGCGCCTTTTTATTCCGCTCTGGTCGCCGGCGCGGCCTGCGCCGTGGGCGGCGGAGCGGCCCTTATCGCCGGTCCCTGGTTCACAGGGCTTGACCCAAAAACCCATGTCTATCCTGCAATCGTCTGGTTGCTTATGATTTGGACGGCGTTGCATATTGGGATCGGTGTCATCATGCAGTTTTATTGCCTGGCGCGGCGGCTCGCGGGGCGAATGACGCCGGCCTGCGATATGGATATCACCAACGTCGCGCTCTATTGGCATTTCGTGGCGATTACGGTAATCATCGCGGTCGCAGTGGTTGCCGGATTCCCGTTGGTGAAGTGAAGGCGCCGCCATGAAGTCGCTGTCTGAAAAGAACGAGAGTCTGTGGCTGATGATCGTATCGCCGGCGCTTTGGGCGGCCCATCTGATGCTTTCCTATATCACCGCAGCCGTCTGGTGCGCAAAGTTCGCCGGTCCCGATGGAACGCTTCGCCCCGTCCGTTGGGCGATTACTGCCTATACGGCGTTGGCGCTGATCGGCATCGGCATGAACGGATGGAGCGGCCTCTGCCGGCATCGATTCGGTTCAGGGCGTTTGCCGCATGATTCGGATACGCCGGAGGACCGGCGCCGCTTCCTCGGTTTCGCCACGTTGTTGCTCTCCGGCCTGAGCGCGATTTCCGTATTATTCGGGGCGATCGTCGTCTTCTACTTTGAGGACTGCCGGTGACGCGTTCCGCCCACATCGTTTTGGCCCTGCTCACCCTTGCCGGTCTCTGGCTCGGACCGTTGCCGCAACTCGCGGAACGGTCTTTCTCAGCGCATATGAGCATGCATATGGGCGTGGTGGCGATTGCTGCGCCCTTTTTGGCCTTCGGCATCGCCGGCGGCCCCCTTGATCCCGTCCGCAAGCGGCCCGCCCTGTTTCCACCAATCCCCATCTCAATCATTGAACTAGTTGTCGTCTGGGCCTGGCATGCGCCGGCTCTGCATCGGACGGCGCGCCACGGAGCCGGTGGCCTCGTGCTTGAACAGGCTTCCTTCCTTGTGGCGGGCGTGCTTCTCTGGCTGTCCGCTTTCGGCGGCGATCCGGCTCGACGCCAGAATCGCGCCGGAGCCGGGATTGCGGCTCTACTCCTCACTTCCATGCACATGACCCTCCTCGGCGCTCTGCTCGCTCTCACACCCCGCGCGCTTTACGCACACGCCGGGCACGATTCGCGTTTGACGCCGTTGGAGGACCAACACCTCGGCGGCGCGATCATGCTGCTGGTCGGCGGAATTTCGTATCTCGCCGGCGGCTTGTGGCTCACCGCGGCCTTGCTGCGCCGAAGGATATTCAACCCGAACAGGATGGAATGAAGCGGCTCATCTACACAATTGGAGCTTTGTTTGCCGGACTCGCCGCCGCCGGATTCCTCGTCGCGCTCAGCGGCATCATGCCGGTCAAGGCCAGCGCCGGACACTGGCCGGTCACTCGATGGTTGTTGGACTTCTCCATGCAGCGATCGATCTCCACACACAGCCTGGGAATCAAGGCGCCGAAACTGGATGATCCAGGTCTCGTCTTAAAAGGCGCTGGCCACTACGAAACCGGATGCTCGTCCTGTCATGGCCGTCCAGGCAGGAGGCAGCCGCGAATCGCCCAACAAATGCTGCCGCCCCCGCCGCAGCTTCCCGAAAGGATAAGAGACCGGCGTCCCGAAAAGCTATTCTACGCCGTCAAACACGGCTTGAAGTTTACCGGGATGCCCGCATGGCCCACTCAACAACGCGACGATGAGGTATGGGCCATGGTCGCTTTCCTGCAGGAACTGCCGGATTTGGACGAGGCCGGTTATCGGCGACTGGTCTACGGGGAACCGGAATCCGCCGCGCCTGCCGACCTTCTCACTCCCGGACCGGAACATCCCTCGGCCGCCATCCAGACCTGCGCCCGCTGTCATGGCGGCGATGGCCTTGGGCGAGGCAGCCTTCTCCCAAAGCTCGCCGGCCAACGCTTGGAGTACCTCGAGAACGCGCTCGAAGCCTATGCGCGCGGTGAGCGACACAGCGGAATCATGGAACCTGTCGCCGCGGCGCTGAACACTGAGGAAATCCAGGAACTGAGCCGCTTCTACTCGAGCCTCGCCGTCGCGACCCCAGAACCTCCGTTCAGATTGAATGTGGACGCCATCACGCGTGGAAGCAAGATCGCGCGGCTCGGCATCCCTAGTCAGCGCGTTCCCTCCTGCGTCGACTGTCATGGCCCCGGCGGCCAGCGGATCAAGGCCGCCTATCCCGCGCTTGCTGGTCAGCCGGCCGATTACCTTGTGCTCCAGCTTCAGCTATTCCAGCAGGACCTCCGCGGTGGTTCGGCTTACGCTCATTTGATGCGGCCCGTGTCCACCCGCCTGACCCCGGAACAGATGCGCGATGTGGCGCTCTATTTCGAGTCGCTTCAGGGTGATCATCCCTGATCGCCCGCCCGCGCTCCAGTGGATGCTGCGGACTATCAGCAGAGGGGCTGCGGCCGCGCAATCGGCATAACCGAACGGATGACGGGCGGCCCAAAGGCTTCGTTCTACCCTGCGGATTGCAAGGACGTTCGTGCACATTGCAGGCGGCTTCCATTGCGAGAATATGTCGGATATCTCGCAACCTCTTGATCGTAAGGGCGCTTGTGCCGGCATGACCCCTTGGCACATCGCGTGCTCCTCATTTCCGGTGTTACCCAAGAGCGAGAATTTACATTCAACCATCGATTATCATGAGCGACGAAAAGGAACGAAGAGAAGCGGAAGCAAGGAACGAAGATCCCATCACGGGCCAACCCGGATCTCATCCGGTCGGCGCGGGGATAGGAGCGGCGGGAGGAGCGGCGGCAGGCGCAGCCGTCGGCGCGGCGGGAGGCCCTGTAGGTGTGGCCGTAGGTGCAGTGATCGGGGGCGTGGCTGGCGGACTCGCGGGCAAGGCGGCCGCCGAGGCCTTCGATCCGACCGTCGAGGACGCCTATTGGCGGGCCAACCACCCCTCCCAGCCTTGGGTGGACCGCAATCTCGACTACGAAGCGGACTACGCTCCGGCCTACCGCTATGGTTCGCAGGAGTACGCGACCCGGCGCGGCTCCTGGGAAGATGCGGAATCGCAGCTTGAAAAGGGTTGGGACGACTTCAAGGGAGGCTCCCGCCTGAAATGGGAGCAGGCCAAGGACGCCGTGCAGGCCGGATGGCGCCGCGTGGAACGTGCCATTTCTCAGGATGCCGATACCGGCGATCGCTCCCATCCACCGGCTGATTTCGAATCGACTGCCGGCGATCGGTGTTGAGCCGTTTACCGGCGATCTTCAGAACACCACCTAACAATTAAACTGCCGAATTATGAAAAAAACATCTCAACCCAACGGTGAGAGCGATCTTCACGATCTGTTCGTGAAACAACTCAAGGATATACTTTGGGCCGAACGCAAGCTCCTTAAGGTCCTTCCCGTAATGGCGAAGAAAGCCGCCAGCCCGGAACTCAAGCGAGCTTTCGAGGACCATTGTAAGGAGACTGAAGGCCACGTCTCGCGGCTGGAAAAAATCTTCGGGCTGCTTGGCCGCGCGCCCCGTGGCGCCAAATGCATGGCGATGGAAGGTCTGATCGCGGAAGGCGAAGAACTGGCTGAAGAATACGGCGACACCGTCGCGGTCGATGCGGCCCTTATCGCTGCGGCGCAGAAGGTCGAGCACTACGAAATCGCTACCTACGGCACACTCCGGACGTATGCAGAGCTGTTGGGCTTCGCCGGAGCGCCGGAGCTTCTGGATGCGACCTTGCAAGAGGAAGGAAACGCGGACAAGAAACTGACCGCCGTCGCACAGAAGGCGAATACACGCGCCAACGCCTAAGCCGAGGCCTGGAAGTTCATGAGCGAGCCGCGGGAAGCTCCTCAACGGCCGCCCCAGTCGCAGGAACGGCAGCCGGGGAGGGAAAGTCCCATGCGTCCGGCGCCCCTCGTCATCCGTCCTGGGTACCAGGGAAGCGGCAAGTTGGAGGGAAAAATCGCCCTCATCACCGGCGGTGACAGCGGAATTGGACGTTCCATCGCCGTCCACTTCGCCCGTGAGGGCGCCCATGTCGCCGTGGTTTATCTCGAGGAGGACCGGGATGCGCAGTCTACGAAAGAAATGGTCGAGGAGGAAGGGCGCCGCTGCCTTCTGGTGAGAGAGGATATCTCCTCCGAGAGCGGTTGTCAGTCCGCGGTGCGAGAAGCGATGAGCACATTCGGCTCAATCGATATCGTGGTAAACAACGCCGCCCGTCAGGATCCTCAGGATAGTCTCGAACGTATCGACGACGAACAGTTGCGCCGAACTTTCGACACAAACATCTTCTCCTACTTCCGCACGACGCGCGAGGCCCTGCCTCATATGCAGGAAGGTTCAGCTATTGTGAGCATCACCTCTGTGACGGCTTACCGCGGCAGCCCGACCCTTTTGGACTATTCAGCAACAAAGGGGGCGATCGTTTCGTTCACCCGCTCGCTTGCCCTTTCGCTGGTCAACCGGGGAATCAGGGTCAACGCTGTCGCTCCCGGGCCGATCTGGACCCCACTCATCCCGGCGTCCTTTCCGCCGGAGAAGGTTGCCACATTCGGCGCCGACACCCCAATGAAACGCGCCGGAGAACCCTGCGAAGTGGCCCCCGCAGTTGTGTTCTTGGCTTCGGAAGATTCCTCTTATTTCACAGGGCAGGTGCTGCACCCGAATGGCGGAGACTTTGTGTGTACGTGATTGACTGGCCTGTCCCGCATTCCTCAGCCCATTGCTGAGTTAGGATTCTGAGGCTCTTTCGGGTTTCCCCTTGAGCTTCGTGGAGGCCATCTCCTCCAGTTCCTTCTCCCTGCTCAAGTTATGCTCCAGGGAGCGGTCAGCGGGTCTCCTCGTCTGAAGAAGGACTGCTTGCAAAATGCAGTGCGGCTGCTGCCGCGGCTTTGTCCCCAGCCATTGCCCCCATCGCTTTGTTCCAAGAAAAGCGCTTCTCGCGCAGATTCCTCCGCAGCTTGCTCCCAAGCGCCGGACGACCGCGCCCAAGAATCCGTTCAACCCCTCCTCCGGCCCGGCAGGATAAGAGAGATTCCTCCTGCTGCGATCAGAAACGCCGCGGAAGCCAGTAGGCACCAGATGAGCCCTCCGGAACCGCCGGTTTGCAACCCCAATTCGTAAAACAACCCGGAAAGCACGGCGCCCGCGAGCCGCCCGGAAGCGTTCGCCATATAGTAAATGCCCACGTTCATCGCCACTTTGTCGTGGTCGGCGTAGTCGAGAATCAAGAAGGAATGAACCGCCGAATTCAGCGCGAAAATGAAGCCGAAAACCACCAGCCCGGCGATGACCACGGCAGCGGAATGCCAATCGAGAATGAGCCCGGCAGCGATCGCCGCCGGGATCAGGGCGAGCAGAAAAGTGAGGCCAGTCGCGGTCTTTCCCGTAGGATCCTTCCCCCGCAAAACAATGGGCGCGGCGGCCTGAACGGTGCCGTAGCCGATGACCCAAAGCGCCAAAAAGCCGCCCGCCTGCCAAAACTTCCAGCCAAGCACGGACGAAAGGAATACCGGCAACGCGACGACGAACCACACGTCGCGCGCGCCGAAGAGAAAGAAGCGCGCCGCCGACAGCAGGTTCACTGCCCCATTCTTGGACAACAGGCGCGCGAACCTCGGCTTCCTCTTCACGTCTCCCAAACCTCCTCGCATCAACAAAATAGCGAGGACCAGCGCGATGCCGACGACCGCCATCAGCACCGCCACGGAGGCGCGAAAGCCGATGACCGAAAGCAGCAAGCTGCCCACGAAGAAGCCGACGCCCTTCATCGCGTTCTTACTTCCGGTGAGAAGCGCGACCCAGCGGTATAGCCGCCCTGCGACGTCGCCGGCCACGAGTTTCACCGCACTTTTGCTGCTCATCTTGGTGAGATCTTTCGCGATGCCGGAGAGGGCTTGCGAGATCATCACCCAGGCCGCGGTCAACCCGGATACCGGCATGAACGCGAGCATCCCGAGGGCCAGCATCTGCGTGGCCAGCCCCATGAACAACGTGCTCTTCAGCCCAAAGCGCGAGGCCAACACACCGCCGGCGAAGTTCGTCACGATGCCGAAGAATTCGTAGAAGAGAAAGAGCGAAGCGACTTGAAATGCGCTGTAACCGAGTTCGTAAAAGTAAAACAAGACCAGCATCCGGATCGCGCCGTCGGCCAGCGTGTCCGCCCAATAAGCCATCGTCACGATGGCATAATTGCGCCTGCCGGCGTTGCTGCTCATCAGGGCCTCACAGGGAAAGCGCCACTTTGCGGGCGAGTTCAGCGTAACGGTTGGCGTAGCCCCATTCGTTGTCGTACCAGACCAGGATCTTCACCTGCGTTCCGCCGGTCACCATCGTCGAGAGGGCGTCGACGATCGATGAACGCGGGTCATCCTTGAAATCGACCGACACCAGAGGCCGTTCTTCGAAGCCCAGAATTCCGTCCAAGGGGCCAGCCGCAGCCTCTTTCAGAAAGCCATTCACTACTTCGACCTCCGTGGCCCGCGCGACCTCGAAGACGCAGTCAGTCAATGACGCGTTGAGCAGCGGGACTCGCACGGCGATGCCGTCCAATTTTCCTAACAAATCCGGGAAGATCATCCCGATGGCGGTGGCCGAGCCCGTCGTCGTCGGAATCAGCGACAGACTCGAGGCCCGGGCGCGGCGCAAGTCCTTGCGCGGCGTATCCAGGATCGACTGAGTGTTGGTCATGTTGTGAATCGTCGTGATCATTCCGTGACGAATCCCAATGTTCTCGTGGATGACCTTCACGACCGGCGCAAGGCAGTTCGTTGTGCAGGATGCCGCGGTCAACAAATGATGGCGGGCCGGCTCGTAGAGGTGATCATTGACGCCCATCACCAAATTGAGCGCGCCGCTTTTCACCGGGGCGGCCACGATGACCTTCTTCACGCCCGCCTCGAAGTAAGCCTCCAATTGCGGCGCCGTACGGAATCTTCCGCTTGCTTCCAGCACAATGTCGATGCCCAGTTCGCTCCAGGGAACATGGGAGAAATCCGCGTGGCTTGTATGTCCGATTCTTCTTCCTTCAACGGTGAAGGAGCCGGCGCCGCCGGCGACCTCGCGGCTCCATCGGCCATGAATCGAGTCGAAGTAAAGCAAATGCGCGGATATGGCTCCGTCGCCGCCGGTTTCGTTGACGTGGACGAATTCGTATTCCGGAAAGTCCCAACCAGCGCGGAAGGCCAGCCGGCCCATTCGCCCGAATCCGTTGATGCCAATGCCAGTCGCCATGGGCCCGTTCAGGAGGGGATTCCGGCTCGAATCATGCGGCGGCCGGCGAGGCGCTTCGGACCGGGACAGCAAGAGTTTTCCCGTTCAGACAACCGGCGCGCGGTTCTCTCCGCATCGCCGGGATAAAAGTCGGGGTCGGCAAAGGCCTGCGCGATGCGCCGCAGAAGCGGCAGGTGCGGGCCGGCGACGCGAAAATACGTCCACTTCTCGCATTTCTCGTCCTCCAACAGCCCGGCCCTACGGATGATCTGGACGTGGCTCGACACGGACGACTGAGGCATCTCCAAGATATCGGCCAACTCGCAGACACACAAGGCCTCATCCATCGCCAGCCGGAGAATGCGCCAGCGCGTTTCGTCGGCCAGAGCGCGGCTGAACCTTACGATATTGGTCATGACGGCTATCATCGTCGCGATCATTCTCGTTGGGTCAAGCGGCGATTTCCTCTTGCCTCTGGCTTCACCGCTCTGGCGGTCCTCCTCGCCCCGTTGCCCGTTTCCGCTCACTGGGTGAGTCCGGGCGCCGGACCGTTGTACGACGGCGTGGCCCACTTCTTGCTCTTGTTTGTTCAAGCCCGAGGCCAACGGAACGAAGGCGGGATGGGGCGCAGCGCGCCACAGAAGGAAGGCCATGAGAAATCCTGGCGACACTCGCGCCGACGAGCTGCCCAATGCCCGTCATCCAGGGCTTCAAACCACACTCTGCCGGGGTTTTTGCTGGCGACTCCGCCGGATTGAACTAGTTTTTTCCATGATCATCATCCGGATCCTTCCCTGCCTCGCTCTCGCTCTGCTGTGGAGTACACAGCCGGGAGTGCTGGTCGCCGCCCCTCCGACGAAACCCGTGGCTCCGGCCCGGGATCCTTCAGAGGGCAGAACAACTCGAACATGGAAGTTTTGGAAGCGAAACCAGCCGGAAGAGCAAGCCCCCGCGCCTGCCGCTCCTGGCGCAGTCCAATCGGCGGCGCCTACCCGCGCTCCCGCGCCAGCTCCCGCTCCTCGGTCACTACCGGCCGAGGCGCCTCCTGCGCAGCCGCAATCCACGGATGGCGGACGCCCGGGATGGCGTCTGCCCAAGTTCCGCGCGCCGAATATCCGAATGCCCGAATTCAATCTGCGCGCCCCTAAAATCGTCCTCCCAAAACTGGCTTTGCCGCAGTTCAAGGGACCCGGCGCCGCTGCCTCGGCAGATTTCGGAACAGTGGGAATCTCCGACCCGGACTCAGGTCATATCTATTACGTAATCCGGCGGGAACGCGCTCGTTTCTACCTCTTCAGTCCTCAACAACCGATGGGACCCGACGATTACCTGGCAAGAGGAACCCTGGTACAACTGGTGCGCTCCGACAAGGGATGGGCTGACGTTCAACTGCCGGATGGACGGGTGGGCACTGTCGGCACCGACAGTTTGCGCCTAGCCGGCGGATCCGATGTCCCCGGCTACATCGGGGATCCTTCCGGGATAAGGGGCCGGGTCGACGCGTTCGATCCCGCGTTGCTTTCCGAGGACTACCTGCCCCCGCCCTTGCCCGGGGGAGAAGGCGCCGAAGGTGAGGGTTCGCTGCTGGATCCTGGCGACGTTCTCGACACCATCGGAGCGCCAGAAGACGCGCTCGAAAATGTCGGATCCACGGGTGGCCCGCCAAGAGACTGGTCCGTGCCCACCCCCGGCCAGCCTCTTTCACCCGACGACCCCAGCCAACTGGCGCCAGGCGCGGAGACTCCCGATAAGCCGCGAGACTGGTCTGTGCCCAGCTCTGCCGAGGAACCCGGGAGATCAGGACCAGAGGTTCCCGAGACTCCCGCAACTCCCACGGAATCGGAATCCGCAGAAGAGCCAAAGCCCACAGACTTGGAGGAGCCGAAACCTGAGGTCTAACGATCCACTCCAGCGCCTCTCTCTACGGCCTTCTCCCGGGGCGTAAGCGCAGCCGAGGGCACAGAGCCGGGTGAGTCGACCCTGTTCAAGGCCGAGGCAGGCGGAACTGCAGGCACGATGGGGTGCAGCGCGCCACCATAGAAAGGGGATGAGCAATGCGGGTTAGGCACCGCTTTCTCCAACCCCTGCCTCGCGGCTCGCCCAGCGGTTCTCGCTGCCGCTGGAAATCGAGTCGTGATAAAACTTCACCTTGACCAGAAACGCCCTCCACTTCGGCCCCGGCCGTCCGTTGTCGAGCAGGAAATGCGGACAGTTCTTATTCGGAGGATTCCTTCCCCGGCGCGGCCAGTGATAGTGGGGCACCACGTGATCCAGCGGAATGTTGTACTTGTGCATCAGATAAGCGGCCAGCTTGGCCGTCCGCTCCACTGTGGCCGCCCGGCTGTTTCCCGGATGCTCGCACATTTCGATGCCGATGGAATTTCGGTTTCCCGGACCATCGTAGTCGGCGTGATTGCCCGTGATTGTCGTCGGCAGATGCTGCACAGCGACTTTGTCATCCACCGTAAAATGCCAGGAAAGCCGGCCCAAGGTTCCCCGCTTCAAGGCCAGGGAGTGCCGCCAAGGATCCGCTCCACTGCTCCAGTTCTGGGTGCTGTGGATCGTGATGTAACGGGGCCGCATCGCCGTGGAAGCTCTCCGCCCCCGAGCGCTGGGCGACAAAAAGTCCTCCCGCAGCCGAACGTCCGCAAGCAACACCGAAGGCGATCTCCGGGGGGCGATTTGGGCGGTCACCAAGTGGGTCTGGGTTTGACCGCGAGCCGCCGCGGGAGGGGCCGCGGCAGGGGTCGCCAGCGCGGCGGAGTAGGTGTCCGGCCTGCTCGGGAGCGACCCGTAGCCTGAAGGCCTCTTCGTAACCTCCCGGGGTGACGAACACCCGGCCATCATCAGAACCCCCGCGCTCGCGAGACCCACCGCCATAAGGGATGCCAGCTTCCTCATGCCCCCGAGCATCCCCTGCTTTCCGGAGATCTCAAGCCGGAACTGTGATCCATCCGGACCGGGCGGAGGCAAAGAACACGAGGGGTACTCCCTCTCAACGAACTCCGGGGCCGCTTGGCGTTGAAGAAACCGTTGTCGCCCAACCCCAGAATCCTATTGTCAGAGCGGTCACGGATTGCTTAATCTGCTTGCCTAGTCGTCGAGCATTCACGAAGTGGTTTCGGGGATAATCGAGAACCAAAAAGATAAGGATCCTCCTCAAGTCCCCGCAGAAAGCAGATAGCCGATCGAGGCGAAAACGAACGAGACCAGACACCGCGCCAGGGGGAACCGTAAACCGCTTGAGAGCGTGAACCCCACTCGCATAATCTTCGGCCGTGGAATCACCGAGCACAGCGCCCATAAAAACCAAGAGTCTGGAGCTGGTTGCCCACACGCCGGAGCAACTGCGGACGCTCATGGCGAGCTTGGAACTTTATGAACAACGCTTCGGCCTTCGCCTGGCCGACGGCTTCCAAGACTTCATGGCTTCGGATGAGGTGTCCCCAGATTGGCTCGCCCAGCTTCAAGCCGCCACAGCGGCAGATCCCTGGAAATATGGCTTTGTTATTGTGCACTCGGCAGAGAATGTGATCATCGGAATGGCTGGTTACAAGGGGCCGCCCGACGAGCAAGGCTTGGTGGAAATCTCCTACGGGATTGCGCCCGGCTACCAGCACAGAGGTTTCGCCACCGAAGCGGCCCAGGGCTTAATCGCCTATGCCTTGGACCAGGGACGCGCCCGCACCTTCCGGGCCCACACATCCTCGGAGGCCAATGCGTCCACGAGGGTCCTGGAAAAGTGCGGCTTCAGATGCCTCGGAGAAGTGATCGACCCCGAGGATGGCGTCGTGTGGAGATGGGAAAAAGAGTATGCCGAACCGGGCGTGTAGCAACATCCTGTCCCGGCTGCGGTGCGCTGGACCACGCCACTTCCTATCAAGATCCCCTGATGCGGAGTGTCGACAACACGCGGGTTCTTTCTGTTTTCCCATAGTTGTGCCCGAACCTGCCACGCGGCTCCTTTCATGGCCCCCTCCCGGTTCCTCCCTGACGAATACGTCATACTCCGCTCCTCCGGACCGCTCTCCCGGCTCTCCCACGGCGCCAGAAGGAGAGCGCCGCCTCTCGATAAGACAGATTCACGATTTACTCCTTCTCTTGCAAGGACAAACGGCGCAAAATCCAGTCCATGAAACGCCTTGCCCCGCCCACCCGCGCTCACCCCTACGGCTCCCGCTCGCGGGAGTGCTTATGCCTCCCCTCGATCAGCGAGCGCACACACAGCCGCTTCCATCGGATATCACCCCTTTTCCGGTGATATCCAGGTCTGTATATTTACTGGTTCGGCCGAAAACCCACATCGAAAGGAAAACAACTATGCGAATAGCAAAAAATGACATCAAAGCGAGAGTGAACGTGCCTGGTGCGATAGCCCGACAGGAACTGAATTTTGGCGATGCCAGCGATTACGGGACGATTGCTGGTGAATATTTCTCGCTCAAGCAGGGCACCGACCTCGGGCCGCTCCTGAAGGGTTTGGAGTCAGATCTGTGCCAGTCGCCGCACTGGGGATACATGATTGAGGGTGAGGTCACGGTCACATATCACGACGGCAGTGAAGAGGTCGTCTCGGGCGGCGACCTTTTTTATTGGTCTCCGGGACACACAGTGCGTGTTGGAGTGGATGCTGAAATCATCCTCTTTAGCCCTCAGGACGAGCATTGTGCGGTCATTGAACATGTCGCCAAGAAGCTAGATCAGTGACAACACTGCCTGCGGCGCAAGAGCATTTTTGCCGGACAAGATCACTTGACCGAACGCGGGCGGACCGTGTCAGTTTCCAAATCGGACGCCACAGGCCGCCCGCGTCGGTCAGTTCCCGTCGTTCTGCCAAGATGAAAGCCTCACTACTGATCTTCGCGTTCGTAGTTGCCTCGGCCTCCCTGAAAGCGGACGAGAAGGACGCAATGCTTGAAGAAGGCGTTAAGTTTATTCATGCCATGTGGACGGATGTGATCGGAAAGCCGGAACTCCAAATTGATCCCGTTCCGGAAGACGGTCTCAAGGCACTCATTGGGACTTGGAGAGGGCCCTACATTGGGCGGAGTGCAAAACCGGAACTTATTTTCGAATTGAACGAAGACGGGACTTGGGCTTCGAGGGTTGTGGGACCGGATTTGGATGCAGACGAGATCGCCGACAGTGTTCAGACTGGGAGATGGTATTTGCATAGCGGGATGGTACTCCTCTACGATCATCCAGTTTCAAAGGACGAGGGCGTCAACTCCGCTCTCTTCAAGAAGGATGGCAAGTTGAGGCTGCTCGCTGTCCAAATGGACGGAGGGTTTGTGGAGTTGGCTCAACATGACAGGGCAGAACATGACGGCGCTGACCAACCCGCCACCGCTTCGGAGTCGAAGCCGGAGGAGGATGGTACTCAGAAAGCTAAACCAGAGGAACGCTCCCAGTAGCGGGTGGCAGGCCTCTGACGTTCTGTGGCGAGAGGGAGCAGTGAGCGATTGTCAAGCATGAGGTGAATGTTACGGGATGGTTGAACGAGCCGCCCGACTTTCCCGCCGACTGCGACGGACCGATGCTAGAGCCGGATGGGATTCGACTGCGCCAGCGCGAGCAGCGGATACCCACCGCCTTGGACTCGAATAGGTTCGGTCTACGAGGAGGCACGCAGCGAGGCGGAACCTTGATCAGTCGCGTCGATACGCGCCCGCGTTCTGAAAGGCGCACGTCTCGCCTGCGCACGCGACGGGCAACGCCGGCAAGGCGCGCGACAGTTTGGCCACGCCGGACGTCACGCGGCGGACTGGCGCGGCCGCCGTCGCGAGTCGCGAGCGCGGCCGTGCCTGCGCTGGGCCTCGCTCACGGGCGGTTGCGTCACCGCGACGGGTATGATAAATTGCCATACCATGTCGAAGCTGAAGGTTACGGTCACCCTGGATGCAGGGCTAATTGACCAGGTCGATACTTTGGTCCGAGAGCGGCGCTTTCCGAGTCGAAGTCAGGCCATCGAGAGCGCCCTGGCGGAGAAGCTCCAGCGCCTCAGCCGCGTAAGGCTCGCTCGCGAGTGCGCCAAGCTCGATCCTACGGAAGAACGACGGATGACCGAAGAAGGTTTCGCGGAGGACATCCAGTCGTGGCCCGCATACTGAGGGGAGAAATCCGCTGGGCCGATCTCAACCCGGCACGCGGCAGTGAGCAGGCCGGACAGCGACCGGTTCTCGTGCTAAGCGAGGACGTCTTCAACGAGCGATCCGGAACCGTCATCGCAGTCGCGCTCACGAGCCAGGAACCACGGGCTGGATTCCCTCTCACGCTCGAAAGCTCTGCCTCGGGCTTGCCGAAGCGATCGTGGATCAAGATCAGCCAGATTCGAACACTCTCGACGGAACGAATCGGCCGCCGGATCGCGCGTTCCTCAGGGGCTGAGATGAGCAAAGTCATCGAAGGACTCAACGAGATATTGGGCGCCCTCTGATGAAGAAGCCGCCGAACCAGACGCTGGAGACGAACAGCCGCCCCGCCTCTGCGCTCGATGCTGAGCGGGAATCTGGATCGTCCATCCACTCTCCCACCGGCGTGCCGGGCGGCTGTCGCTCAGCTTTACGTTGGGCCGCGTCCTAGGAAGCCGAATCAGTACGTTGAAAGCAGCTCCGGCACGAGGGCGTAAGATCCCTTCGTTTATCCGGCGACCTGATGTCGCGGTGGGGCACGGAAGACACCAATCGTGGCTCAAGCGGTCACTGTCGTAATCGTGACGTTCGGTGATGCGGAACGGTGGTCGGCCTTAGGATGCCAGCCCCGGCTCAGCGCCGCAGCGGCAGGGAGGGCAAGGGGACGTGATCGTGGTGAAAAAACCGCCTCCTGATCCAACCCCGTCCCAAACCCCGTCCCAAAAAACGGCATTTTAGGCGTATTTGGCTGCATTTCCTTGCATTTTGCAGTGTTCGACCCGCACCAAGGAAAAGCCCCGTAAGGCGTTGACCTCCGGGGCTTTATAAGTGGTTGCGGGGGCCGGATTTGAACCGACGACCTCCAGGTTATGAGCCTGACGAGCTACCGGGCTGCTCTACCCCGCACACCACCCTTCCCCAGACGGTCATGTTTGCAACCGGTTTTTCGCACAATCCGGCTCTCTGGTAGCCCTGCGGAGCACGGGGTGTAGACCGAAAGTTGCCAAACTTCCTCCTCCGGCGGATGATCCCGGCTCCCCGCGCAGCCAAGCGCCATTTCCCGTGCCCGAAACTCCTCTGCAACCGTCCTTCGACGACTTCCTCGCCCTGTGCCAGGAAGGGAATCTCGTTTCGGTCTGGACCGAGCTGACCGCCGATTACGAAACGCCGCTCTCCGCCTTCCAGAAGATCAGCGACGGCCAGTATTCCTTCCTCTTTGAGTCTGCCGAGACCCGCGAAGACGCCGGGCGATACTCCTTTCTGGGCACCTCTCCGCGCCTGGTCTTCGCCTGCCGCGACGGCCAGGTCACCTTATCGGGTCCGGGTCGAGAATCGGAGTCGTATCCGGCCCAGTGGGATCCGCTGGCGGAATTGGAATCCATTATGCGGCGCTGCAGGCCCGCGCCCGCGAACGGCCTGCCCGTCTTTCACGGTGGGGCCGTCGGCTACCTGGCCTACGACGCCGTGCACTATTTCGAACCCACCGTTCCACTGCATCCGCGCGACGATCTGAACATCCCGGACCTGCTCTTCATGATCACGGATACGGTGATGATTTTCGATCACCGGTTCCGCCGCTTGCAGATCGTCGCCAACGTCTTTCTCGACGATTATGCGGATCCCCGGTCCGCCTACGATTCGGCTCGCGAAAAAATCGAGGAGGTCATCCGCCGGCTGCGCACGCCGTTGCATTACGATCCGGTCCCCACGTTGACTCCCATCCCCGAGCCTGTGCCGGTCAGCAACACGACACGGGAGGCCTATTGCGGCATGGTCGAGCGGGCCAAGGAATACATCCGGGCCGGCGACATTTTCCAAGTCGTGCCCTCGCAACGCTTCGAGGTTCCCTACGCGGGATCTCCGCTGAGCCTTTATCGCGCTCTCAGGCACATCAATCCGTCGCCTTACATGTTTTGCCTGCAATTTCCCGATGGATTCTCGCTCGTCGGAAGCTCCCCCGAGGTGCACGTGCGCGCCATCGACGGCCGGGTCGAGATACGCCCCATCGCGGGAACCCGCTGGAGGGGCGCCTCCGAGGGGGAAGACCAAGCCCTTGAAGAGGAACTGCTCGCCGATCCCAAGGAACGGGCCGAACATATCATGCTCGTCGATCTGGCCCGCAACGACGTTGGGCGGATCGCCGAATTTGACTCCGTCCGCGTCACTGACCTCATGATCATCGAGCGGTACAGCCACGTCATGCACATCGTCTCCAACGTGGAAGGACGGCTCGACCCCTCTCGCAGCGCCTACGACGTGATGCGCGCCACGTTTCCGGCGGGAACGGTTTCCGGGTCGCCCAAGGTGCGAGCCATGCAGATCATCCGCGAAATGGAGATCAGCCGCCGCGGCGCATACGCTGGAGCCGTCGGTTACTTTGGGTTCGACGGCAACCTCGACTCCTGCATCGCCCTGCGCACCGCCGTATTGCAAGGAGGCACAGCCTACGTCCAAGCCGGAGCGGGAGTCGTGGCGGATTCCGTGCCCGAATCCGAATACACGGAGACGGTAAACAAGGCTCGCGGTCTTCTCCGCGCCGTGGAATGGGCCCGCCTTCTGCGCTAAGCAACCCTTCGACCATGCTGCTCGTCATCGACAACTACGACTCCTTCACCTACAATCTCGTGCAATACTTCGGGGAACTCGGCGCGGAGATCGAGGTCCAACGCAACGACGCCATCACCGTCGCCGAAATCCGGGAGCGGAATCCGGAACGCATTTGCATTTCTCCGGGTCCTTGCACACCCGCGGAAGCGGGCATCAGCAGCGAGGTCATTCGCGCGTTCGCGCCGGAGCTTCCGGTGCTGGGAGTCTGTCTGGGCCATCAATGCCTGGGCGAAGTCTATGGGGCCAAGGTAGTCCGGGCCGAGCGTCTAATGCACGGCAAGACCTCGTGGATTCATCACGGCGGAAGAGGGATCTTCGCAGGTCTCTCCAATCCCTTTGAAGCAACCCGCTATCATTCACTCATCGTCAAGCGCGACACCGTCCCCGATTGTCTAGAGATCACGGCGGAAACGGAGGAAGGCGAAATCATGGGATTGAGCCATCGCGATTATCCGGTCTACGGCGTGCAGTTTCATCCCGAGTCCATCCTGACGACGGAAGGCAAGATGCTCCTGGCCAACTTTTTGAGCATCAGCGCCTCGTTTGAGAACTCCTGAAAGTCCGCAACCACATCTCGGTATTCAGGATGGTCCACATCCATTCGGCGCTCGTTCGGCCGCCTTGGCCCGCGAGGAAGCTTTTCAGCCTGTTTTTCATGGCGTTTCCATCCAAGAACTGGGCGATCAAAGGCTCCCCGTCGAGAAGCGTCGTGTTCACCAAGGGCCGCAATGCGCCCCGTATCCAAGCGCTGTCGGGACCGGAGAACCGGAACTTCTTCGTTTCGTTCACGATCGACTCCGGCAGAAGGCCCGCCATGCCCTCGCGCAACACCCGTTTGGTTATTCCGTTCTTGATTTTCAGCGGATCGTCTAATGCGAAGCAGTATTCCACGAGCCGGTAATCCAAAAACGGAAGGCGGGATTCAACGGAGGCGGACATGCTGGCCCGGTCTTCCAGTTGCAACCAACGCGGAAGGATCCGCTCGAAAAAATCGAAGCGCAACTGCCTGTCGAGCGCCGTCTTTCCTGCCTTTCCCCGCGTCAGTGTGGACCAATGCAGAAAGGGATAGCGTTGCCGCAGTTCCGGCCGAACAAGCCGGTCCATTCCCGGATCGGGTTTGGCCCAAGCGCTGACCACATTGTCTGGAAGGACCAGCCAGAGCAAGGCCGACAACGTCTTGCCGCCTCCGTATGTCGCCGCCTGACGCGCGGCGCGCCCTTCGCTCCATCCTCTGCGCCAGTTCCCGCGCAACCACTGCTCCGCAGCCGCCAGCCGGCGATAGGAATCTCCGTATCCGCCCAGCATCTCGTCGGGCCCGTGCCCGTTGAGCACCACCGAGACGCCCTCGGCCTTGGCTCGCTGCATCAAAAGGGTCTGGACGACGGGCACCGAGTTGAGAAAGGGCATCTCCAGTCGCTCAACCACCAGCCGGTAAAGATCCTCCAACTCCGTCTCTCGAGCCGGAAACACCTCGTGCAGGGTGATCCTTTCACGACCGCAAAGCTCCCGCACGCGGGGAGTTTCGTCGAGGTCGCTCCCCGGATAGGCCGCGTGAAATGCTTGAATCGATCCGCCCAGTGAACGCCGTTCCTCGAGCTTGCCGTCCGCACCATGGAAATCGAGCATGTTGCGGATCACGCTCGTGGAATCCAATCCGCCGCTCAGCATCGTGCCTACCCGCACATCGGCGCGCAGCCGAAGCCGGACCGCGTCGCTCAGCAGTTCTCTGACGCGGTTCACGGCTTCATCGAAATGTTCTTCCCCGATCCAACGGTCGCCGGGAAGTTCCCAATAGCGCTCGCTGCCCACAAACCGTCCGTCTTGGAATGTCGCCACCGAACCCGGCTCCACTTGGTCCACCCTTTCGAAGAAAGTCTTGCCGGGAGGGGGTTGAAGATGCTGCTGAAGAAAGCGGAAGACGGCTTCTTCCGAGGGCCGGGAATCCACGCCGGGATGCCGAAGAATCGTGCCTGCCTCCGATCCAAACACCCAGCCGTCGCCTGCCTTGGCAAAGTACAAAGGCTTGACGCCAAACCGGTCTCGCGAGGCTGTCAATGTTCTCTGCCGGGCGTCCCAGATCAGAACCGCCCACATTCCGTTGAACCGCGCGAAACAGCGTCTTCCCCACTGGGCATAGGCGATCAAGAGGACCTCCGTGTCCGTCGAGGTCTGGAAGGTATGACCCAAAGCTTCCAATTCCGCCCGAAGTTCGCGGTAGTTGTAGATCTCCCCGTTGTAGACCATCCAGTACCGGCCATCACCGCTGACAAAGGGCTGACGCCCGGCGGAAGAGAGGTCGACGATGCTGAGCCGGCGGTGTCCCATCGCCACGCCGTCGAGCCGGAATGGACGGGGCCGTTTTTCGCGCCAAATCCAGCTTCCCTCCTTTACCGACGCAGCGAATCCGTAGTCATCCGGACCCCGGTGCCGCAAGGCGTGGGTCATGGATTCCAGCAGCCGCAAGTCGATCTCTTGCCCGCTGATTGAATAGAGTGCTGCAAATCCACACATGGCGCCGGCGACCCCGAAAGTTCCAGTCCAGTCCGCATTCCGCATCCCGTTTCGTCTCATGACGCTGCGAGCCCCTTACCACCAAGGTCACGCGCCGCTCAGGGAGCAGAGCTGGGTGAGCGCAGAAAGGGTATGAGAAATGTGGGCTGCTGCCGCGCACTCTGAGTGAGATCGATCGAACGGGTCAAGATTCGCGGACCAGATTACAGCAAAAAAGCGATCTACTCTTCTCTGCCCTCCACTCCGTCCTCCCCTGTTTTCGGCATGCCGGGATCTTCCGGAATCAACAACGAAGTGGAAGCGCCCACTTCCTCACTGGCCGCTTCGGGTCCGGACTCCGGCAACGGCGCTTCCGGCGCTGCGGGAGCGGATCCGCCCCGGAATATCCCTGGCCGCCGGCGCGCCGTCGCGGTCCGGCCGCCCTCCCTCGAACCGGCGCGACCCGGCTGCCGCGTTCCCACATCTTCGCTGAGGACGCTCGCCAGCTCTCCGCTCAGCAATTGGATGTCGGCCCATCCGCCTCTTTGACGGGAACGGAGAATCACCCGCTGACCGCGCGACAAGCGACCGTAGGGCAGCATCGCGGCGTCATGGGCTGAAGTGATGTAGTAAACACAGGAGCGCTGCGCCCAAGCAAAAGTGGGATTGTCCGGAGGCGGGGCGGGACGGAACAAGGCGTCCGCGTCGACTGGCTTGGCTCGGCGTGCCGTGCGCGAGGCCGCACAACCCGCGCAGGCCAAAAGCATGCCGCAGAGCGAGGCCAGCCAAGCGCGGCGGGAATGGCGCCCGCCCGCTGCCAAAGCCGTCGCCGTTTTCCAGGCCATCCTCTCCACAGTCATTCCCTGCCCGGAGGCGAATCTTCAACACGATCGCCCTCCCCGCGCTGCGGCCGTCGCCGGCCGCCCCACCCGCACCAGGGGAGGGAGCGCAGGTTCCAGAACGCCTCGCACTTTCGGCCACAGAAGGACGGCCTCGGCAACCAACCAGAGTTCCAGGCAAAAAACAGCAAGGGCGACCGCGACCAACAGGTATTGATCGCCGCTCCACCAGCGTTGCACGTCCGCCAGCATGGCCCAAGCCGGTATCACGAGCATGAAGAGCATGGGCAAGACCGTGCACCACACCGGAAGCCGCCGTCTCCATAACCAGAAACTCACTACCAGAAAAGCCAATCCTGCCAATAACTGATTGATGGCTCCGAACAGAGGCCAGAGGATCAAACCGCCTGTCCCGATGGTTTCCCACTTCCAAGGATCTCCCGGCTTGGGAAAGAGCGCCAGCAGAAAGGCCGTGCCCACCGCAAAAAGGGCGGCGCCGTGCTTGTTGGTGAGCCAGACCAGGGGATGAAAGAATCGGCCCCGGACCACCACGCCCCGGTTGAATTCCGTGTCGTAGCCTTCCGCGGCCATGGCCGTGGGCGACACGCGCGGCGCGAAAGTCGCGGCCAGTTCCTGCACGACGTAGCGCTGCAAGCGGGTCGCCGTGTCCAGCGTGGTTCCCGCGAAAGAAGCCACGAGGACTCCCATCAAGGCCGTGGCCATCACTTCCGGAACGCCGGCGGCTTGCAAAAAGTTCGCCGCTCCGACAACAAAAGCGCCGATCGCGGTTCCCGAAGTGACCGTAGACCAGTCCGCGTAAAGCGTTTGCCAGAGTTCGGCGCCGGCGCTGCTCCCGAACTTGGCCGGCCAGCCGAAACCGATCCCCGCCGCCACCGCCAGAATAACCAGCGTCGCCAGGAAACCCTCCAACAGCATGGAACCATAGCCCACAAACTGGGCGTCGGCCTCATTCCGCAACTGTTTGCTGCTCGTGCCGCTGCTGACCAGACAATGGAATCCACTGATGGCGCCGCAAGCGATGGTCACGAAGAGGAATGGCGCCAAGGGGGGAGCGTGCAGAGGCTTCCAGTTCACCGCCGGAGCCACCAACTCCAGGGGCATCCGTTCTCCCGCGCCTGTAGGCGCGACCCCACCGATCACCGCAGCGATCGCCAAACCAGTGAGGAGCAGCGCCAGTGAACTGATTAGTTGCAGACTGTTGATATAGTCCCGCGGTTGCAGCAGAACCCAAACCGGAAGCACGCTGGCCACATAGCAATACGACAGTAGAACGGCCACCCAGACCCAGACGGGCCACTGCGCCATAGCCGCGTTGAGTTGTTGAATGCCTCCTCCCAACGCTCCACCAGTCCATTCCAACCCCGGACACGCCGCTCCAAACCACACCGTTAAATACATCAGCCCCAGGGCCGCCAGCGACGGAATCAAAAGCTTCCGTCCCTTCCGGTGCACAGTCATCCCGATCCACACCGCAATGGGGATCTGCAGAAATACAGGCAAGATCGCCTGCGGAAAATTGGTGAAGACACTGGCGATGACCAAACCGAAAATCGCCAGCACCACCCACAAGGCGAACAACAAGATAAACAGAAACAAGAGCCGGGCGCGGGGACTGATCACCCGCCCGGCGATCTCGCCCACGGTCATTCCCCGGTTTCGCAGGCTCACCACCAACGCCCCCAGGTCGTGCACAGCCCCGATGAGGATCGACCCGAACACGACCCAAAGCAGAGCCGGGACCCACCCCCAGATGATGGCCAAGGCCGGACCAACGATCGGCCCTGTTCCAGCGATCGAAGTGAAGTGGTGTCCAAAAACAATGCCCTTCGAGGTGGGAACGTAGTCTTGGTCGTCATTCACCTCCACGCTCGGAGTCGTCGCTTTCGGATCGAGCCGGAAGAGACGCCGGGCCAGCCACCGGCCATACGTATGGTAGGCCGCAAAATACAAGACAAACGCCCCGAGAGCCAGCAGCAACGTCATCATTCTTTATCTTGGATACGCGTTCAAGACGGGAATCCTAACATCCGCCGCCGCAGCAAATCCAGCGCTTTCTCCGACGCCCGCAGCTTAAAGGTCTCCCGGTCCACCGGGAAAAAGCCTTTTCTCACTACCGTCTCAAGGCCTTTGCCGGCTACGGCGATCCACACTGTGCCAACCGGTTTCTCCGCGCTTCCGCCGGAAGGTCCGGCAATGCCGGTGACCGCCAGGGCCCAGTCCGCTCCCGATGCCGCAAGGCAACCCTGCGCCATCGCCTCCGCCGTTTCCGGACTGACCGCGCCCCGCTCCCGCAACAACGCCTCCGAAACGCCGAGCAGCCCGGTTTTGGCTTCGTTCGCATAAGTGACAAAGCTCGTGCCCAATACCGCCGACGCTCCGGGGACATTCGTCAGGCGGTGCGCGATTAGGCCTCCGGTGCAGGATTCGGCCGCGCTGACCCATTCTCCCCGCTGCTTCAGCAGCCCCACCACCACCTCTTCCATCGTCTCCCCATGGCTGCTTGCCGCTTGATAGGGAAAGGTCTCCACGACCGCCGCATCGACTTTCTCGAGCAGCTCGGGCCTGCCGATTCCACGCAGCCGAACGCTCGAGGAGCCCGCACAATAGCCGACTTCGAGTCCCTCAAACCCGAGCAGGACGGGCGCCAAGCGCTCCGCCAGGTCCGATTCACCCAGCCCGGCGAAGACCCACTCCCGGCATTCCACATCCCCGAGCCCGCCCAGCAAGGCTTCGATTCGCGGCCGGACCTCCGCAGCGAACATCGGATACAGTTCCCTGGGCGGACCCGGCAGCAAAAACAAAGGCGGACGGCCCGTCTCTCCAGCAAAAAAAGTCCCGGCGCCGTTCCTTGCGGATTCGGCAACACCTCGGCGCCGCGCGGCGCCATGGCTTGCCGTCTGCCGCCCGGATCGAAACCCCGGCCTCGCGCCTCATAATATGAGCGGATCCACGCCGCCGACGCTTCGTCGAGGACGAGTTCGCGGCCGAGCAACTCCGCCGTGATCTCGCGAGTCAAGTCGTCGCTGGTGGGACCCAGCCCACCGGTCACGATCAGGAGGTCGCAGCGGCCGAAGCTTTCCTGCAAAGCCTGCCGGATGCCGTCACCATCCGGGATCGCTGTCTGCCGCTCGAGCCGAAGCCCCAAGGGAAAGAGGGACTCCGCCACGAAACGGACGTGCGTGTTCAACGTGCGGCCCAGCAGCAGCTCTGTGCCCGTCGTGATCAGCTCAACGCGCACCGTCCCCGCCCTCCCCGGGCAACGCCTCCCCCTTTCCCCAATCGACCTCTCGCGCGTCCGACCAAAGGTCTTCCAATGCGTAATACTTCCGCAGGTCACGGTGAAAGATGTGCACCATCACGTCGATGTAATCGAGAACGATCCAGAGACTTTCCGCTGTGTCCTCCCGGTGGGCCGGACGCAAGTCCGCTTCCGCAACCAAGCCATCCCGGACCTCATCCCGGATCGCCTTCAGTTGGGGCAAGGAGGTCCCCGACGCGATCACGAAGAAGTCCGTCAACTGAGAGATACCGCGAAGATCGAGTACTCGCACATCCTCGGCCTGCAGCGCGTCCGCCCGCAGCGCACACCGGCATGCAAGGTCCACTCCTTCGAGGGATGATCGACGCGCGGTGGCCTTGGACATGATGACAGAGATCGACCCGGTTTAGGGGCCCGGCAACCTCGGACGCATCGGTTTGGCCCCCCGGCCTGCGGAAATGACTTCGCGCCGCCCGCGCCGCATTGCTCGGGTAACCAGACTTGGCGCCGGGAAAAAGCCTTTGAATTTTGCTGCCGCCACTGCTAGACAGCCTCACCCTATGGAAGAACGGTTTCTGGGTCAACTGCTCCTCACCGGAATTCCGGGACCCGGGCTCGATGCCGAAACCGCCGCACGCCTCCGCCGACTCCAAGCAGGCGGGTTCATTCTTTTCGGCCGGAATATCGAGTCCCCGGCTCAGCTCCGCAAGCTGATCGACGATCTCCGGGATCTCTCCCATTTTCCTCCAATCGTCGCCATCGACCAGGAGGGCGGCCGTGTCTCGAGGCTGCGCCTCATCGGGAACGAACCTCCCAGCGCCCGCCAACTCCGCGAAAAAGGCGAGCGGCGCCTCATCGAAGAGCACGGCCGGTTGACCGGTCGCTTGTTGCGTCTCTTCGGATTCAACCTCGATCTGTGCCCGGTGCTGGATATCGCCTTCGATGACGAAGCCGGCAATTCCCTCAAAGGCCGGTGCTACGGCTCGACCGCGAACGAGGTCATCGACAACGCCAGCACGTTCAACGCCGCCCTCCGCGCAGAACGCATTCTTTCCTGTGGAAAACACTTCCCCGGCTATTCCCGCGCCGCCGTCGATGCCCATGAAGAACTTCCCGTCATCCCTCTCTCCCGCGATGACCTCGAAAAACACGAACTCGCCCCATTCCGGGCGCTGGCCCTCGACCTCGACAGCATCATGACCTGTCATTCCCATTATCCGGCTTGGGACGCCGGCCGCCCTCGCTGGCCAGCCTCGCTGTCGCGGAATATCGTCACCGGAGTGCTGCGCGACCAACTCGGTTATGAAGGGCTGATCATGACCGACGACCTGGACATGGGCGCCATTCTCCGCGAGGTCCCATTCCCCAGCGTCGTTCGCTGCGCTTTGGAAGCCGGAAACGATATGCTCATGATCTGCCATCGATTGGAAATGGTCGAGTCCGCTAAAAACTGTCTCGCCGGTCTCCCCCACGTCCTCCTCGATGCCGCCCTCGAACGCATCGAGAAGCTCAAGCGCCGCTTGGCGCCTCCCTCACCCTTTTCTCAAGAGGCTTTCGCCTCTTTGGATCGCGCCGTCTGGAATCACCGCGTGGCCACGCTTGGCCCCGGCCGCGCTCTCGAGCGCAGCCCAGAAGACGGAAAACGCTCCCCTGTCGAAACCTACTGACCCCTTCGAGGCGCTCATGCTGCCAGCCGTCGAGCAACTTCTTGTTCTCCAGGACCGCGATATCCGAATCCGCCGTCTTCGACAAGACCTCCAACGTCTGCCCCGCGAGGAGGAACTCGGCCGTTCGCGACTCGCCGCAGAACAAGCCCGCTCTGAAGCTGCTCGCGATCGCCTCCGCGAAAACGAAGTGGCTATGAAGGCCCTCGAACTCGATATCGAGACCCGGCGGCAGACCATTCTGCGCCTCAAAAACCAACAGTTCGAAACTCGGAAAAACGAGGAATACCGCGCCCTCGCTCACGAAATCGAACGCTACGAAAAGGACGTTTCGCAACTCGAGGACCGTGTCCTCGAATTCATGGAGAAAGGCGAAAGTCTGCAAGCCGAAGTCAGCCAGGCCCGCGAGTCCTTGACGACCGTTCAAAAACAAGTCGAACTCGAACTGGCCGCCCTGCAAGAGCGGCGCGGCACCGAGCAAACCCGTCTCCTCGAAGTCGAAGAGGAGCGCGCCCGCCTGGCCGCCGGCGTGGAAGAGAGCGCCCTGCGCCTCTACGAACGCATCCTCAAAAGCAAGGGCGATTCCGCCGTGGTCGAACTCGATCCCGATTCGAGCAACTGCGGCGGTTGCCACATGAAAGTGACCACATCGACATTGCACCGCGCTCGCGCCGCCAAGGAACTCACCCATTGCGAGCAGTGCGGGCGAATTCTCTACCTGCGCTTCGGTTAGGCTGGCGCGGCCCTCTCCCCGCTTTCTCCTTCCCCATCCAGCATGGCGGATCCGCTCGACGCCCTCTCCGCCGAAGTCCGTCGCAATCTGCGCTGCTTCCTGCTTTTCCGGGTCTTCTTCAACGCCCGCTTTTACTACCCGGTCTACACTGTCCTCTTTCTCGATCACGGGCTGACCATGGGCCAGTTCGCCCTGCTCAACGCAGTATGGGCCGCTTCCATCGTCTTGCTCGAAGTGCCGTCCGGGGCGCTCGCCGATCAACTCGGTCGAAAAACGCTGGTCGTCGCCGCCGCCATTCTCATGGTCGTGGAGATGGTCGTCCTGGCCCTCGCCCCAGTGGGAGGCGGTTGGGCCTGCTTGCTCCTCTTCCTGGCCAACCGCATCGTCAGCGGCGCCGCCGAAGCCTCAGCCAGCGGGGCGGACGAGGCCTTGGCCTACGACTGCATACCGCCGTCCCAACGCCTCCAGGTTTGGCCGCGCCTCATGAGCCGCCTCATGCATTGGCAGGCCGTCGCCTTTATCGGCGTCACCATCATCGGCGCCTGGGTCTACGATCCAGAGATGGTCAACCGCCTCGCCGCCTTCGCTGGCCTCGATCTCCACGTCACCCGGGCCGCCGCGGTCAAGTTTCCCATTCTCCTCAATATCACCACCGCCCTCCTCACTCTCGGCATCGCCTTGCGTCTTCAAGAAACACCCCAACAACGCCATACTGGCCCGGCGCGCGCTGCTCTCCTCGCTTCCCTCCGCCGCACCCTGACCACCGGACGCTGGATCCTCCGCACTCCAGCGCCACTGCTGCTTATCCTCTTCGGCATCACTTTCGACAGCTTCATCCGCCTTTTTTACACCATCTCGAGCAATTTCTACCGCCTCATCGAGATTCCTGAACGCCACTTCGGTCTCATCGGAGCCGCCGGTTCTCTTCTGGCTCTCGGAGCCGCCTGGATCGTTGAACGCCTTGCTCACCGGACCACGGCGAGCTTCCAGTTCTTTCTCGTCTTCCTGCTCGCCTTCGCTGGTCTTCAGGGCCTCGCCCATCCGGTCCGCCACTACGGTGTGCTCCTCGTCGTGCCGCTCTGGATCGCCATGCGCTTCTTGCACTTCTTCCTGTCTAACCATCTCAACCGCGTCACCGGCTCCTCCCACCGCGCCACCGCCCTGAGCTTCCGCGGGCTGGCTATGAACGCCAGCTACGGTCTGATCATGCTGCTTTACGGCGCCCAAACCCTCGCCGTTCGAGCCGCCCAACCGGGAATCGACACGGGCTCGCTCCCGGTTTTCGCCGCTTGCCTGCAATGGTGGCCTTGGGCCTTTCTGTTGGCCTCCGCCTCCGTCTGGATCTTCCTGCGCCTCCGCTGCCGCGGGAAATCCCTCACCCAGCTCGTGCACGATGGCGCCGAAGCCGCCGGGGATTGAAACGCGCAACGGCAGCCGGAAACTTACTCCCCTTTCTTCGGGGCCTTCACTTTCCGGAACTGACCGTCCGTCTTCCGGCTCAACCCCCGCAAGAGTTTCTCTTCCTCGTCCTTGTCCTGACCGGTGACATAATAGATGGTGTGTATCCGCGGCATCCGGCCTGATTCTTTCCCTAAGGTCTCCACGAGGTCGAACAATTCCTCGTTGGGTATCGCTTCAAACCCGCCGCCTTCCAAACTGCGCGTCGCATTCCCATCAGTGAGCAGGAAAACGACTTCCGGCCCGAGCCGAAAGGCCTCTTCCAGTGCGTAGTCGTGACGCGTCCCGCCGGGCCGTCCTCCAGATGGAGGAGCCTTGTTGCAATCGACGCTCCGTTGAATGTGCTGCTTTGCTTCCGCCCGGTTGGCCGCCGACCCCGGAGCGAGCGCGTCCTTCCAGGACCGGGCGCTCCCCGACCAATGGACGACCCCAAAACGCGTGTGCAGATTTAAGGCGTCGATAAGGCGAAAAGCCTCCTCCCGAACCCCCTGAAAAGCCTGCTCTTTTCCCTGCCGCAACAGCTTCCGGCTGTTGTAGTCGTAATCTCCGGTCCGGCCGAACATCGACGCCGATACATCTATCATGATGAGAACGCTGCTCGCCTCATCTTGAATGTTGAAAAACGAGAAGCCCCCCGACTCACCGGCGCCCTTCCCGCCGCCCTTACCCAGCCCCGATCCCGCCGCGCCGGAAGCCAGTGCGCCCAGCGCCGCCGAAAGTCCCTCCGCAAACATCGGCGGAGGCTCCGTATCCAACTTCCCCACCGATTCCGGCAAAGCGAATTCCACCTTCCGGGTGCTGGCCATGGCTTCCCGGACCGGCGGAGCGGCGGCGACGGCCGCCTGCCGCGCCATGCTCATCCGGTGCCGCTTCGGATCGGGCGGAATGCGGATGGGCGCCGCGACTTCGAAGACGGCCTCCGGCGGAGGTCGCGATTCCGATACGACATACCACGCCAACAGCATGCCGAGGACGACATGAGCGGCAACACTGGCGACCACAATCGACATCCATGACTTCTTGGACTTGCCCGCGGAACCCTTGCGGCGAAACGGCTGTCCGAATGACACAATCCTCTTCATACTCCTTCCCCGCTTTCCGATGCTTTGTCAGGATTCTTCTTCCGCCTCGTGGATGAAACTGACGCCTTCGATCCGGGCCCTGGCACAGGCATTGAGCACGTCTACAACGCGTTGATGCCGCGCCGCATCAGCAGGCGCGATGGTCACCAGAGGAAGCGTGCCGTTACGCTCCGAAGCCAGGCGGAAACGTTCCAAGGTCTCCTCGAGTTCCGGCATCTCCCGCCGCCCGCCCGCGCCGTAATCCCGCTCGTTCAGCAACACCTGGCCATCCGCCAGGATCTGGATGCGTTGTTCGTCCGGAAAGTCCACCGCCTCTTCCTGTGAAGCCGCGCCGGGCAACTTCATTCGCAGATCGGCTTCCTCCTCTCCCGGCCGCGCCGTGACCATGAAGAAAACCAGCAGGAGAAAGACCATATCGATCATCGGCCCCATCTGCATGTCCACCGGGCTTTCGCCTCGTTTCCCTTTACCTCTCATTCCTGCTGTCGCGCTCCAATGATGATGTCGATCGCTCCCGCTTCCGAACAAAGGCGCAAGAGTTGCTTGAGTTGTCCGGCCGGCGCCTCGCGATCCGCGCGGATCCACACGCGCAACGGAGGAAAATTGCGGAAGCGTTCCTTTAGATGGATGGCCACTTCGTCTTCCGGAGTCACCCGCTCGCCCAAGCGGAAACGCCCCTCCCCATCGATGCCGATAATGTCCCGGTGACTCAAATCGTCGGGAACCACCGCGCTTCCTGCGATCGGAAGCGCCACCTCCAGATTACGTTCCTCGTTCGCGATTTTGGAAGTCACCATGAAGAAAACCAGCAAGAGAAAGGTCATGTCGATCATCGGCGTGATCTGAAAGCCCCCTTCTACGGGATGGCGTGTACCGCGCATGCCCTCCTCCTTTCACAAATCCTCGGAAACCGGAGCCGCCTCCGCCAGACGCACTTCTCCGGAGAGGACGTCGATCAGAAAGGTGGCTTGACGCTGGATGCTGGCGACGATGGCCATGACCCGGTTGCGAAAGAAGAAGTAAAAGAACATCGCCGGTATCCCCACGAGCAATCCGCCCGCCGTCGTGATCATGGCCTTGCCGATTCCACCGGCGAGATCTTCGGGCCGGCTCTTTTTCTGCTGAAGCATGTCGAAGGCTTCGATCATTCCCACCACCGTTCCCAGCAACCCGATCATCGGAGCGAGCGTTGCGAAGGTGTTGAGATAATTCACCCACAGCATCTGCCGCGTTTCCTCCTGCTCCAGCGTCTCAGAAGCGGCCTGCTCCATCGACGCTTTGTTCCCCCGGTCCCGCTCAAAGTCGACCTTGAGCAAGGCCGATGTCAACACCGAGGAGAAACTGCACGGCTGGCTTCGACACAATTCATAGGCGTTCGTCACCTCCCGCCGCTGCATCATGCCCGTCAGCGAATCCATCAGTGGAACCGGAGCCATGCGCCGGGCGGACACCTGAGAGAAGCAATAGGCAGCCACGGCAATCGTCCCGGCCGAGCACAGCGAAAGCACATGCATCATCCATCCGCCCTCGCGATAAACATCGAGGAGCGATTTCTTCACGACCCCCGCCGCAGACTCGTCGGCCCCGCCCAAGTCCGCTTCATCCCCTGCGCTGACGAGCGATGTCCAGGCCAGCATCGCGACGATTGCCGCGAACATCCCACTTCTCCAAGTCAAGACCACTCTGCCTCTGAGATGCGCTCTCACGATTGAGTTCCTTTCCGGTTCGATTCATTCTCGTTTTCCCTCTCTTCCCTGACGCCTTCACCGTCGTTGGTATCCTCACGCGGGGGTTCGCCCCGCCATTCCACGGTGCGTTCCGCCTGCGGCGAATCCGGATACAGCCTGGCCAAGTCCTCCGCATAGACGGCCGCCTCCTCCTTCCGTCCCAAATGCGCCAGGCGACACACGGCGTCCTCGAGACCTGCCGCCGCTGCGGGAATGTTGTCAGGATCGAACAGAAAGGGATGGATCGCCCCTTCTAATGCGACGTCAACCCAGTCCATGTGCCTTTCATTCACCTCCGGATCGTCCCGCCACCGCGGAAACTCGGCTTCGAGTTCCAGAACCCTGGCCCAAGCCAGCGTGGACCGCGCTCTCCGCAATTGGCCGGACGCATTCAACGCCGGACTCGAATCCACGGCAGTGGTTAATGCCTTTTCCGCATCGTCGAGCAGATCCTGCTGCACCAAAGCCTCCACCATCGCGCACTGCGCCGCCTGTTGGCGTTTCGCGTCCGGGTCCTGCCGCGATACCTCCCGGGCGATCGCTTCCGCACGGCGCGCCGTGCGAACGCCTTTCGCATCCAACAGACGGCGGGCGAGAAGAAGTCCCGCCTCCCCTGCCTCGGACCCCGGAGCCGCCAGATACCGTCGCCGGCTTTCCCAGAAGCCCTCTAGGGAATCTGAATCTCCGGGTCCCATCGCAGCCAGCCGCTCATGGAACCACACTCGCTCGACATCGGCCAACGGCACGGCCCGCTCGATCTTACCCGCGCGATCCGATTCGCCCACCCTGACGTTCATCTTGAGAAAACGTCCCCGAAGGTCTTTGACGGTCCCCCGCAATTCCGATCCATTGCGCAAAACGACCACATCCTCGCCCTCCGGCGCCGACGCGAGTCCCGGAGCCACACCCGCCGCCAGCGCCCATCCCAGTCGAATCAGTCCCCACCCCATTCTCATGGCGTTCCTTCTTGCGAAGCGGACTTCAGAACCGCCAATCGATCTCTGGCCTCTCGAACCGCTCCCTCACCCTGCAACTCCTCGTGGGACAACAACGCTTGGTAGACTTCGAGAGCCTCGCGCGACTTTCCCAGCACCTCCAAAGTCCGGGCTCGTTCCAGGTAGGACTCCGCGGCAATGGATCTTTGGCCGGCATACAGGAGGTAGACCCGCTCGAATATCGCCAGGGCCTTCTGCTCCGACCCCGAAGCCCGCGTCAAGCGTCCCAGAACCAGCAAAGCCTCGGCCCGGCAGCTCGCCGGGCTCGCGGGGTCCGCCAACAATTCTTCCAGAAGCCCTTTCGCCTCATCGGCGCTCGCCCGATGGGTTCGCGGAGCGCTCCCAGGCTTCCCCAAGTCTCCCGTCAACATTCGCGCCCGCAGCAGCCTCACGCGCGCCAGCTCGGCCGGGTCGACCAGTAATCGCTCCGCTCTCCGCAAATGCTCCGCCGCCTTTTCCTTCTCGCCGGATTCCAGCGCCAAATCCCCACACAAGGCTTCCGCCTCGCCCCGTTGCGAAGCGCGCGGATGCCATCGGCACAGATCCCAGGCCCGCTTCCGGGCTAACAAAATGTTCCCGGCTTCCCTCTCGGCCCGCGCCGAGTCCAGGAGGACGCGCGGATGCTGCAAGGCCGGGTCGGCCTCGCGTCCCGCGCGCTGGAGGAGCACCCGGGCCGGGCCGGGATCGCTCCGCTCCAACAACAAAGCCCGGGCCCACAGGCAACGCACAAACAACACCCGGCGTTTCCCATTCTCCGCCTCCCGTTCCAGTTCCTCGAGGCGGACCGCCAATCCTCCGCCGTCCGCACTCCGGTCAATCCGAAGCAACGCGACGAGAAGGTCCTCGACCGCCAAGCACTCCCAGCGATCACCGAAGCGCTGCAACGCTTCCCAATAGGCGGCGGCGGCCTTTTTCTGGTCACCTTCGCGTTCCCGGAGCCAGCCCATCCAATGGATGGCTTCCGGCAACCGGGCGCTCTCCGGCCGCTCCTCGAGAAACCGGACCAATCGCTCGCGCATGGGCTCGAACTGGGCCGCCAGCCGCAACGCTTCCACCGCGCGAAAGATCCCTTCTTCCACAATTCGCGAGTCCGTCGCCGGAATCTCGTCATAGCATTGCAGTCCCTCGTCGAGTTTCCCCTCCGCCAGGAGCGTATCGCCAAGCAAAAGCAAGGCTTCCCCGCTGGACTCGTGCCCGGGATGGTTTGCTAGATAGACTTCCACAGCCTGGCGCGCCTCCGCGTATTCCATCTCCGCGAAAAAGGTGAAGGCCCGGCGAAAGGCGGCATCTCCGGCGTGAAGTCCATCCGGCCAATCCTTCAGGTAAGCTTCCATCGTGCGGCGCGCCGCTCCAAACCACTCCTGTAGACACTCGGCCATCCCTTTCCAATAAAGCGCGGCCGCGGCGACCTCGCGGGGAGTCCGTTTGTCCTCGAACAGGTCCTGACAGAGCAACAGCGTCTCTTCGGGTTTCTCCAGATCCAGGCAGCAGATCGCCTCCCACAGCCGGGCGCGACAGCCCAGTGCGGATGCCCCGGCGATCTCGAAGACAGCCCGGAACGTCTCTCGTGCTTCGGCCGTCCGGCCTAACGCGCGCAGGGCCCTTCCCGCCAGCTCGCACGCCTCCGCCTCCGCTGGCGCGCCGCCCCGGCGTTCGAGCCAGCTTTCCGCACACCGCAGCGCGCGCAGCGGATGACCAGCGCCCATCCAGCACTCTGCTAGGGTATACTCCATTACCGCGGCGGTATCCCCTTCCGCGCTGCCCAACGCCTCGATGACCAGAGCGGCCTCGCGCAAGCGCCCGGTGTCGAGAAAGGCCTGCGCCATCATCCACCGCGCGGCGGATCGGGCCCCCGTCAATGAGTCCAAAGCCTCTTTCTCCGCAGCTCGCTCCCGCTCGGCCAAGCGTCCAAGCCAATCCCTCGGACCTTTCACGGCTTCTCGAGGCCAACCCTGAATGACGCCGCTTGCCTCTTCCGCGCTCGGAACCCGCTGCCAGCACCAGATCGCCTCGCGCGTTTGTCCCTCTTCGTAGAGAAGCATCCCGAGCCGCTGCAGCAACAGCCCCGCTGTGGAGGGCCGGGCGCCGAAGAGCCGGGGCCAGCCCGTCCTGCACACAAACTCCCAAGCCCCCAGCAGATCCCCACGTTCCATCCACACCCTCCACTCAAGGACGTCGATCTCCGGACCCGCGGCAGCCGTTTCCCGGAGCCCGCGCAGGATCCCTTCCGCGATATCCCACTGGCCGGCGGCGCAAGCCGCGCGCAGGCGCATGGGAAGCACCATAGCCCGCAAGTCCGTCCCGAGATCTCTCGAGGCCGCGGCATCGGCAAGCGCCTCTTGAGCCGCCGCCGGATCACCCGATTCTAGCAAAGCCGCCCCCCTCCAAAACGAACGGCGGCTTGAGAGACCCTGCGCCGCGATCGCCGGTTCATCCAGCCAACGCAATGCCGTCTCTGTTTGTCCACTCAACACCGCCGCACTGACGCGAGCTTCCCAGATCTCCCGCCAGACTTCAGCCACATCGGCTTCCGCCCCGAAGGCGTCTTCAAAACGAAGGTAATGTTCCATGGCGCCTGCGAAGTCCGCGCCATGGATCGCAGCGGCGGCCTCCTGCAGCATCTCCTCCGGCCCCCGCAAGTCCTCCCCCTTTGCCTCGATCCCGGGCCAGCCCGCCAGCGCGATCAACCCCAGGGCCAGACATCCCCCTCTTCTCCGCTCTCCACGCCTCCCATTCATACACTTTTGTCAGGATCATAGTCAAATCCGGATGTTCGACAAGGAAAATCTGTCATTCTCCTCAAAATAGTATCGTTATGTCAGTAAAGTCGACCGGAAAAATCCCGTCCGCTCGGGCCGGCCTGCCACAGGTTTTCGCCCCGCTGCCTCCGCATCCATCTTTTCGTCCTCAGCGGCCTCTCCCGCGGGACCTTGGCGAAGCGCCGCGCCGGGTTTCCTCGTTCTCTAAGATGCGCCGCCTATGCGCCCTTCAGGACAAGGCTTTGGCGTTGAACATTTTCATGCTTTTGGAATCAACGGCCAAGGGAAGCCGGGGGCTCTTGGACTGCGGCGAGAATGGCTGCTCCTATTCGAGGCGCGCAGCGCCATGGCAGGTCACCGGCCATGGGAAGCCGGCGCCTCTCGCCTCCAAAAACGTGCCCTCCCAAGTCCCGTTGGCGCTTAGGCAGCGCCCAAGATGAAATCCAGATGAAATTTCGTCGACTCCGGCCCCGCCGGTCGCTAAGCGTTCCTAAGCTTCGCCGCCTGTGCCTCCGGACGCCTCCAACTGCTCTCGCGACCGGTTTGTCATTCTCACCGCCGGATTTGGTGAGGGTCACAATACCGCCGCCCGCAACGTGTGCATCGCGATGGGCCGGTCCGCTCCCGCCGCTTCCTGTGAAGTCATTGACCTGTTTGCCGAAGCGATCCCGCGCACCAACGCTTTTCTGAAATTGGGTTACGAATACGCAATTACGCGGCTTCCAGCGTTGTGGAAGTGGATCTACCGGCTCGGCGGTTCGACGCCCGGAAGCCCGTTTCGTTCCAGAGAACTCGTCGACATCCTGCTCCGCCGCCTCGCCGTCCTCGACCCCGC
>DATKCT010000062.1:0-40917 GCA_035513055.1 Verrucomicrobiales bacterium | reverse complement strand
GCATGTGTAGGTGGAAGGCATGGCCGGCCGCTTACTGGCACCCCTGCCGGGGTGCGGATCGAGTTGCAACTCACACCGGTGGTGTCGCTGCGCTTCACCACCGGCTACAAGCTGGGAAGCCTCCGGCTTCTCCCGAGGCTCTGCAAGCTCCTTCCATTGAAGTTTGAAACCACGTCCAGTCGCGGAAGGAACGAACTTTGGGGAACCCCAAGTCGCTGCGCGGCCGGCCCACGCTGGGATTGTCCGCGAGAAACTCGAAAACGGATTACGAAAACCCGGGGCGTTGCCCCGGGTTCCTGCAAGCCGATGATTCCAAGCACTGTAGGTGCGAAACAACGGAGCGACGGAAGAGCAAATGGAAGGCTGATCAATGACGCCGGAGCGCTAATCAATTACGCCGCTACCAAGCCTCTTCTTTGGGCAGGTGGAAAGGCCAGGCTGTGGAAACCCAATTATTAGGCTTGCTCCCCCTTCCCGCGATCCCCAAAATAACCGGATGAAAGCGACACGGATATTCCAGAGTTCTTTCGCCAAGTGCCTCTTTTTTCTGCTCGGCGCCGGGTCATCCGGTCTGGCCTCTGAAACCGGCGATTCTAACATCGCACGAGTAAGCAAGATTGTCGAGGGCATTACGATTCGTTTCCCGGCGGGAGAGGAAGATGTCGTCGATCTAAAGAAGCTGATGGCCGTGCCCGATGAAGAGCGCTCCGCCGGACATTGGCGTCAAGCCTGCCTGGAGCTGGAGAATCCTGCGGGAGAATCATTCGCGACACTTCTGGAGCAGACGTTCAATTACCTCCGTGAGGTCTGCCTCGAAGCAGGGGCGCTACCTGCCGCTGAGCGTGCCGCCGAATCGATTACCGAAGCAGACCAGCCGCTTGCCGCGGACGACCCTCGCCGCCCCAGCGATCCGCTGCCGAAAGCAGTGGCTGAAAACCGGCTTGCTTCCAACTTCGGAGGGCAACAGGTGACCTATCCGAAGGAATTGGAGAAAGCGGTGCTGTCATTGGGCGACGGACTGGCCAAGCGGTATGTCGAACACCAGGAACAAGTCCCGAAGATCGAGCCGGCAGGCCCGCAAATGGATGACAATTTCGAGAAATCCATTCGCCAATGGCTCCGGGACAACACGGGGCTGTATCCGCCGGTGGAGATCGAAGAGCCAGTGCTGCATGGGCTGCATGACCTACGCGGCAAAACACGTGAACTGGCGGCGACCGCCTTCTCGAGCTGGGGCATTGATTTCTGGTTCGCAGAGGACCTCAAGGAACTGCTCCGATCAGGCGTTCACATCCAGTATTTCACCTACGATGCGGAGGCCGGCACGGCGAACTTCTCTTTGGGCTGGTCGATAGAATCTCATGGAGGCTCCGAAGGTTTCGACAAGAGCACGATGCCGGTCCTTCTTCCGCGCCCGGATCCCGGCTCCTCCGAAGCGGACATTCGAAGAGATGTTGAAGAGGCGTTAGCGAATGTTCAGAATTTCAATTTCATGGGCGCTCGCAGTCCATTTGCACGGTCATTCGATTTTCTGATCGCTCATGAGTATTTCGAAGCGCTCTTAGTCTCGGAGGTGATCCGCAGTCAAGATCGCCGTTGGTTTTGCGATGGCATGGCCAATTACCTGGCGCTCCTTTTCTGTCGCAATCACCTGGGAACCGAACGCGCGGACGACATGTTCGCATCGCTCTTCGACGAAAAGGCAGCGCGTGCCGTGGCCAATGAGGTGGACCTGCGCGGCTGGCCGGCCGCCGAGGCCATCGAAGCGGGGCGCCAAGCGGAACCGAAGCACGAGGGCCATTACTACTACTTAGCCACCCGCGTGATCGAACGCGCCTGCGGCGACCAAGGCGAAGACTTCATCAAACGATGGCTCGAAGAGATCCGTAAGACCCACGACCGCCGCCGAAATATGGAGACGGTCACCGATGCCTACACGAAAGTGGCCGGAACGGATCTCCTGCGGTTGATGGGGTTCGTGAATATTCAACTCCCTGGTCGTTTAACGCACTTAACAGTTCTTTGAAATCGGAGTTCATCGGGATCTCGCTTCTTCAACTCCCAGGCTTCGACCACCATGTCCCATGCCGCATTCGCCCGCTCTCTGCCGGACAGCTTCTGCCAGTCCTCCACGTGAAAAAACTCCATCTCCTCGAAGGACGCGCACTTCCGCACTACCCAATGGGACCGATCCACCTGCATGGAGTGATCTTACTTCTTCTGGCGGGAGTCGCCAGCCGAAAGTTCCTGCCGCTGATCCGAAGACAGGCTGGGAGGCCACGCAGGAGTTGTCCGCCCCTTGCGGGCGCCTGTCCGGGCTCAGGAAGATTGAGGGCCGCAATGGGTCTCGACGAGTCGCTCAGCTCGCCAGGCCTACCCAGTGACGCGCGGTCTGGTCGAGGTCGAGCCCGGGAAGGTTTCGCGCCCCATAATAGCGCGCTTCCAACTCCGCGATCGTCTTGTCAAGTTCGCCGATTCGAGCCGTAGAGAGAGCGGCGCGCGCGCGGATGCGGCGCAGCAAACCGAGCACGGTAAGCGCATTGATCTCTGAGGGCAGGTCGAAGGCGGCGGTTTGGGTCACCGCCGGTTTCTGGCTTCGCCGCCAGACGACAATGCTGGCTGCGGCGACCAGGACGGCGAGCGCCGCCAGAAGCCAGCGCCATGGGAAACCCGGGTTCGCGTAGGTCTCTATCAATTCCGCCTCCGGCTCGGCGGCGGCGAGATCAGCGTCGGCGTAGCGGAACAGCGAGACCTGGAGTCCGGGATTCTTCGCGCTCGGGAAGGTGAAAGTCTTCGGAGGAGTGGCGAGGCCAGGCCTCGCGCGATAGGAGAGGTTCCAGAGCCGCTCGGAGATGACACTGTTTTCCTCGGCCTCTGGGTCGAGCTGCACGACATGCACGCCCTGATCGTCGGTGGCGGCGAGTTCGAAATCGCCCGAGGGCAAGGTCAGCAACTGATCTAACTCGGGAACCAGTCCATGCGCGGTCGCGCGGATTTCCAAGGCCAGCAAACCTTCACGAGCCTTGCGCTCGTCGAGAATCTGCTTGATCTCCACGTTGGTGATAGGCCGGGCATCGGCGGGGCCGGCCGCGGCGAGCGGCACGCGGGCCGAGTCGACGGGGAGCACGGCGAAGCCGGAGGTGTCGAGGAAATCGAGGTTCAGTTTAAGGGGAGGGACGGCATCGACCTGTGGACCCTTAGCTTGGAGCAGAAGATAGGCGTAGGGCGTGACCCTCCAGCCGTCCTCACCGGTCCCGCGCGACAGAATTTTATCGGTATGAAAGGTGCACGAAAGGACGTCGAAGCTTTCCTGGAGCGCCTGGCGCGCGGCTTCCTCGAACTTGTCGCGGTAGTTCTCCGGCGGCCGTCCGAAGTTGTAGTAATAGCCGCCCTGCTGGTTTTGGAGGTATTTCTGAAATCCTCCCGCTTCACGTTCGATCTGGCCGGTGTGGCGGATGTCCACAAAGAGGCCGAAGGGGGCGGCGCCGATGCGGTCGCTGCCGTCGATGCGGGTCACGAGCTTCACTTCCGTTACGATGTCGCGGTAGTAATCGTAGAGGTCCTTTGCTTCGCGCGCCCGTTCGTGATCGCCGGCGATTTGGAGGCCCGCGCCCAGGTAGCGGTGTTTGAGTTCAGGCTGGACGGCGCTCATCCGGGTGGAGAGAGCGTTGGCGAATTCAGCGAGATGCTTTTTCCCCGGCTCACCGGTGATCGCATGCAAGGCGTCGCGGATAAGTGCCACCTGCTTCGGCGCTTCGGGGTATTCAAATCGAACCGCTTCGAGGTCGCAAGCTCCAAGGCTCGCATAAAACCATTGCAGATAGACCTGAACCGTCTGGTGTTGGGTCTGCAACTCCGGCAGCGCGCGGGCGTAGAGGTCCGCGGCCTGCTGGAAATGTCCGAATGCGGCATCGCGTCTGGCGGTGAAGCCGGATTCTTTCAGCAGAGTATTTTGATAGGTGACCTCGTCGAAGAGGACGGCGGCGTGAGCGAGCCGTAGGCTCCAGTGTTCGGGATGGGCTTCGAGGGCGGGATCGAGGGCTTCGAGGGCGGTCGCATACCCGCGGAGAATCTCCGCTTGGATGTCCTTGTCCGTGCGCTTGGTGTTTGCGTCCTGCTGGACTTTCGGCACACGCCAGACCGAGCCCAAATTGGTGCGCATCGTCTGAACCAGCGCGGCGAGAGTTTCGGGATTCATGCCGGCGAGCGAGCCAAAAACCTTCTCGATGGCCTCGAGCCGGTAGACCTCCGCCAGGGAGTGCGTCTTCACGAAAGCATTGGCGATTCTGGCCTCGTCGAGCGCGTCGATGGGAAGGGCCCGCAACCGCTTCACCCAGCCCGCGAGTTCGTGCAGGTTGCGGTCCTGCCGCGAGCGGGTGAGTGGGATGCCGTCGCTTTGGGGGTTGTAGCCGTAGATGTACATGAAGCGGTTGGTGCGCCGCCTTGAAGCATTGGGGTCGTGCTTTTCGGTCCAAACGTCGATGAACCGATCGGCCAACCGCCGTCCTTCATCCTTGAGCGAACCAGAGATTTCTTCGATCAATGGGAAAGCTTCCTCGGGTTCGTTGACCTTGAGGAAAAGTTCCGCGGTCTGGGCGAGCAGGGCCGGACGCAGGCTGGGTTCGATCCGGTCTAACCATGCGTCGTCCGGCCGCAGGTCGAGCAAGCCTCCAGCCGGGATGGCGCCTGGTCCACGCTGTTGCTGCTGCATCATCTGCTGCTGCTCGTAGTCGTAGCTCGAGAAATAGACGTTTCCGTATGGGTCATATTGCATTTGCGGGCCGCGTTGCGTGCTCACGTCGCGCTCCTGGGACCACCGTCCTTCCTGCATCCAGTTGATCGCGAGCACCGTCAATGGCTCCCGCCATTCCACCGCGCGCTCGGGGGCGGAGCGCAGGAGCGTGCTGACGACACGGTGCTGCAATTCGAGATTGGTTTTGCGCACATCGGCCTGAAAGTGCATACGGTCGCGGGAGATGACGCTGCCGATGGTGGCGAGAATCTCCAATCCGCGAGCCGGCTCGGTCGTGAAACTCTCGATGAGCCATTTCTCCCCGAGATCGGCCTGGACACGCGGAGCGAGATCCATCGCGCGGCGCAGGGCTTCCTGCCTCTGTCCGGCCTCTCCATCCGGGACGGCGAGCGTTCCCTGAGTCGCCTGCCAAGCGCGTTCGAGCCAAACCGGCTGACCTTCCCTGTCGTGCTGACCAAGGAAGTGACGAGCGAGCAGATTGAGGCGCTCGGCGTCCCTGGCGGCGAGAGTTTCGTCGAGGTCGGGCAGGAATCTGCCGGCTTCGACCGGCTGACCCGCGGCCAGCATCAGGCGTGCGGCGAGCAGCCGCTTGGGCAGGTCTGTTCCGCCCAAGCGCGCGGCTCCTCGATCCAGGGCGTCGAGCATGGCCTCGATCCGTTCTCCGCGGTCGATCGCTACGCGGAGCAGGCCTCCCAGTTTGTCGAGTAGGGGCTGGTCGAGTTCGACCGGGCAGGCATCGGCCAGCGCGAGGATGTCGGAGGGATGAATGAGCTGGGATTCGCGAAAAGCGGGAAACTGACTGGCATCAACGCCGCCTTGCATCTGCCTCTGTCGCTGTAACTGCAATTGAGCCTGGGCCGGCAGCCCGCTTCCGGCGCTGATGCGGGCTTGTTGCTGTTGTTGTTGGCGCGGATCGGCCGCAAGCGAGTCGAGCACGAACCCGTAGGCCTCCTTGGCCTGACCGGGCTGGTCCTGGAACTTCTCGGCGAAGAACCGGCCTGCTTCATCCCACCGGCCCAAAGCCACTATGCGCCGGAGTGCAGCCACATCCTCGGCGTGCGGGTCGGCCGGAGGAGCGTCCTCGGCCGGAGGAACGTCCTCGGCCGGAGGAACGTCCACGGCGGGGGGAGCGTCTTCAACCGGCGGAGAGGGGGGCGCGGCCGACGGCAAGACGGACGCCGCGGTTTCATCGAGGATCACCTGCGGCGCGCGGGAAAAGGAACTTTTCTTGATCGCGTCGAGCAATGACGGCGGAGCCGGCGTGGCGTCAGGCTCGGCCGCGGCGGCAGCGGCCGGGGCAGGCGTGGGCGCGGCGGCCGGGGGCGAAGGAGGCTCCGCTCCACCCGCAAACGGATCTTGTGCGTCCTGTGCGATGGTCCGCGTTCCGCTCGCCGGCGCCAACAGACAGAGAAGTGCTCCGAGAGTCCGCGGCGAACACAACGACGAAGCCGAAAGCATCGTCTTTATCATAGAAAGAGGATGGCGGAATGAGGCTGTGATCCTACGAACCCGAACCATCCGGCTGCGGACCTTTGCCCGCGGCGCGCGAATCCTGCGGCGGAGTCTGCTTTGCTGGACCTCTTCCCTTCGAGTTGCAGCGTCCGGAGTTGCAGCCCTGGCATTGCTTCGGAAGAGGCAAACCCTGCAACTCGGTGAGGTCCATGCGGGCGAGCTTGATTGCGGACTCGAGATTTCCGCGTTGGACGGCGAGGATGGCGGTCTGCCCACTGCCCTGCGCCTCTTCGGCGAGATGGCGGAAGTGTTGCCGCGAGGCTTCAATCTCCGGCTTCCACTGTTCCTCCGTTCCGCCCTCCAGCCGCATCAACCATGTCAGGTAGTATTTGGCCATGCCGAGGGCGGTTTGTGTTTCGCGCTTCAGGACGGGACCGGCCCCGGCGTCCTTCGCCAACTCGGCGAACAGGGCCTCGAGTTCGTCATGCGCGATCGGCAACTGACCGCCGAGCAGACGTTCCTTCGCCCGGGCCAACCGGAGTTGACGGCTCTCTGCCACGGCTCCGCTGGGCAGTTCTGCTAGCGCCGCGTCGTAAGCCTTGATGGCGGCCGCGTGATCCTCTGCCGCGACGGCTTCGACGGCTGCGGCGACGTGGGCTGCGGCGGCATCGTTTTTCAGGAGATCCTGCCCGGGCCCGAAATGATACGCGGCGACAGCCAGCGGGACCGCCAGCCAGATGGAGAAGAGGAGGAGTTTCATGGACTTGCGGTGTGTGGAGTGCGGTTCGTAATGGGTGATTCGCAGTTGGCGTTTGGCGATTTTCAGTTAGACGGGATTAGCGGGTCAGGAGGGGCGCAGGTGAGGCGGCGCGAGCGGCGCGAGCGGCGCGAGCGGCGCGTTGCTGGGGCACGCGGCCGGGGCGATAACGAGTACCGAAAAAATAGAGCGCCCACGGCAGAGTGGCCAGAACAATCGACCCTGCGGCCAGCGCGGCCAGCGCATACTCGCGGCGGGTGAGCCGCTGAAGTGCGCTCTCGGCTTCGAGGGCGGTGATATCGCGCAGGAGACCACTGGGCAGGTGTTTCTGATTCCCGTCATGATACACCCCGCGGAGGCGGACGGCCACTTGTTTTAGCGTGGCCGCATCTTGACGCGACTGACGCCCGTCGATGAACTGCCCCGCGCGGGCGTCCCCGACCCCGATGAACACGGCGTGGCTGACCGAGGGCGGCATCTCGGGCATGCCGCTGGGGGGCACGGTGTCCCCATCGGAAATGACCACCAAGGTCGTGCTGCCTCGCGGCCAGGCGTGGGCGGTGCGGGCGGCCTCGGTCAGACCCGAGAAAAGATTGGTCGGACCGGCCTCAAACGCGTGGGAGAGGGGCAGGTCTCTCAGGATGTTCTTGACCACAGCGACATCGCGCGTGTCCACCACCACGGGCCTGGCGCCGGTGTAGGTCGCGATCACGCTCAGGCGCACCTGTTCCATCGGCACGCGCTCGAACAAGGACTGGAGCAGCGCGGACGCCCGTTCCGACCGGGTCTGCTGAAGGCCGGGGCCGGCGTCCTTGAGATTCATGCTGGGCGAGACATCGAGCACGAGGACGAGGTGTTTGATCCGGGAGGGATCGACCTTTTTCCCGGCGTGGGTCTTGGGCGGCAACTGAAAAAGGGAAGCCAGCGCCCATGCGGTTGCCGCGGCCGCCAGGATGCGCAGGGGAATCGCCGCGCGCGTCCAGCCCGCGGGCTGCCGCCCTGGTCCGAAGGCCAGTGCGGCCAGGCTCCTGACTCTGCGAGCATGCCGCCACTCAGCGAGCCCCACCGCTCCCAGCACGGCGGCGGCAATCCATTCTGGGAACATCACCATGGCCCGTAACGAAGTCCAAACAAGCTGATCAACCACGCCGCCAGAAGTCCGCCTGCCACCTGGGTCCACGGGCGGAAATGATCCTGCGTCTCAGCACTCACTTTCTCGAGGCGAGCCTTCTTCATTTCATCGATCCGCTGGAAGACCGCCTGCAAAGCCGCCGGTTCGCCTGCCGCAAAGATCTGACCGCCGGTCATGCTGGCGATGGTAGATACCTCCGCGGGCGGCGCCGATTCTCCAATATGGATGCAAAAAACCTCGATGCCCGCGTCGCGAAGTTTCTGTCCGATGGCGATATCGGCGCCGTTGGAGAGATCGAAACTGTAGCCGTCGGTGAGCAGGACGATCATGCGGTCGCCTTCGGTGCGCGCGGTCATGACCTTGAGCGTGTGCTGGAGGGCCGCGCCGATGCTGGTTCCGCCGCGGAACCACCGGGGAAGGCTAGCAGGGCTGAGAAACTCGGGGGCGCAGCGCAGCGCGCTCGGGTCTGACGTCAGGGGAACCCATTCGAGAACGCTGTCGCCGAAAACAATCAAGCCGAAGGCGTCGCCCTGGCGTTTATCGATGAAATCGAGCACGGAAGCCATGGCTGCGTCGTAGCGGTTGCCGGCGCCATATTGGCTTATCATCGAGCCCGAGACATCGACCAGAAACTCGATGTTCGTCATCACGCGCTTGTCCTGGGGCAGGCCCCACCGGCGCGGACCGGCGAAAATGATGAGCGCAACCGCCAAGAGAAGGAGCGGCAGGGAATGGGCCGCGCGCAGCCAAAAGACGTTCCAGCGCCGGCGAGGAGAGCCGGCGTGATCGAAGGGCATCGCGACTTGCAGGCCATGGCGTTTCCAACCCCAAAGCAGGCCCGCAAGCGGGAGAACCAGGAGCAACAACACGGCTGGGTGGGCGAAACTCATCGGATCACGGCAGAACGCGGGAAGAGTTAGCGGTCGCGGGCGTGGAAAGGTAGGGCGTGAGAAGTTCGGCCACCGCCGCCTCACCGGCTGAGGGCTTGCCCGAGTGCAGCCACTCCTCGACCTTACGCAACAACGCGCCCGCTTCGACATGCTCGCGCAATTGCCGCACCGCCAACGGCACGGGCAGGCTAGTTAGCTCCAGGCGTTCCCGCCAGAACCCAAGCACCAGACGTTCCAACCGGGCGCGACCTTCCGCATCAAGCGATCCCGCCCGGGCTTGTTCCAAGAGCGGCCGCAGGCGATCGGCGAGCGGCAGGTCGCTTTCGGTCGCGCCCGTATCCGGCGGAGGCTTTCGCCGCCGCCAACAGAACAGCGCGATGAGACCCGCTGCCCACAGCACGCTCCCCGCAATCAAAGCGGCGCGGTAGCCGCCGAGTTTCGGCGCGGGCGCTGAAAACTCCGGGAGATGGCCGGGAGGACCCGGCGGCAGCGCGGCGATAACCTCGACCTCGACCGGCGGCAGCTCCCCTGGGTCCGCGCCATCCGTACGTTCTAGGTATTTACTCAGGTCGTGCTTCCCGGCCTCATAGGCGAACCAACTGAAATCGTAACGAAAGCCCGCAGTACCGTGCGGATAGACCCCGGTTAGGCGCAAGACCACGGGGCTGCGGCCCGAGGGATCGGGTTTGACGCGCAATTCCGGGCCCGGCAGCAGCACAGCTTTCACCTCCGCTGTCATGCCCACGCCTACGGGTTCCGCGCCGGCACAAGCAGCTCCGGCGCTGAACAGGAGCAGTGCCAGGCCGAGCAGATGCTGGCGGACCTGGTTCATCGTGGTCCCCGGTTAAAGACGCCGCGAGCGTGAAGAAATTCCCGCAGCGGGACCGCGATTGGTTTGTCAGTGTGCAAGACCAGATGATCGACCCTGCCGCGCCGGAGTTCAACGGCCATCGTTTCAGTCGAGACCGGGACTGCGCGGCCGCGCGAGAGAAAGCTCGAGCCGGTCTCGGCTTCGCGAGCATGGAAGAAGCCCGTGCCGGTCATCCGGTCCTCCACAGGGTCGCGGAGTTGCAGTGCGATGACCTCGTGCCGCTGGGCGGCCAAGCGCAGCGCGGCGGCGGCCGCCGGGTCATGGAGATCACTCAGCACGATGAGCATCGCCCGGTGGGACAGGAGCGAGGAAATCTCGGCCAGCCGCGTGGCCAGTGCGGTTGTTTCATCCAACCGGTAGTGACGCAGCAGGTGCAGCCATTGCATGATCTGCATCCGCGACAGGCTGGCCGTGATCCGGAGCGGCCGTTCGCCCACCCCGACGACTCCAACCGGACTGATGCGATCCAAGCACGCAAAGGCCAGCCCGCCCGCGATCTGCACCGCCCACGCGTACTTGCTTAGCGACTGCGAGCTGACCGTCATCGATGCCGAAGTGTCGATGAAGAAATAAACCGGCATGCGTTTCGGCGCCTCGTACTCCTTGATGTGGGCCCTTCCAGTCCGGGCCGTGACGCGCCAGTCTATCGCCTTCACCGGATCTCCCGCTTCGTAGACTCGCGACTGCACATACTCGAGTCCCGACCCACGGAACGGACTGTGATCCGTTCCGTAACTCAACGACTCCGCTAGCCGCTTCACCGCCAGGATAAACTGGCGCGTCTCGAGCGGATCGCAGGCGGGGAGGCGGTGGATCGGGGAAATGGTGGTTAGTGGTTAGTGGCTGGGGAAGGACTGCTTGCTGCTTGCTGCTTGCTGCTTGCTGACCACTGACCACTGGCCACTGACCACTACTCCCCCCCTACCCCATCCTCGCCAAGATCTCTTCGAGCACTCCCGCCCCGGTCTGGCCTTCGGCGAGCGCCTCGTAGCGAAGACGGACGCGGTGGAGAACCACGTCTTCGGCCAAGGCGAAAAGATCCTCGGGAATAGCATAATCGCGGCCGAGAAGGAAGGCGCGGGCGCGCGCTCCCTTGGTCAGCGCGATGCCGCCGCGCGGGCTGCAGCCGAGTTCGAGGCTTGGGTGGGACCGGGTGCGATGGATAAGTTCGATCACGTGCTTTTGGAAGGTCTCGCTCACGTGCACTTCCTGCACCTTTTCCATCACCCGCAACAGTTCAGCCGCACCCGCCACGGGTTCGTGGGACAAGATGTCAAACTCGGTGCGGGCCACAGCATGACCGGCGCCGTCCTTTTTCAGACCGAGGGAAAGGTTGCGGCGCAGGACTTCCTCCTCCTCCTCGCGGGTCGGATAAACCAAGCGGTGACACAGCATGAAACGATCGAGTTGTGCCTCTGGGAGTTCGAAGGTGCCGCTTTGTTCGATCGGATTCTGGGTGGCGATGACCACGAAGGGCTTTGGCAAATCGAACGTCTCGCTGCCGATGGTGACGCGCCGCTCCTGCATGGCCTCGAGCAGCGCGCTCTGGACTTTCGGAGCGGCGCGGTTGATCTCATCGGCCAGCAACAGGTTCGTGAAAACCGGCCCGCACCGGGTGCGAAACTCACTGTTGCGCTGGTCGAGGATCTCCGAGCCCAGGATATCGGAGGGCAGGAGATCGATCGTGAACTGAACGCGAGCAAACTTGAGGTCGAGGGTCTTGGCGAGGGTGTCCGCCAGCAGGGTTTTAGCGATGCCCGGCACCCCTTGAAGCAGGATATGTCCGCTGGTCAACAGCGCGGTCAGCAGACGTTCCACCACCACTTCCTGTCCGACCACCACCTCGGAGATTCTGGATTGAATCGCGTCGACAAAGGAATCAAGCGCCGGAGCGTGCATGGCCGGGAAACGTGCCAGGGAGTATCCATTTTTCAAATGCCGTTCGTAGTTCCGCGTTGCGGCGGAGTGGTCCCGGTCGCAGGACCGCCTTGAGGAGCTTCGAGCAGATTGCGCCGTCGCTGGAGGTGTTCGAAGTCGCGGGTTCGCGTCCCGAATCCTTGACCTCAGGCAGATCTTCACCGGAACTGTGAGCCTACGACCCCGAACCGGACGAGATTCATGGCGGCGATTCTGATCACACCACGCGAGACGAGGACGCCGGGCCCGGCTCCCTGCGGGGACGACGGATCCGCCGGACGCCTGAACTCCCGCCCGGGACACCCGCGTTCGAGCGCGCTGCAAAAGGGCGGAGGAACCCCGGCCACCGAATTTCCTGGGACGGGTGCTTCCCGGCGAATCCCGGTCCGAGCCTTCCCATGAGCGCCGAACTTCAGATGGCCGTCGTGGTGGCTGTCCTCCTCGCCACGTTCCTGTGCTTCATCAAGGAGTGGATTCCCGCCGAGCTTGCGGCGCTCGCGGCCTTCGCCACGCTTCTCGCCACCGCCATACTGGATGAGGACGATGTGGGCCGGGTGTTTTCCAACACTGCGCCCATTGTCATCGGGGCGATGTTCATCCTGAGCGCGGCGTTGACGCGGACCGGATTGATCGATCTTCTCGCTGCGCAGTTCTCGAAAGCCGCGCGCGGATCAGAACTGCGTGCCCTGGGCATCCTCGCCCTCATCGTCATCCCGGCGTCGGCCTTTCTCAACAACACACCGGTGGTCGTCGTCTTTCTCCCGGTGATCATAGCCACCTGTCACAACACCGGCTTCAAGGCCACCCGGCTGCTTTTGCCCCTGTCGTTTTTCAGCATCCTGGGAGGGACCACCACGCTGGTCGGCACGTCGACAAACCTGCTCGTTGCCGGCGTCGCCAGGGACGCCGGGCAACCCGCATTCACCATCTTCGAGATCACGGTGTTGGGGGTCGTCTATGCGATTGTGGGGACGGCCTACCTCCTTATCGTGGGCCGCCGGCTCCTGCCCGCCCGGGATACGGTCAGCAGCACGCTGACCGTCGAGGATACCCGGCGGTTCTACAGCGCTCTGGAGGTCGAGCCCGGCTCGCCGCTCGTCGGCCAGCGCCTTGTCGACAGCCCCCTCTTAGCCGGCAACAAGAGGTTGGCTATTTATCAGGCGGTGCGCCGGGGCGCGCCGTTGAGCACGCCGCTCGGGGAGTTGGAGGTGCAAGGCGGCGACGTATTTTGGTTTCGCGGATCGACGAAGGAGATCGCTCGCATCCAGGCCGTGCCAGGAGTCCGGCTGCTCCGCCGGCACCGTGGTCCTGACGATGTCGCAACCGCGGCCGGGAGTCCCGCTGGGGAATCAGATACTGAGGGCGACATCAGGTCCGGCGAGGTCCGCCTTGTGGAGGCGATCATCGGACCGGACAGCTCACTCATCGGGAAGACGGTCCGCCGCGCGGCGTTGCGCCAACGCTTCGGCATCCTCGTGGCGGCCCTCCATCGCCGCGGCCGCAACCTCCGGGAAGGTTTCGAGAACATCCCGATGGAGTTCGGCGACACCCTCATCCTCGAGGGACCCACCTCGAACCTCATGCGCTTTCACCAGGAGGATGACATCCTCAGCCTGCAAGACCTGGACGTCGCGCCGCGCCAGACGCGCAAGGTCGCCATCGCCGTCCTCACCCTGCTTGGCGTCGTCCTGTGCAGCGCGTTCGGCGCGCTCTCGATCACCACCGCCGCCCTCATCGGCGCCGTTGTGGTTATTCTGACGGGATGCCTCGACGTGAAGACCGCCTTCGCGGCCATCGAGTTCAAGATCCTCTTCCTCATCTACGGTATGCTTGGGGTCGGCCGCGCCATGGAGAAAACCGGTGTGGCCCAACACGTCGCCGAGGCCGTCACATCGTTCCTCGAGCCCGCGGGCCCCATCGTCATCCTAGCCGGCATCTACCTCATGGCCTCGCTTCTTACCGAGGTCGTCACCAACAATGCGGTCGCCATCATCCTCACCCCAATCGTCATCGGAATCGCCGTCGCCTTGGAGATGAACCCGCGCCCGTTCATCGTCGCCGTCATGTTCGGCGCAAGCGCCAGCTTCCTCACCCCCATCGGCTACCAGACCAACACCTACGTCTACGGCGCGGGCAATTATCTCTTCCGGGACTTCGTCAAGATCGGGCTTCCCTTGAATCTTCTCTTGGGAGTGATCGCCACTATTCTTATCCCCTGCCTATGGCCGTTCTGACCGCAGTAATTTAATCAACAGGCCCTGAAAGCGCGACTCGGAACGCGCCGGAGCCATTCTGCGATGCCTTCAGCCGCGGCAGCGCCGCCAACTTTGTGACGAAACCGTAAAGAACGAGGCCGATTCAGCCGAATGTGACTATCGTGTGACAAATCTTGCTTTGATGTCGGCGACGGAATGGGGCCGATTCATGATGTTCCGAGGCAGCGTGCCCGGGATGAACCAACAATCGATCATGAAACCCATAGCCATCACTTTGACCTTTGCTTTGCTCGCCGCCTTTCCGGCGGTCTCCGCAGAATCCCATCTCGACCCCGCCCTGCCTCAATACAAGGCCGTCAGCGGCGTTTCCGGCAACCTCAACTCAATCGGCTCGGACACGCTGAACAATCTGATGACCCTCTGGGCGGAAGGTTTCAAAAAGACCTATCCAAATGTGAATATTCAGATCGAGGGCAAAGGCTCCTCGACCGCGCCGCCCGCTCTGATCGAAGGCACCGCTCAAATCGGCCCGATGAGCCGCCTCATGAAGGCCGAGGAAATCGACGCTTTCGAAAAGAAATACGGCTACAAGCCAACCGAAGTCAAAGTGGCCATCGACGCGCTGGCCGTCTTCGCTCACAAAGACAACCCGGTGAAGCAGCTCTCGATAAAACAAGTCGATTCCATCTTCTCGCAGACCCGCAAGATGGGCGGCGAAGACATCACGGAGTGGGGCCAGCTCGGCGTCGATGCTTGGAAGGGCCGCCCGATCTCGCTCTTCGGCCGCAACTCTGCTTCCGGCACTTACGGCTTCTTCCAGGAAAATGCCCTGGCGAAGGGCGACTTCAAAGCCACCGTCAAGGAGCAGCCGGGTTCCTCCGCCGTCGTTCAGGGCGTGGGCGCCGACCTTTACGCGCTCGGCTATTCGGGCATCGGCTACAAGACCTCCGGCGTGCGCACCGTGCCCCTTTCCTCCGACGGCAGCGCGTTCTTCGAGGCCACCTATGACAACGCGCTCAGCGGCGACTACCCACTGGCGCGTTTCCTCATCGTCTACGTCAACAAGAAGCCCGGTGAAGCGCTCAACAAGCTGACCCTCGAGTTCCTGAAGTTCGTGCTTTCCAAGGAAGGGCAGACCGTGGTCGAAAAGGACGGATACTTCCCCCTGCCCGGAGAAGTGGCCGCGGAGGTAATCGCCTCGCTCGATAAGTAGCGTCCTGATCCATCCACCGGTCCGCGAGCGAAGCTGGTCCGGCAGAGAGTGCCGGACCCCAGGCCACATTTCTCCTGCCCTTTCTGCTGCGGCGCGCTACACCCCATACTGACTACCTGCAGCTCGCCTTGGGCTTGAACAGGGTGTTCTCACCCAACTCCCCATCCCTCAGCGGCTTGCGCCCGGTCCGTATGGGCCCCGCGGCGTCTCGCGACGCAATGCCATGAGAAATGCGGGCTGGCTTCCTCGCGGGCCGCTCATTTTTACGAGGTTTGATGAAGGCTCCTGGAAATCCGAACCCACCCGATCCGAACCGCTTTGAGGTCTCGCGCGCGACCTTATGGTTCGATCGCTTCATCGGCGTGGCCATTCGCTTCGGCGGGATCGGTGTGATTCTGGCGGTTTTCGGGATCTTCTATTTCATTGGCAAAGAAGTGGCGCCGCTTTTCCGCAACGCGGATGTCGCTCCGGCCGGACAGGTGGTCGCGGGGATGGCTCCCGGAGTGATGGGTGTGGACGAATGGGGCGGGCTGCCGTTTTTCTATGATGGCGGCGGAAGCGTTGTTTTTGTGGATGTGAGGGCTGGAGCGCGACGCGAAGTGGAAGTTCCCGGGCTTGCGGATGTCGAAGTGACGTCCTTTTCCTACGATGCCGTGCACCGCCGGGTGGCGCTGGGTCTTGCCGACGGCCGCGTCGGGTCCTTCATCGTGGAATACGAGCGGACTTTCCAGGACGGAGAGAGCACCGGCGTGGAGGCCTCTGTCAGGGCTGAACCATGGTTCGATCTCCATGTGGGCGAGGGCCCTGTGACCGCGCTGAGTTACGGCGATTCCGGCGCGGGCCGGATCATCGTGGCGAAACGGGGAACAGGTGAGGCGGACACCGTCTCGGTGCTGCGGCTCGGCATGAAGAGAGGACTCATCGGCGCGGGAACACTATCGCTTCTTGGGGAAACGGACATTTCGGCGGAACTCGGCGCGGAAGCGACCTTGCTGCGGGCCTCACAAAACGGCGCCATGGTCCTGGCGGCCTGCGCCAACGGCGAGGTCTGCTATTTTCTCGCGGACTCCGGAGGCGTCTCGAAGCGCCAGGTTTTCACGCCCTTCGAGGGCGGGGTCGTGCCGCGTCAGATGGATTTCCTTTTTGGCGGCGTGTCCTTGATCGTGACGGGCGCCGATGGCAGCCAGGAACAATGGAGTTTGTTCCGCCCCCGTGGCGAGGGTGAGCGTTTGTTCGGAGAAACCAAGTCTTTCCCAAAACTCGGCGATGGCGAAGTCATCTTCGCCGCAAGCCAGCGCAACCGGAGCTTTCTCACCGGCGCAGGCCGCCATCTCTCGATCCGCCACAGCACCTCCGGCGCGGTGCGCTGGGAAGGCGAGGTGGACATCCAGCCCGTCAGCGCGGTGCTCGACGCGAAGGGCGAGCATTTCTTTGTGGCTGACGCCGATGGCTCCGCCAGGCGCTACTCGGTGCATGACGATCACCCGGACGCAAGCTGGCGCGCATTCTTCGGCAAGGTCTGGTATGAGGGCGGCTCCGGGCCGGTCTATCAATGGCAATCCACCGGCGGCACCGACGACTTCGAGCCGAAGCTCTCGCTTATGCCCCTGATCTTCGGCTCCCTCAAGGGAACGCTCTACGCCTTGCTCTTCTCCGTGCCCGTGGCGCTCCTGGCCGCCGTGTTCTCAGCCGCTTTCCTTAGCCATGATATTCGAAAGGTAGTCAAGCCGACGATGGAGATTATGGCTTCTTTGCCATCGGTAGTGCTGGGTTTCCTGGCTGGCCTATGGCTAGCGCCGATTCTGGAAGACCGGGTGCCATCTGTGTTGCTCTTGATGCTCTCCCTGCCTGTCACCGCACTGCTGGTGGGCTTCTGCTGGTCCCGCTTGCCAATCCAAATCCGCAATCACTTCGAGGGCGGCCGCGAATGGATCGTGGTGCTGCCGTTTCTCGCCCTCTCCGCGTGGACCGCGTGGAGCCTCGGTCCGGTGATCGAGAAGATTCTCTTCGTGTACAAGGATCCCGCCACGGGCCGAGAGATCGCCGACTTTCGGCTCTGGTGGCCCGCGGCCACCGGCATCTCCTACGGTCAGCGGAACTCCCTGGTGCTCGGCTTCATGATGGGCTTCGCCGTAATCCCAGTGATCTTCACCATCGCCGAGGACGCCCTATCCAACGTGCCGAAAACTCTCACCGCGGCCGCCGCCGCGCTGGGCGCGAACCGCTGGCAGGTGGTCTGGACGGTCATGCTCCCGGTCGCCTCAGCCGGCATTTTCTCCGCGCTGATGATAGGGTTCGCCCGCGCCGTGGGCGAAACCATGATCATGGTGATGGCCACCGGCAACACACCCGTCACCGAGTGGAACATCTTCAGCGGCATGCGCACCCTGTCGGCGAACATCGCCGTGGAGCTGCCGGAAGCGCCCGTGGGATCCACCCACTACCGCACCCTCTTCCTCGGCGCCGTGGTGCTCTTCGCCATGACCTTCGTCGTGAACACCATCGCCGAACTGCTCCGGCAACGCCTGCGCGAACGCAACAAGCTCGTCTGATCCATGTCGGCCGGCATAACCATAAGCCCTTCGCCCTTTTCCACCACCGGGCGCTCCCGCAAAGGGGAACCCTGGGTCTGGCTCACCGCCGCTGGGCTCGCGCTCGGCGTGGTCATGGCCCTCGGCCTGCTGCTCCTGATTCTGCTCAAAGGCATGTCTTCCTTTTGGCCGCGCCGGATCGATCTGATGGAGGTGAAATCCGGCGAAACCGTGGTGAAAATAGCCGGCTTCGTCACCCGCGAATCGCAGCGCCGCGACACCGGCGGCGTCCACGACGAGATCCAGATTTTCAGGGGTAACAAAGACCTCACGGGCGAGGCGTTCAGATTCATCGACCGCGCCGATATCGTCGCCACCACGCGCCCGGACTCCCTGCTTCTCGTCGAGCGGACTGAGTATGGACCGGCGATCGTCGAACCGGTCGCCTTGGAGACCGCCGGCTTGAGCATCCCGGCGGATGCGGCCAATTTCGAGGCCGAACTGGATAAGGTGATCGCCCTGGCCAGGACCGCCCGCAAGGAGCTGCTCACCATCGAGCGGAAGCGGATCGGCGCGGTCAGCCGCGAGCTGGAAGCCCTCGCCCGCGCCGAGCGAACCGGCTCGGTGGACCCCGCTGTCGCCGCCAGCCGCCGGACCGAACTCCAAAGTGCCTTCGAGCGGCTTCAGGCCGAAGCCGCTGTCATTCGCGAGAAACTCAACGAGTCGCGGCTGCTGGTGACAAACGTCGAAGGCCGCGAAGCCGCCTTCCCGGCGGGCACGCTCCTCCGCGTATTTCCTTCCAATCGCTCAAACTTCGGCGAGCGGCTCAGCGAGATGGCGCACCGCATGTGGAGTTTCCTCTCGGACGAGCCACGCGAGGCCAATACCGAGGGCGGCGTCTTCCCCGCCATCTTCGGCACTGTGGTCATGACGCTCGTTATGAGCCTGTTCGTGACGCCCTTCGGCATTATCGCCGCGATCTACCTGCGGGAGTATGCGAAACAAGGCCTCTTGGTCCGCATCGTGCGCATTTCGGTGAATAACCTCGCCGGCGTGCCCTCGATCGTCTTCGGCGTCTTCGGACTCGCCTTCTTCGTCTATTTCGTGGGCGGAAACATCGATCAGCTTTTCTTTGCCGACAAATCGCCCACCCCCACTTACGGCACGCCCGGCATCCTGTGGGCCTCGCTCACCCTCGCGCTGCTCACCCTGCCCGTGGTCATCGTGGCCACCGAAGAAGCGCTCTCCGCTGTGCCCCGCGGCGTCCGTGAGGCGGCGCTCGCCTGCGGAGCCTCAAAGTGGCAGACCATCCAACGGATCGTGCTCCCGGCTTCCCTGCCCGGCATTCTCACTGGCATCATCCTCGCCATGGCCCGCGGAGCTGGCGAAGTCGCGCCGCTGATGCTCGTCGGCGTGGTAAAACTCGCGCCCACCCTGCCCATCGACGGCATCGCCCCCTTCATCCACCCGGAACGGAAGTTTATGCACCTCGGCTTCCACATCTACGACCTCGGCTTCCAATCGCCCGATGCCGAAGCCGCCATTCCCATCGTTTACGCCACCGCGCTCCTGCTCATCGTGGTGGTGATTACGCTGAACCTAACCGCCATCCTCATCCGAAACCGCCTGAAGAAACGCTTTGCCGTCAGCAGTTTCTGAAATGTCCGCCCAACCCCTATCCGCCTCCGGCCCCGACCCGGATTTCATCCAGGTGGACCACTTCAGTTTCCACTATGGCGCCAAGCAGGCCATCTTCGATATCAACATGTCCATTCCCCAGCATGAGGTCACCGCCTTTATCGGTCCCTCCGGCTGCGGGAAATCGACGCTGTTGCGAAACCTCAACCGGATGAATGATCTCATCGAAGATGTCCGTCACGAGGGGGATATCCGCATCGCCGGCACGAGCCTCTATGACCCCTCGATCGAAGTCATATCCCTGCGCAAACGCGTCGGCATGGTGTTCCAGAAATACAACCCGTTCGCGAAATCGGTCTATGAAAACGTCATTTTCAGCCTCCGCGTCGCTGGCCGGTCAAAGAAATCCGAACTCAACGAGACCGTCGAACGCGCCCTTTCCTCCGCCGCACTCTGGGATGAAGTGAAGGACCGGCTCCACGAATCCGCGTTCGGCTTGTCCGGCGGACAACAGCAGCGCCTTTGCATCGCCCGCGCCATCGCCAACCAACCGGAAATCCTGCTGATGGACGAGCCCTGCGCCGCGCTCGATCCGCTGGCAACTCTGAAAATCGAGGAGTTGATTCTGAATCTGAAGAAACAGTTCACCATCGTCATCGTGACCCACAATATGGAACAGGCCACCCGCTGCTCCGACCGCACCGCCTTCCTCTACATGGGTCACCTCGTCGAATACGGCAAAACGATGCAGATTTTCGAGAATCCCTCCCAAGCCCAGACCGAGGCTTATATCTCCGGCCGCTTCAGTTGATATGTCAGGGTCCACACTCCTCTCTGACGCCTCCGCCTCTATCGAGGTCCGCGATATGGATTTCAGCTACGGCCCGCAGACGGCGCTCAAAAACGTCAACCTCACCATCCGCCGCAACGAGGTGACGGCTTTTATCGGACCCTCGGGCTGCGGAAAGTCCACCTTGCTGCGCTGCTTCAACCGGATGAACGACTTCATCCCAGGAGCCCGGGTTTCCCGCGGCGGCGTCTGGATCGAGGGCACGGAGATCCACAGCCCAGAAGTGGATGGAGTCGAACTCCGCCGCCGCGTGGGCATGGTGTTCCAAAAATCCAATCCCTTTCCCCGCACTATCTACGAGAACGTCGCCTATGGCCCGCGCATCCTCGGCGAAAAGCGCAAGGATGCGCTCAACGCGATCGTCGAGAGAGCCCTCCGTGGGGCCGCCCTCTGGGACGAGGTGCACGACCGCCTTCACGAAAGCGCCTATGGACTTTCCGGCGGACAGCAGCAGCGCCTTTGCATCGCCCGCACCACCGCCGTCGATCCCTCGATCATCCTCATGGATGAGCCCTGTTCCGCCCTCGATCCCATCGCCGCCGCCCGTGTCGAAGAACTCATCCTCGCCTTGAAGAAGAAATACACGATCGTCATCGTGACCCATAACATGCAGCAGGCGGCGCGCGTTTCCGACCGCACCGCGTTCTTCTATCTCGGCGAGCTGGTCGAATTCGATTTCACTTCGAAGCTTTTCTCCAAGCCTTCTGTCAAGCGCACTGAAGATTACATCACCGGACGGTTCGGCTGAAATCCGGAACCCTGAAATGCCGATTCCAAGCGCCCCGAGCAGGGCCGAGGCCAGCCCCAGATCCACTCTCTAACTCCACCTTCCCATGGACTCGCCCCACATCCTCCGCGATTTCGACCAAGCGATCTCCGTTCTCCGCAGTGAAGTCCTGGCCATGGCCGCGCAAGCCCGCCACAACGTCGAACGGGCGATCCGCGCCCTGATGGAACGAAACCCGGAACTCGCCAACGCCGTGATTGCCGATGACGACGAGGTGGATGAGCGCGAGCGCCGGATCGACCAGCTCGGCATGGAAATCCTCGTTCGCTTCCACCCGGTCGCCACCGATCTGCGGCTCGTCGTCTCCTCGATGAAAATATCGATGAACCTCGAGCGCATCTCCGATCACGCCACGAACATCGCCAAACGGGCGAGAAAGCTCTGCGCTACCCAAGAGCTGCCGGACGCCGGTCTCATCGAGCCGCTTTACAAGTTGGCCGACCACTTGCTACACGACGCCATTGCCGCTTACCGCGACCGCAATGCCCAGCTCGGCGCGTCCCTCCACGGGCGCGACAAGGAACTCGACCGGATGCACCACGAGGCGACGGCCGCCTTCGGCTCGCGCATCGATCAAACCAATGGCCGCAGTGCCGACTACGTGCACCTGATCTTCATCGTCCGGTCCCTGGAACGTGTCGGCGACCTCGCCTCGAACATCGGCGAGGACGCCGTATTCCTGGAGTCGGCGAAGGACCTGCGGCATACCAGCAACCGCGAGCTGGAGGACTGAGGCGACCGCCGCGCGTTCCGCTCGCCGCGTCAGCACCCCTTAAAGCGCTCCGCATCCTCGCGGGGCTGACGGACTTGGTAGCCGGAGGAACGCCGGTTGACCCGCGCCGCCCCACATTCGCTCGCCATCAACGTGATCCGGGGTAAAAGGGGAGCCTCCAAATCATGGGGCATTTCCGTTCGCTCGCCACCGTCAGCGGATTCACCGCCGTCAGCCGCGTGCTCGGCTTTGTCCGGGATATTCTCATCTCGCGCTTCGTCGGCGCCAACATGGTCACCGAGGCCTTTTTCACCGCCTTCCGGTTCCCCAACATGTTTCGCCGCGTATTCGGCGAGGGGGCCTTCAACTCGGCCTTTGTCCCCCTGTTCGGACGCCGCCTCGAGGAGAATGGCCGGGAAGACGCGTTTCGATTCGCCAGCCAGACCTTTTCGCTCCTCGCTCTGATTCTCGGACTGGGAACCCTCGTGGCCATCCCCGCCATGCCCGCTCTCATGTCCGTGGTCGCTCCGGGTTTCAAAGCGCGGTATACCGGACCGGAATGGTCTCGATCGGACTTCCCGGCCGCCTCCCAGCCTCTTGAAGTCGACGTCCGCGGCGCCAAAGAAGTCTACCTGACCGTGCGTCTCCCCCGGGCGGATTCGGGCGCGCGCCCGGTCCAAATTCTCTGGACCAACCTGCGTCTGACCGGTGACCAGGAAGCCGGCGCCGGAGCGCCCTCGGAGCCGGTCGAGATCGCCGCCGCCCGGGGAAGCGGCGAAGAGCTGCCCGGAGAAACCGCCTCCTGGCAAACCCTCGACGACGCCTGGCTCCGCGTCGCCCTGCCCGGCCAACACCGCTTCACGCGGCTCCGGGCCGAGGTTCGCCCGGACGCCGCGCCCGGCTGGGACGGCCTGATCCAGGTCCAAGCCTATGGCAACCATCCGGAAACCTTTAGGCTTACCGTTCTGCTCTCCCGGATCACTTTTTGTTACCTTCTCTTCATGGCCCTGGCCGCCCATCTCAGCGGCGTCCTCAACACCATGCAGATCTTCGGGATGCCGGCTGCGGCGCCTATCTTGTTGAACATCGTTTTCATCATTGGCCTGACCCTGTTCATCCCTTTCCTCGGTTATCCCGGAGAGGTCCTGGCGTGGTGCGTGGCTGTCGCCGGAGCCATTCAGTTAGCAGCGCTGTGGTTCACCTGTCGCCGCAAAGGCTTTCCCGTCCGGCTGCAGCGGCCGCATTGGAGTCCCGCGATCAAACGCCTTTTCCTCCTCATGGGTCCGGGAATCGCCAGCGCCGGAATCCAACAGATCAACCTGCTCGTAGGCGGAATCATCGCATCCTTCCAACAGGGCGCCGTCACCTACCTGTACTACTCCGACAGGGTCTACCAACTCCCGCTGGGCATGATCGGCATCGCCTTCGGCGTGGTTCTCCTGCCTGACATCACGCGGAAACTCCGGTCCGGCCGCGACGCCGCCGCTCTGGCCAGCCTCAACCGCGGCATCGAGTTCTCCTTGCTCCTCACTCTTCCCGCCGCTGTGGCTCTCTCGACTGTGGCGCTCCCCATCATTTCGGTCCTCTTCGAGGGAGGTCGCTTTTCTCGTGATGCATCCGTGGCCACGGCCCAAGCTCTGGCCGGGTTCGCCATCGGACTGCCCGGTTACGTCTTGGTGAAAGTCTTGCAGCCCGGCTATTTCGCCCGCGAGAACACCGCCACCCCCATGCTCATCGCCGCCGTCACCGTCGCGGTCAACATCGCCTGCAGCGTCTTCCTGTTCTGGATCCTGCGTGACGCCGGACTCGGCCACCTCGGTATCGCCATCGGCACTTCGACCGCCGCCTGGGTGAACGTGGCGCTGCTCTATTTCGGCCTGCGCCGGAGCGGTTTCTTTCAGGCCGATCACCGGCTCCGCAACCGGCTTTGGCGCATCGCCCTGGCCAGCCTGCTCATGGGGGCCGCTTTGTCGGCCTTCTGGTTCCTGACCCGCGCTTGGTTGGACGGCCCGGCCTGGCAGCGCCTCCTCCAGCTCGGCCTGCTGCTCGCCATCGGCATCTGCGGTTATGCCGCCTTGGCTCTCGGTCTCCGGGCCACCGGCGCCGCCGAGTTCAAAACCGCTTTTCGCCGCAGTTAACCCGGGAAGTTTCCGCGGGCCAGAGACGGTCTCCTTGTGTCATACTCCATGCTCCGGTCTCGCCTCCGGGTTTCCCACCTCCCATGAACTCTCCCGCCGCCGCCCTCTCACGGTTCCTCTCCCATTTCCGCATCGCAATCGCCGCCTGCTGGGCCGCCGGATCCGCAGCGGCCGCGGATCCCCCCTCAGCCACCCTCCCAGGATCCGAAGCGCTCCTCATGGAAGGCGACATCGCCTCTCAACTCGTCGATGGCGTCGATCGCTTCCTCGACGAGCAACTCGAGGGCTCTCTCAAGCACCGGGCTCAAAACTGGCGCCGCGATCCTCGCAACGCCGAATCGTATCGCGCCTCGCTCGAGCCTCAACGCGAGCGCTTGCGCCACATTCTCGGCATCCGCGACGCCCGCGCTCCATTCGACGGCCTTTTCTTCGACTCGACCACCTCACGCTCGTCTCTCGCCGGCGAAACTCCCGCCGTTGCCATTCACGCCGTCCGATGGCCGGCTTTCGGCGATGTCGAAGGCGAGGGACTCCTCCTAGAACCGAAATCCTCCTCACTCCTCGGCCTCGTCGTGGCCGTTCCCGATGCCTCCGAGTTGCCTGAGCATCTCGCCGGCCTGCTGCCCTCGCCGTCCGGGCCGGCTTGGGCCCTCCAACTCGCGGAAAGCGGACTGCGCGTCGTCATTCCCTGCGTAGTCAATCGTGAGGACTACCGGGAGAATCTCACCCATCGGGAGTTCCTCTATCGTTCTGCCTTCGAACTGGGCCGCCACCTCATCGGTTACGAAGTGCAGAAAATCCTCGCCGTCATCGATTGGTCCGAAAAATCTTCACCCGCCCTCCCCACCGGCGTCGCCGGGTGGGGCGACGGCGGGATGCTCGCCCTTTACGCCGCCGCCTGCGACCCCCGAATCGACGCGGCCCTCGTCAGCGCCTATTTCGAGCCACGGGAAGAAATCTGGCGCGAACCCATCGACCGCAACGTCTTCTCGCTCCTGCAATCCTTCGGCGACGCCGAACTCGCCTCGCTTGTCGCGCCGTCACCGCTCGTCGTCGAAGCTGCACGCGGCCCGGAACGGGAATGGCCAGGCGGCCGCGGCGCTCCCGCACGCCTCCGCACTCCTGTCCTGGAGCAAGTCGCCGCGGAATTCCAGCGCGCCAGGGCTCTCACCGCCGGCTTGACCCCGCCGCCGGATCTGCGGCTCATCCGCAGCGGCGAGGACGGCAGCGGTCCGCCCTTGATTCCGGAATCTCTAACCCCCTTCTTTCTGGCCCTCGCTCCCGCCGGAGTCTTGGCTCCAGCTCCGTCGCCGCTTCCGCAGCACCTCCGCGGCGACGGCTTCGACCCGGCCGAGCGTCACGCCCGGCAGGTCCGTCAGTTAGACCGGCACAATCAGGATCTGCTCCTCCGCAGCGCCGATGTCCGCCGTGATTTCCTGTCAAAGCTCGATACCGGCTCTCCGGAATCTTTTGCCGCCTCCGTCGAACCCTATCGCGAACATTTCGCGCGGGAAATCATCGGAACCTTCGATCTCGAGCCGCTCCCGCCGCATCCCCGATCGCGTTTGCTCCGGCGCAACGATTCGTGGACCGCCCATGAAGTCGTGCTCGATCTCTTCCCGCACGTCATCGCCTACGGCATCCTCCTCATCCCAGAAAACCTCAAAGATGGCGAACGCAGGCCGGTCGTCGTTTGCCAACACGGCCTCGAAGGCCGCCCCCTCGACACCATCGAAGGCGATCACCCAGCCTACCACGACTTCGCCGCCCGCTTGGCGGAACGCGGATTCGTCACCTTCGCCCCTCAGAACCTCTACCTCTTCGGCGACCGCTTCCGCGTTCTGCAACGCAAGGCCAATCCCCTGGGCAAAACCCTCTTCTCAATTATCGTGCCTCAACACCGGCAGATCGTTCATTGGCTCCAAGGCCTCCCTTTCGTCGACCCGGACCGGATCGCCTTCTATGGCCTCAGCTACGGCGGCAAAACCGCCATGCGGACACCCCCGCTCATCCCGGAATACAAGGCCGTCATCTGCTCCGCCGATTTCAATGAGTGGGTCTGGAAAAACGCGAGCACCGCGAGTCCCTACAGTTATGTCTGGACCGGCGAATACGAAATCTTCGAGTTCGACCTCGGCAGCACCTTCAACTATGCCGAGATGGCTGCCCTCATCGCCCCGCGTCCCTTCATGGTCGAACGCGGCCATTTTGACGGAGTCGCGCCCGATGAGACCGTCGCCTACGAATTTGCTAAAGTGCGCAATCTTTACGCCGCTCGCTTGAAACTCCCCGGCCGCTGCGAAATCGAATGGTTCGACGGTCCCCACACCATTCACGGAGAAGGGAGCTACCGTTTTCTCCACCGCCATCTTCATTGGCCGGAGCCCGAACCTTAGAAGGTTCCGTTTAGCGTTCCCATTAGCTTGCCTGCGGCCCCCCATTTTAAGGGAGAGAAGAACAGGGGAGCCGCAGGCAGCTTTTGTGTTGGAGCGGGAGAACCCACTCCAAAACTATGGGAATCCAGACACATCCCGTCACATGGGCAATGCGGCAAGAAGCGAGGGAGGCGTCTCGATGGCCAGCAACGCCGAGCGCAGCTTCGACAACGCCGAATTTTGGAGCTGGCGGATGCGCTCACGGGTGATCCCAAACTCCTCGCCCACCTCCCTCAATGTCCGCGGCGAGCCTCCCGCCAATCCAAAACGCGCATCCAAAATCCGGCGTTCGCGCTCATTCAAGGAGTCCAACAGGCGGTCAAGCTGCAAGGCGATATCTCGAGAACTCAGTTGGTCGAAGGGCGATACCGCTGTCTCATCACCGACGACTTCCGTCGCCGTTCTCCCATCCTCCGTAAGGGGCTCGTCCAGCGACATCGGCGCGTTGGACACAGCGCGAAGATGGCCAACCTTGGCGCGGTCCAGCTTCGCCCGGCGAGCGATCTCTGCGTCGGTCGGTTCCCGTCCGGTCTCCGCGCGAAGATCCATCTCAATACGGTTGATTTGCGTGACCTTGCCGATGGCATGAACCGGCAAGCGGATAGTCCGCGCTTGCCCAGCCAGGGCGCGCTGGATGGCTTGCCGGATCCACCACGAGGCATAAGTGCTGAACTTGGCTCCGCGGGTGGGATCGAAACGCTTCGCCGCTTTCGTCAGCCCAATATTGCCTTCCGCAACCAAATCCTCGATCGAGAGCCCGCGATCCGTGAAATCGTGAGCGATCTTGACCACGAGCCGCAGGTTGGATTCCACGAGACGATTCAGCGCCTCTGGATCTTTGCCGGTCTGAATCCGCCGTCCCAACCTCAGTTCCTCATCGCGGGACAGCAAAGGGATCCGAATGATCTCCTCCATATAATGACCCAGCGTATTTCGATCGAAAGCAGCAGTCATGGCGAGATAGGTTGAAGTTTCAAATCTAGAATAGAAGATAAAATCGCATCTGCAACAACTTTTTTAATCGATTTTGTTCAGGAAGCTGTATAGTCTATTCCCGTACCCTCCCACTCCATGCCGGCTCATCCCCCGACGCAACACACCGGCCGCGTCGCTCTCTCCTGGCCCCGCCGCCAATGGCTCCGCCTCCTCGCCCGCATCGAGGACCACCCCCGCACCATCCTCCTCTGCTTCGCCGCTCTCGCAGCCGTTTTTACCTTCTACGGTTGCCAACTCCGCGGTTTCTCCCACTTCCACGAGTCCTTCTCCCGTTGGCGTGTCCACCTCTTCGGCGGCGTCCACCAAGTCGATCGCTCCGTGCGCGTCTACGATTCAGTGCTCTCCTTAGCACCCTTTCCCTTCAACCGGATCGACTCCACCTCTCTCACCGCTCTCCACGTCGGCGGCACCGCCTTCCGCAGAGAACTCAACGCCGTAGTGCTCAGGGACCAAGGCCGCGTCCGCATCATCCTCTTGGACCCCCGCCTCGGCCACCCCACCCATCCTTTCCATCCCCGTTTCGCCGCCATGGCCCACCGCGTCGGCGAAGAACCTTACCTTTTCGCCGCCAAGTGCTGGCACGCCGCCGCCGCCGGAATCCAGCTTTCCGATGCCCTCGGTCCCGGCCTCGAAATCCGCTTTCTCGATTCGCCCCTCACCGGCAGCGAACCGCCCTGGTTCTCTTTCGGAAGCAGCACGCACCTCTACCATCACAACGATCCCTCCCAACGTCTCGATGTCATCACGCCGCGGCCCCCGGCTTCAGACCAAAGGATCCGCTCCAGTTTCGAAGACCCCTCGATGGTCATTCACAACCGCTCCAGCCACCCCGAGGTCCGCCGCTTTCACGGCGCTTTCAATACTCTCTGGGAGCAAGCTCAACCCCTCGACCCAACCCTCCGCCGGGAATTCCTCCGGCGCCTCGATCATGGCGAGACACCGATTGCAGATCAACCTTGAGGAACTCAGTGCCCGCCTCAAGGCAGCGCGCCGGCGCAAGAACTGGACGCTCGAACAATTGGCCTACGAACTCTGGAGTTTGGGCTTTCCCACCGCCCAAAACAAACTCTGGCGCATGGAAAACAATCCCCCCAAGCGCATCGACATGGAACTTCTGCTTTGGTTGGAGAAGGTCCTGGAAGTCGATCTGCTTCCCGCCTGCGAGAAGAAACAGGTCCTCATCGGCGATGTCTTGGACCTCATCGATAACTTCATCGCCGCGCGCCGCGAAGGGGATCCCCCGCCCGCACCCGCGTCTGGAGCCCTCACGGAGATCCACCAGCGGCTCCATCTCCTGGCTTCCCCGGGATCCGAGTAATCCGCCGGACCTCAGGCCGTCCTGCGGCGCAGAGAACCCACGGCCCTCCGGCAGAAAAGCGGCCAACCAGATCCCGGGCGCTTCCTTCGCTCTCTCCCAGGGGCTCCCGCATTCGTCCGTTTTGCTGACGCCCCTGTCGCAAAAAACCGCCTATTCTCCTTCCCGCGCCCGCCGCCTGCCTCATCGACCGTCAGTCGCCCACGCGCAATACCGCCCGGCCGTCGATCTTTCCTTGCTCCAACTCCCGCAAGACTTCGTTCACTGCTTCCAAAGGCTCTTCCCGGCAGCGCGCCCGTATTCCGGACCGCACCGCCATGTCCAACGCTTCTGCCAGATCTTGCGGAGTCCCCACGATCGAGCCGCGCACGGTCTTCCGTCCCAACACCAGATCGAGGACGGGAACCTGGAATTCACCCGGGGGAAGCGCCAGCACCACCATGGTCCCGTGCCGGTCCAGCATTCCCAACCCTTGCCGGAAAGCCGCCGGGGACACAGCCGTCATCAACACTCCTTCGACGCCGCCCAACTCCCGTTGGACGCGCCGCACCGGGTCTTCCGCCGACGCGTCGATGGTCAGCTCGGCGCCCAGCGCCTGGGCCATTTCGAGACGCGATGGGGCGATGTCCACAGCCGCGACCCGCCTACCCATCGCCCGCGCGTACTGAATCCCAAGATGCCCTAATCCTCCGGCCCCAAACACCGCTACCCATGCTCCTTGCTCCACATCCATTTCCCGAAGCCCCTTGAACGTCGTCAGGCCCGCACACATCAACGGAGCCGCGTCGATCATCCCCAGTCCCTCGGGAATCGCCGCCACGAAATCCGCCCGCGCCCGCACCAGTCCGGCGAAGGCGCCATCCACCAAGTAACCCGTGCATTTCTGATAGGCGCACAGATTGCTCCAGCCACGCCGGCAGTGACGGCAAGAACCGCAGGCCGAATGCAGCCACGGCACTCCCACCCGGTCGCCCACTCTCCAGGCAGTTACGCCCGGACCGACCGCGGCCACGGAACCCGTCCCTTCATGACCCGGAATCAGCGGAAGCCGCGGCTTCAGCGGCCAGTCCCCGCGCACGGCATGCAAGTCGGTGTGACATACCCCGCAAGCCGTCAACTCGACAAGGATATCCCCCTGGCCCAAAACGGGATCCGCCCTCTCCTCGATTTCCAGAGGGCTTCCAAAACTGCGCAGAACAGCGGCTTTCATCGATTCGCCGCTCCTCTGCGCGGCATGGGGCTCTTCTTCCCACCCTCCCGCTTCGTCCGCAACGAGAAAGGCGAAAAGTGGGCTAGTCCTTCGAGCGGATATCGCCCGACTTGTGGATGACGAGCAGCAAGTGGAGGCCCAGGGCCACCGCCGCCAAAGCCCCCGCCAATCCAAACACCGAAATCCCGTAAACCGTGGGCGGAAGCCGGTTTCCCAGCATTTGCGCCGAGCCCATGAACAAGGCTGCCGTGAGAATGCCGACGACCAGCCGGTTCACAATGACCTCCAACCGCCGGTGCTCGATGTGCACGTCAAAACTGCCTCGCCGAAGCCGGCCCACGATGTCGGTCACGTCCCTCGGCAACGAGTCCGCCAGCCGGCTCCAATCCCGGTAACTGCGCTGGGCCCGGCGCAAGAGACGCGGTGGGGCCAAGCGCCGGTGCAACGCCTTCGAGTAATAAGGGCGCAGCAGTTCGAACAAGTTGAATCGCCGGTCCAGTCGCCGGGACGTCCCCTCCAGCATGATCAAGGTTTTGAGCAACAACGAAAAGCTCGGGGGCAAAACGATGTGATAACTGCGGACGATCTCAATCAGGCTGCTCAGCGTCTCGCTGATGTCGAACTCCTCGAGAGGGAGGCCGATGAACTCCTCCAAGAACTCGCCTAACTCACCGCGCAAATCGTCGCTGCGGAAATCCACCGGCGCCTTTCCCACCCGCACCACCACTTCGGTCAGCTCGTCGCCGTCCCGTTCCACCGCCGCCAACAGCATGTTCTCAATGTCCTCCCGGAACCCCTGGTCCATCCGTCCCACCATGCCGCCGTCGATCACGCCGATGACTTCCTTGTTCAGGAGCATGAGATTGCCGGGGTGCGGATCGGCGTGGTAAAAGCCGTCCCGGAAAATCATATCCAGATACATCGCCGCGCCGCGGGCAGCGACCCCGCCGAGATCGGCGCCGGAGGCCCGCAATCCCGCTGCGTCGGTGAATTCCACGCCCTCCAGCCGCTCCATCGTCAGCACCCTTCGCCCGCATAACTCTGGGTAGACCATGGGAAAATGGATAGTCTCATCGCCGGCGAAGTTCCTCGCGAATGTCTCCAGGTTTCGCCGTTCCACGGAAAAATCGAGTTCGCGGAGGAGAACCCGCCGGAACTGTTTTGTCAGGGCCAATGGCCGGTAGGGCCGCAGGAAGGGGGCATGCCGTTCGGCAAGTTCCGCCAGGCCCCGCAACAACTCGAGATCGCTCTCCACCTTCGCTTCGATTCCCTCGTGCTGGACCTTGACCACCGCATCCTCACCGCTGAACAAGCGGGCGCGGTGCACTTGCCCTATCGAGGCCGAGGCCAAGGGTTTCGCGTCAAAGGACGCGAAAAGCTGCTGGAGATCCCGGCCCAACTCCGTTTCGATCATGTGGGAAACCGCCTCCGGCTTCGACGGCGGAGCGTCGCTCTGCAACCGGCTCAGCTCGGTCGCGATCGCGGCGCCCACCAAGTCCGGCCGCGTGCTGAGCACCTGCCCAAATTTGATGAAGGTGGGTCCCAGTTCCGTGATGGCCAACCGGATCCTCTCCGCCGTGCTGCACTCGGCCAGACGCTGACCGTCCGGACTGCGAAACAGATCTTGAAGCCATTCGTAGTGGAGGCCCTTCAACCAATCCGCCAGGCCATACTTGGCGAAGACCGCGACGATCTCCCGAAGGCGCCGCGCGTTTCGGTCAATCTTGATAAGTCCATCCAGTATCAGGCCCATCGCTTCTGGGTCGGTCCCGTGAGAGCGCTTCTCTCACCTGGCGGCACTCTCGCCGGACCTGCCTCCGCTGGCCAGTCCAGAAAATGGCCCCGCCGCCTGCCTCCAAAAGCAGCTCCGCCTCACAACCTGCGCGCAACCTCGTCGAGCAGCTTGCGGTAGCGCGCCTGCCGTTGCAGAAACTGAGGAGTTTCATCCTCGAAGTAGGTTCCTGCGGCACGGATCAGCCGTCCCTTCGCTTCCACCAATTGGCTGACGCCCTCGTGCGGACGGATGGTCACTTCGACCCGCAGGGCCGTTTCCCCATGCAGCCAACTTCCGTAGGCCACTTCATCCATCCGTGATCCACTCTTCTCGAAGATCATCCGCCCTGGGCGCGACAGCATCACCTCGTAGGAATTCTGCTCGAATACGTCTAGAACCACGGCCTGAACTTCGTCCGCACTGCGGTTCTCGATGACCACCCGGGCCTGACGCGACGATCCATCGGACGCCGTCTGGCAACCCATTGCCCAACACGCGACGGCCAGGGCCGCTCCACTCCATCCCCTAGCCCACATTTCTCATCCCCTTTCTGCTGTGGCGGGCTGCACCCCCTCCCGGCCCCCTTCTCAAGGCTGCGATGCCCGGAGTCGCAACACCGTGTTCTCCCCGCCGGCGGGCCTCTGCACCACAATGGACCCGGTGCTCTCCGCCGGGAGCGGATTCATGCCGCCTATAACCTGGGCCGCATCCACCAATCCCCACGTTCCCGCCACAGAATCCAGCAGTTCCTCGACAGCAACCGCCGCCAAGGATCCACTCGCGGGAAGCGGCCAGGCAAATGTCACCATTCCCCCCGCTTCCTCCATCGCTGGAAACCCCCCGCCAGGAACCTGGCCGACCGGAATGCCAAGCGCATACCGCACCCCGTTGTCGATTCCATCACCAGTCGAGTCTTCGTCAAATTCAGCGCCCGTCAATCCTTGCTCCGCCAGCCACTCATCGAAGCTCGGAACCTCTCCACCGCCGTCGAGGGAAACGGTCACCGGACCAGCGGCGAAGATGGTTCCCTGGACCGATACAGTCGCCCCAAAGGAAAGCTCATCATCGTCGATCTCGTCCTCGAAATCGATGGGTAACGTCACCTCGACTTCGTAGGTCACCGACGCCGCATCCCGCCCCGTCTCGGTCAGGGCAATGGTTCCCGTCCCTAATCCCGTTCCCGAAACGTCCTCTTCGGCGATGTCGATCTCTCCTTCGATCTGACCTGTGGAAGTAAGAATCCCGCTGATGAGAAGCACCTCATACTGAGCCGCGTCAAATTCACCGGTCGCCGGATCAACCAGCCCGGGCGCTAATGGGGTCGATGGAACCGCGACCACCTCGCTGCTCACGACATCCGCGAGGGTAAAGCCAAAGAGAGTCAACGTCACATGAATCGGCGCAATACGCAGGGCGCCTCCGCTCAAGGTGAATGCGCTCGCCTGTCCGGTGTCCGGATCCAAGGTCAGCGTGCCGGAAATATTGCCCGACAGGTCGACCGTGTCGGAATCCGAGGCAAGGCCCGCATCCAAGGTAATCTCGAATCGATTCATTGCCCCCTGGGGTCGAAGCGCCAGGTCGAATAGGGCTTCCACCGGCGCCCCGCACAATGAGGACCCCCCCGCAAGAAGGAGAGTTGCCGCCAGGACCTTAGACCCTATTCGGGTCCCCGTTTGAGTGAGAACTCCATCGCGCTGCATAGAGATTCCCTCGCCTGGCAAGCTGCCTCTGTCAAGCTCACTGGACAAGCCGCTGGCTTCGCTGCCACTGCCTCTGCGCCAATCGGGAAAGGCATCAGCGTTGAACATTCTCATGCGTTTGAAACCAACGGCCAAGGCAAGCCGGGGGCTCTGCGGCCAGAATCGCCGCTCTTTTCGAGGCGGGCAGCACCGGCCGGCGCTAAGGCCCGGAAGGCTGGACAGTCGCGGCGCCTTCTGCTTTCCTCTTTCCATGCCCCTCATCCGCCCCTTCTCCGCTGTTATTCTCGGGTTTCTCCTCCTCTCCGGCGCACTCGCCCAATCCGTCAGCTCCGGCCCCAGTATCAACCCACCGGAGCCCGGCGCCGGCCCTTTTGCTCGCGGCAACCTTGTGGCCTGGTGCGTTGTGCCCTTCGACGCCAAAAAACGCGGGCCGGAGGAACGTGCCGCTATGCTCGATCGCCTGGGCCTCCGCCGGCTGGCCTACGACTGGCGTGCGGAACACATCCCTACCTTCGATGCGGAAATCGAAGCCATGCTCCGGCACGGAATCGAACTCACCGCCTGGTGGTTTCCCGCTGCGATTGACGACGACGCCCGCGCCATCCTCGAGGCCATAGAGCGGCACGAACTGAAAACCCAGCTATGGGTCAGCCTCGGGGATCCCGCGCCCGGAGATCCTTCTCAGGAGAAGAAGATCGCCGCGGCAGTGGCTGCCCTGCAACCCATTGCCAAGGAAGCCCACAGGTTGGGTTGCAAGCTTGGTCTCTACAACCACGGCGGCTGGTTCGGTCAGCCGGAGAACCAGATCGCCGTGCTGCAAGCCCTGGGCCAACCTCACGCCGGCTTGGTTTACAACTTCCACCACGGTCACGAACACCTCGACCGGTTTGCCGAACTCTTCCCTCAAATGCAGGCTCACCTCCTCTGCGTGAATCTCAATGGCATGATCGCCGGCGGCGATGCGGCCGGGAAAAAGATCCTCCCCGTCGGCGACGGCGATCGCGAAGCGGCAATGATCGAGGTCATCCGCGCCAGCGGCTACACCGGTCTCATCGGCATCCTCGATCACCGGCCCGAACTCGACGCCGAGGAAGCTCTCCGGCTCAATCTCGATGGATTGGAAGGTCTGCTCCGGGATGATCTCCCCACAGCAGATAAGCCCTGAGCGCTCCGCTGCCGGCCGCGCCTCGCGCCTCAAGCAACTCGCGTCATCTCACTCTCCGCTCCTAACCCCTTTCCCCTACCACACAAACTCCAATTCGCCTGCCGCGACCAGCCTCCGCGCGGCCCAAGTGTGGCGAGCCCCCCGGGCTCACACGCCCACAGGGGAGCCCGGTGCTGGCGGAACCGCCGGAGGATTCCGCAGTTCGAGACTGATCACCACCGGCGTCCCGCCCCGCTCCAGATAAAGCGCGTAAAGCTGGCTGAAAAGGCGCCACATGGCGAAGATGAGCAAAGCCGTGGCCGGATAGACGCCGATGATCAGGCAGAGATAGCCGGCGACCGTCCCCACGATCGAAGCGACGATCAAAACGATCTCGACCAACAGCGTTTCAACGCCGGTCTTCTTCAGAAAGTCGCGAACAAACGCCGGCGAAAACCCCGCCGCGAAATCTTGCATCAGAGCCGCCCGGATCGCTATCGGCACGAACAGCACACACATCCCGAGATACAACAGCCCCGAAACTCCCGTGCCCAAGAGAAACACGACCGCCGCAGCAAAGCCTTCGAGTTGAAAAGCCGGAATCATGATCCACAAAAGCCCTGCTGGAATCAGCAGCAACACCATCCCCAGCCCCATCACCAGCCAGACCAAGAAGGGCCACAGTCCCCACATCAAGTAGCGAAGGAAGAGGTTGAAATCGAGATCCGGATGTTCCCGGCCTTCGTGCCAGGCAAGAAAACACTGCACACACCAGCCCAGTAGCACAATGGGTCCGATGATGGGGATGAGAACGCAGACACTGGCCAAGAGCAAGTTCATCGCCCAGTTCTTGGTCCGGAAGAAATCGGTAACGGCGGGAATCCATTGCATGTCCGGATTCTAGCACGATGTCGCCGGTCCGGACAAATATTCGTAGTGTGGTATGAACGGTACAGTATTGGGGCTAGCGCGGCTCAATCCCACCGGCGCGCAGATCCCGCGCAGTCCGCAATTCGCCCCATTCCGCTCCCCTCATCTTTCGCGCCGCCGATTTTCGCCCGGCGCTGAACAACTCCCTCCGCGCCTGGAAAAACTCCTCCAAATACGCTGCTGTTCCCAGCGCCACGCCCTCGGTGTTTGAACTCCTGCATGAAGTGAAGCGCGAGAGCTCAAAGAGGCGTTCCCGCACCGATCCGGCGATTTCGGCCAAGCGGCCGGCCTCGCCATCGGCCTGGCACTGGACCCCTCGCGCCCAGTTGTCAACTTATTTATTTCATTTCGTGTCTGACACATTATGTTCGGGAGGCGTTGCAGGAAGTCCTCCTGGGTCCAACCTGCCAGGGCCCGTTCTACCCTGGACCCGGCCGCGCCCGTCCGTCAATTATTTTATTGTGTGTCTGACATATTATATAGCAGGAGGTGGAAGTGGTTGCCCAGGCAGCACCAGGCCAGGGTGCGCAGGCCGCTGAAGCGCAGTTGTCTGCGCAGCAGGGTGCGGAAGAACTTCCGTTCGCTCTCGCCGAAGACGATATGACGGCCGGCGAAACGGGAGACGACGTGATAGCAATGGGTCTGCCCCTTGGGACCGAACAGGAAGCGGCGCAGCTTTCTCATGCCGCCACCCTGGACCCCTCGCACCCGTGCGGCAACTTTTTTATTAGGTGTCTGACACATTATGTTACTACTCTACTACGAAGCTATCCACCACAAGCACCGGGTGTCCCCACTTTCGCTCCTAGTCCCGGGAGAGCCTGCGTAAGGCCAGTGCCAGCACCTTGGAGGCCAAGTTGGGGTGGCGTTGCCTTTCAACCAACAGCAGGAAGCGGCTGTTGTTGACCACCAAGGCCAGGCGCCGGGCACGCTGGCGAGGACTCCAACCAATCCACTTCTCCCGCCCCTTGAGATGCGGGGCCGCCCCGCTGAAACTCAGCAGGGCCACCCAGCGCCCATCGGCTTCGGCCACGTAGCGCAAGGTGCCGCCCCCCGATCCGGCTGCTCCGAAGATAGTGCTTCTCCTCGAGCAACTCATCGAACTGCTCCCGCTCGCTCTCTTCCATGAGCCGGATCTTCACCCGGCTGTGCAACTCCTGGCCCGGCTGCGCCTTTTTCATTCCGCATTTCCTGCCAAAGCCGGCCTCAAAAATCTAGTCGTTTTTCACACTTTCTTTCCAGGGCTTGTTCATCTGCTCCGCAGATGAAACAGCCCTGTCCGGGATCCGAATCCCCAAACCGGCCCGTGGCTGCCTCACGGTTTTGCGGGCCACCAGGCTTCGATGGCCGCGCTCAGTTCCATCACCTTGTCCGGTTCCGACGCGGCCAGATCCTGCGTCTCATGAGGATCTTCAGCGACGTGATACAATTCCACCCGGCCGGACCCGGCGGCGCCAGGCGGCGCTCCTTCGCCCACGTTCTTTGGGTTGGGTAGAATAAGCTTCCACCCGTCCCGCAGACACCAGCGATAGGTCCAGTTCGCGGTGGGATCGCGCACATCGATGGCGTGATGGAGATGGCAATCGCCGAAGACGGTGCGCCGCTCCTGAACCGCGTCCAGGTCACGGAGGTCGACGCCGGGCATGGCTGCCGGCGCCTGAAGTCCACATGCCTTCAACAGCGTGGGGGCAAGGTCGATGCTGCTCACCGCCCTCTCGATGCGGTCCGGAGTGATGCGCCCCGGCCACCGCAGCATCAAAGGCGTGCGCAAGCCCCCGTCATAGGGCGATTGCTTCGATCGCAAGGCGTACCGCGGCGCCTCCGGATCCTGGATCCAGCCGTTGTCCGCGACGTAGGCGACCAGCGTGCGTTCGGAGAGAGAATGCTCCTCCAAAAAATCCAGCAGCGCGCCACAGGTTTCGTCGAACCACTCACACATGGCGAAATAGCGCGCGACATGAGGCGACTCCGTCGCATCACGGTATTTGGCGAGGAACCGTTCCGGTGGATCGTGCGGCGTGTGAGGAAGAAAGGGGGCATACCAAACAAAGAAGGGCTTGTCTCCACAGCGCCGGATAAAGTCGAAAACCGGTTCCATTCCCTCTCGTCCAATGCGCAAGCCCTCGTCGCCGTGACGCCCGCCGCGGGCCGGGTCGCCATGGGTCATCCCTTCCGTGAATCCGCCGTTGCCCGGAGAGCCCATCCACCATTTTCCAGATTGGAAGCTGCGATAACCCAAAGGCTCGAGCATTCGCGGTAAAGCCGGCGCCTCGCGCATGCGGCTGTTGAGGTACTCGAGATCTCCCAGGAACTGCGGGTCGTCGCGGTAGGGATTTCCTTGGGCAAGACGGCGCGGCGGTTCGTTGCTGGTGATGCCGTGTTGATGGGGATAAAGTCCCGTGATGATGCTGGCCAGGGAGGGACAGCACAGGCTGCCCGGCACATAGCCATGTGTGAACAGCAGACTCTCGGCGGCGAGCCGGTCTAGGCGCGGCGTTCGGATCAGCGGATGACCCATGAAACCGTAGTCAGTCCAGGCCTGGTCATCCGAGACGATCAAAACGACATTCGGCGGTGAGGGTTGCGGGATCTCCGGCCCGGCGGCAGCGTGTAGAGCCGCAACACCGGCCAAGTTCAAAATGGACAACAGGAGCAAGCCTTTCATCGCGGCAGGGGTCTTCGCTTACGGTTTGCCGAACAGCCGAAGTCGCAAGACCGATCTCATCGCCGCACTCCCAGCACAACATTTCCGGGAGGCGAAGTGATGAAGCTTCTCCCGCCAACGCTCTTGGTGCGCGCCTACATGCAGGGAATCTTTCCCATGGCCATGGACACGGGCGAAATCGGCTGGTTCTCGCCCGATCCCCGGGCCGTAATCCCGCTCGAGAGTTTCCATGTCCCCCACGGTTTACGCCGGTTGATGCGGAAGAATCCCTACGAAATCCGGGTGGACTCCGCCTTTCGACAAGTCATGCACGGTTGTGCCGGCCGCAAAGAAACCTGGATCGATCCGGTGATTCAGGACAGTTACGCCGCTCTGCACGATTCGGGCTGCGCGCATTCCGTCGAGACCTGGGAAAACGGGGAACTGGTGGGTGGCCTCTACGGCGTAGCACTGGGCGGAGCTTTTTTCGGCGAATCCATGTTCTCGCGGCGGCCCAGCGCCTCCGGCGTGGCCTTGGTCCATCTCGTCGAGCGCCTCCTGGCGCGCGGCTACATCTTGTTGGACACCCAATGGAGCACACCGCACCTCCGGCGCTTCGGCGTGGTCGAGATCACGCGACCGCTCTACTTGGATCGCCTGGCCGCAGCTCTGCGCCTGGACTGCGCATTCAATGGTCCGCCCCGGATCCAGCGCGCAGACCTCGAAACGAAGAACTCCGCAGCGGATTGAGCCCCGGGGGAGGCCTCCCCAAAGTGGGAGGAAGTCTCCAGGAAAAAAACTGCGGCCGCGGTGTGGAAGCCTCTTTCTTTTCTAGTATGTCGGCGACGCGCCTTGGCTCATCGCCGCCACTCCACCCATAAAGAGGAAGAAAATAATCGAGAAAATGATGCCCAAGACCAAAAGAGCGACTGCAATGATGCCGAGAATCTTGCCCACCTTGGTGTTGCCCCGGCCCTCCGGGTCCATCAAACCAGAATCCATCTTCTTCAAGTCGCCGTTGGCAAGAATCCAGGCCGCGATTCCACAGGGGAAGCAGACGACGAGGCCTAGGATCCCGAGGACGAGAATTAGTGTGCCGCGGTGCGGCTGAAGGGCGCCGGAGGGTATGCTCATACTAAATGCTAAAGGAGGGTTTGAAGCTTCGATTCCGGTTTGCGTGTAACAGATCGCTGGAGAGCTGTAAAACACTTTTCTTCCCGGGATCACATCGGCGATCGGCAAACGCGCTCACAAATCCCCGGAAATCAACGTGAAGCCGAGATCGCGATAAATATGCCGGCGATCACAGCATACAGCACCGCCAAGAGAAACATGCAGCAGGAAAGAATCGTTCCCACGATGGCGCAGACCTTTCCCCCCATGGTGATCTGACGGCCGGCGGGATCCATAATCCCCTGATCCATCTTCCGGAGATCTTTCCGGGACATCAACCACGCCGCAATACCGAATCCCAATCCCAAGGGTGAACAGTAGAACGTGAAGGTGAACGCAATGCTCAGAATCCCCAGAACCAGAATCGCCGTGCCCCGGTGAGGCTCACCCATGAAAGGAATCCAAGGAGCGGGGGGAGGTGACGGGGGCGGGACTGGGGCCGGAGCGGCCGCGGGGATTAGCGCTTCGGGGGAAGGAGAACTCCCTGGGCTGGGCTCGGGTGACTGCGGCGGTTGAAACTGCGGCTCCGGTTGCGGTGGCTCCGGCGGCGGTTGCTGAGACTGCGGGTCCATGAGAGAGGCGGGTCGGAAATGGAATCTTAAAATCCCGGCAGGTCCAGTGCTCTTCCGGCCGCCTTCAGATGCGATACACTGGAGTGGCGCTCTCGCGGCCGGTCAGGCGCTGAGAGGTCGTCTCCAGCCGTTCCGCCAGGGATTCCGCGATAAACCGGAGGACGAGAGCAGATGCGCGGGCGCCCGCAAGCGTGTCGAAACTGTCGCGGAACCCGGCCCCGATCTTCAAGATAAACGCATGTTCAGCGGCCGTTACCGTGGCGCTGCGGGGTTCGTCCCGAAGAAGTCCCATCTCTCCGAAGATCTCCCCCGGCGTCCGGATCGAGGCAATGTCTTGACGGCCCTTACGCACCCGGAGCGCTCCCTTCAGGAGAATGTAGAAAGCGTCGCTGGAATCGCATTCCCGGACAATGTTGTCATCCATTTCGCATTCCAGCAGCGTGGCATGGCGCAGGATCTCGTCTCGACCGGGCTCGTTGAGCCGTGCCAACAGCGGAAGGCTGAGAAGGGAAGGCGGCAATTCTCCGCGACGGTGAAGGTAGGGAATCTCGCGCATCAATTCAACCCGGCCGGATTGGGCGTCCGGGGACGCAACGATGGGCTTCGAAGCGGCGCAGAGCAAGCCGTCACGCCTTCCGGCCCGCAAGACCTCGCCAAAGCCCGTGCCTATCCCACATTTCTCATACTCTTTCTGCTGTGGCGCGCTGCAACCCCATCTCGCTTTCCTTCCGCTGCCTCAGGCTTGACCAGGGTCCACTCACCCAGCTCTGCACGCCCGGCTGCGCGCGGCCTTAGCAGTCAGGGGTTCGCAGCGCCTCGCGACGAAACGGGAGGAGAAATGCGGGCTAGTCGACCGCTTCCACCTTGTAGCCCCCGGATTTCTCGTCAGCCTCGAGCTGCAACAGTCCCCTCTTCTCCGCTTCTCGAAGCAGCTCATTGAAAGAGCGAAAGCCGTGGGCACGCTCGTTGAATCCCGGATTTCGCCTCCGGAGAGCCTGTTTGATCATCGAACCCCAGATGTGTTCGTCTTCGTCGCGCTCCCCGCAGAGGGCATCGAGGGTCGTCACCACCTGTTCTAGGGCCTGCTCCAGCGTCGGACCGGCCGGCGACGCGTCAGCCGGCGACGCGTCGGCCGGCGCCTCCTCCGTTCGAGCGGGAGAAGCCGGA
>DATKCT010000061.1:0-8095 GCA_035513055.1 Verrucomicrobiales bacterium | reverse complement strand
CCCTGCCGGGGTGCGGGTGATGGATCGACGGTCTCCGGTGGTGTCGCTGCGCGCCACCACCGGCTACAAGCTCTGATCCCTTCGGGATCACCGCGTCTTCGGCCTCCCGGGCAGGCCAGAAATGTAAAAGCTCCAGTCGCGCGCAGGAGTGCCCGCGCCACGGTGTGAAGAAGGGGGACAGGCGAGACGCCTGTCCCTACGTGGGGCCGCAAGCCTTCGCAGGCAGGCATGTAGTCAGGAGTGCCCGCGCGAGAATCGCCGCTCCCTCTCAAGGCGCGCAGCGCCGCAGTTGTGCGGTCCGGCTCCAAACGAAAGCGGCTCGCCCCGCAAAAACGCAGGACGAGCCGCCTGTCGTGCGATGTCGTTTGACCTCTAACTTTTCAGCAGGTCAAACGCCTTCGGGATCAGCTCTCCGATCCACCAGGCTCCCCACCACGCGGACCGCGAGGTCCCCGGTCCGGACGTCCTTCACCGCCACGGCCTTCGCCGCCGCGACCGCCGAAGCGGCCGCGCGCTTCGGCCATGCGTTCTTCCAACAACTTCTTGTACTCCTCCTTGGAGAGCAGTTTGTCGTCGCCGGCATACTTGCCGAACACTTCGTCGACACTCGGCTCCGGCGGTCCACCACGGCGGCGGCGGCCTTCTCCTTCTCCCTCGGCGCGAGGCTCTCCCTCGGCGCGCGGAGGACGCGGGGCGCCTTCGGCAGGCGGCGCTCCATCGGGCCGCGCAACGCGCGGACCCCGCTCGCCTCCTTCGCCATCGCCGCCGCGACGACGGCCGGGAGCGCGATTCCGCCGCTCTTCCTGGACCTTCGTATACTCTTCCTTGGAGAGCAGGCCGTCGTCACCGGCATACTGCGCAAAGGTCCGGTCGACCATCTCGTCGATGTTGAACCCTCCGCGGGGAGGACGGGGACCGTCGGGCGCATCCGTCCTGGGTTCTTCTTGGGCCCAAAGGACCGGAACCGCCGCGAAAACCGCCATTCCCAACAGAGTGGGCCATTTTATCTTCATTGTGTAAGTGGAGTTGAGGTTTGGACGCCGCAGCTCTCTCGGATCAGATCTCGAAGGAGGAGAACTTCAACAGCGCCTGTACGAAAAAACTCCACTGCGGGGCGGAAGTTGCGTAAGCTTCCGGTTTTCCCCTTCTAAAGTCCAACATCCCCCCCTCCGAGATCCCATGATGACCGCCCCCTTCTCCCTCCGCCGGCTCGTCACCCTCACCGCCGCGGCCTTGGCCGCACACGCTCCCGCTCTGCAAGCCGATTACTCCGAACTCGTGGCTTCCGGGGAAGCCGTCCAGGTCGCCGGCGGCTTCGCCTTCACCGAAGGACCGGCCCGCGACGCCGAAGGGAACGTCTATTTCAGCGATATCCCCAACAACCGAATCCACGTCTTCACCGTCAAAGGCCGTCTCGAGACGGCCCGCGAAGACTCCGGCGGAGCCAATGGACTGCGCTTCGACGCCGAAGGCCGCCTCGTCGCCTGTGAAGGCAGCGCCCGCCGCCTTACCCGTCAAGCTGCCGATGGGTTCGTCTCCACCCTGGCGGAAAACTTCGAGGGAAAACGATTGAACAGCCCTAACGACCTGTGGATTGACCCCGCCGGCGGCATCTATTTTACCGACCCCCGGTACGGCGATACGGCTGACCAGGAAATCGACGGCTATCATGTTTACTACCTCGCTCCGGACCAATCTCTGCGCCGCGCCGCGGACGATTTTGTGAAACCGAACGGCATCATCGGCAGTCCCGATGGAAAGACCCTCTACATCGCCGACGCCGGCGATGGGAAGATCTACCGTTACCGTATCGGTGAAGCGGGAGCGCTCGAAGACAAGACCCTCTTCGTCGAACAAGGGTCCGATGGGATGATCCTCGACGAGAAAGGCAATCTCTACATCACCACCGACGCCGTCCACATCTACAGCCCCGACGGCGCGCACCTCGGCTCCATCCGCACCGCGGAACGCCCCTCCAACGTGGCCTTCGGCGGCGCCGACGGCCGGACCCTCTTCATTACCGCCCGCACCTCTCTCTACGCCATCCGCATGCAGGTCACCGGCCAGTAACCCGTCCCTTCCCAGCCGGGGACTTTCCGGATTCATGCCCTGCCCGCCGCTTTCAGTCGTCCATTCCGGAGGCCGGCCGCTCGTCTTTGCCGTGGCCGTTCTCGCCCTCGGCTTGGGTTGGACCGGCGCCGCTGAGCCGGAGCATGAATCCCTCGAAGGGTCCGATTGGCCCGGGCTGACCTTCCACGCGCCACCCAAGCGCCTCGCGCCGGAGGCCGTCACCGAACCGTGGCCACGCTTCCTCGGCCCTCACGACAACGGCGTTTCCCGGGAGACGCCGATCCTAACAAATTGGCCCGAGTCAGGTCCTCCCAAAGTCTGGGAAGCGCGCAAGGGTTCCGGTTACACTTCTCCCTCGATCGCCCGCGGTGTCCTCGTCCTCTTCCACCGCATCGGCGACTCCGAACAAATCGATGGACTCCACCCGGAAACCGGCCGCCGCTTCTGGTCCCATCGTTACCCCGTCGAATACCGGGATCGCTACGGCTACAACGATGGACCGCGCGCCAGTCCCGTCATCGACGGCGCCCGCGTCTATCTGCTCGGCGTCGCCGCCGCCTTGCACTGCCTCGATCTCGCCACCGGCCGCGTCCTGTGGAAACGCGATCTCCGCACCGATTTCCGTGTTCCGCAGAACTTTTTCGGCGCCGGTCCATCGCCGCTGGTCTACAAGGATCTGCTCATCCTCAACCTCGGCGGGAGGGACCCGGACGGAGAAAGCCTTTGCGTCGCCGCCTTGGACAAGCACACCGGGGCTTTTGTCTGGGGAGTCCCCGGACCCTGGGGCGCCAGTTACGCCTCTCCCGTCACCGTCGCCCTCCGTGGAAAAGATCGCATCCTCGTTCTCGCCGGCGGAGAAAGCCGCCCGCCGGACGGAGGTCTGCTTTGTATCGATCCCTCCGATGGAGCCGTCGACTTCCGATTTCCCTGGCGTTCCGGCAAATACGAATCCGTCAACGCTTCCACACCGGTGGCCATCGACTCGAGTCGCGTCTTCATCTCGGAGTGCTACAGCCGCGGCGGAGTCCTCTTGGAGATCGGTGAGGATCTGCAGCCGCGCCCTGTCTGGACAGCGCGCGACTTCGGCATGCATTGGTCGACTCCGCTCTTCGTCGACGGACACCTCTACGGCTACCAGGGCCGGAACGAACCCGACGCCTTTCTGGCTTGTCTCGACGCCACCACCGGGGAAGAACGCTGGCGCGAAGCCCTCGAATGGGATGTCAAAGTCAAAGATCCGCGCGGCCGGGAACGCACTTTCCGCTGGGGTATGTTCCGCGGCAGCCTCTTGCGCGTGGATAACCGCTTTGTGGCGCTGGGCGAACTCGGAACCCTGGCCCTGCTCGACCTCAATCCAGAGGGCGCAGCCGTCCGGCGCCGCGCCGATCTCTTTCACGCCCGGGAAACTTGGTCGCTGCCCCCCTTGCACCGGGGACTGCTCTACGTGTCGCAACACAGCCCAGACCTGCTCGACGACACCCCGCCGCGGCTGATCTGTTACGATCTGCGGGGGGAATAAAAAAGCGCATTTCCGGGTTGCAACCGTTTGCTTCGCGTGTTTCTGTATCTTCAGAAAGGATCGAATATGGAGAATCTGAGCCCCGCCGCCCAAAAGTTCATCCTTCACTGGGGCGAAATGGGCGCCCGCTGGGGCATCAATCGCACCGTCGCCCAAATCCATGCCCTCCTTTTCCTCTCCAAACAACCCCTCCATGCCGAAGACATCTGCCATCGCCTCGGCCTGGCCCGCTCCAACGTCAGCACCAGCCTCCGCGAATTGCAGAATTGGGGCATCGTCAAAATCGTCCACCTCCCCGGAGACCGCCGCGACCATTTCGAGTCCATGAAAAATGTGGCCGAAATGTTCCGGATCATCGCCGCCGAACGAAAACGGCGCGAAGTCGATCCGACCCTGACCCTGCTCCGGGCATCCGTCCTGGAAGCCGATGCCCAACGCGAAGACGCCTACACCCGCGAGCGGCTCGGAGAGATGCTCGAGTTCTTCGAGCTATGCTCAAGTTTCTACGAGAAAACCAGCCGGCTCCCCACCGGGACAATGGTCAAAGCCCTGCGGGCCGGGGACCGGCTTTTCAAGGCCCTGAGAACCGGCAAATGACGGTTCTTGCTTTCTTTCCGGATTTCTGCAATGACCGATGTTACCGAAATTAACGAAACTGAACCGGCCCGCCGGCTTCACGCCCGCGCGCGCCTTCGCCCTGGCGCCGCCCTCCTGGCGACCCTCCCGCTCGCGGTCTGCTCCCTCGTCGCTCCCCTGTCGCCCATGCCCCCTTGGGCCCTCATGTGGGCCCTGGCCATCACTCTCTGGGTCGCCTTCAAATTCTTGGCCTGGCTCCAGGCCGCCGAGAACCGCCCTCGAGCTTGGCGTTTGGCCGCTTACTTCCTGTGGCCAGGGATGGATGCTCGCGCCTTCTCCTCACCCAGCATCCAGACTCCGCGGCGCCACGACTTCTCCCCATGGCGGTCCGCCCTCCTCCGCGCCTTTGCCGGTCTCATTTTGCTCGGAACCGCAGCGCAAGGCGCCGGTCACCCCCTCGCCGCAGGTTGGCTCGCCATAACCGGTCTCATCCTGACCCTCCACTTCGGTTCATTTGATCTCCTCGCCGCAGCTTGGAACCGGGCCGGAATCCCCGTCCGTCCCTTGATGGACGCGCCCTGGCGCTCCCGCAATCTGGCGGAGTTCTGGGGCCGCCGCTGGAACCGCGGCTTCAGCGATGTCGCCCGCTTTGCCGTCTTCCAGCCGCTGGCCCGACGCCTGGGGCCGGCTACCGGGACAATGGCCGGGTTCGCATTCTCCGGCCTTCTGCATGAGCTTGTCCTTTCCCTGCCCGCCCGCGGGGGATTCGGTGGACCACTGCTCTACTTTCTCATCCAGGGAGCAGCCGTGTGCGCGCTGCGCCACCGCGGAGCCGCCCTTCCGCCGGTCCTGGACCGATTCCTCACCGGAGTCATCGTCCTCGCTCCTGCTTTCCTGCTTTTCCACCCGCCTTTTCTCGAGCGCGTGCTCCTGCCTTTCCTGCGCGTCTTGATCCCCCTGGGAACACCCATCTCCTAACCGAATCCCTCGCACCGCATGAATCCTCGAACTCTCATCGAATGGAGCCTCTGCCTGGGCGCCATCCTCCATTTCTCGATTCTCCTGGCCAGTGTGCAGGTTCCGCGCGCCCTTGACTGGAAAAGCGCCCTTGCTCCCCTACCGAAACTCTTGCGACAGCTCTTTTGGGTCTACGGAGCCTTTATCGTGGGCATCATCATCGCCTTCGGCCTCCTGAGTTTGCTCCTGGCCCCGCAACTCGCCCGCGGCGGCGCGACCTCACTGGCCCTGATCATCCTCATCGCCGTTTTCTGGAGCGCTCGGCTGGGCGTTCAGTTCTTCGTCTTCGATGTCCGCCAACACCTCACCCGTCCGCTCTACCGCATCGGCTACCGCCTTTTGACCGGGAACCTCGTCGCCCTTGTCCTCGTCTACGGCGGAACGGCGCTTTGGTTAGCCACCCGTTGACATTAGAAAAGCCAACCTCTCGCCATGACTACAGTGACTACAGACCCCGTTTCACCCGAGTCCTCAGCTTGCCCGGTTTCACCCGGACAGATCGCCCAACCGCGGCGCATCATCCTCGCCGGAGGATCCGGATTCCTCGGGACAGACCTGGCCCGGGCCCTCCAAGCCCGCGGCGATCAGCCCATTGTGCTCAGCCGGCGACCGGCGCAGGATTCACCCTGGCCTCAGGTCGAGTGGGATGGAACGGCGCTGGGCGCTTGGTGCGCACAACTCGATGGCGCCGCCGCTCTCGTCAATCTCACCGGTCGCAACGTGAACTGCCGGCCGACACGCGCGAACCGGGAAGAAATCCTCAGGTCGCGGGTGGCCTCGGTGCGCGTGTTGGGAGAGGCCTTGCGCGCCATTGCTCAACCGCCGCCTGTTTGGGTCCAGGCCAGTTCTCTGGCTATCCATGGGAACGCCCAAGACACGCTCTGCGACGAGGACAGCGGATTCAGCGGGGCCTGGCCGGCCACTGTCTGCACTGCCTGGGAATCGACGTTCCAGGAAGCTGTCTTGCCCGCTCAACGCGCCGTGGTGTTGCGCATCGGTTTTGTCTTGGCCCGGGAAGGCGGGGCTCTGCCCATGCTCGAACGGCTGACCCGTTGGGGACTGGGCGGGTCGATCGGGTCCGGCCGCCAGGGCATAAGTTGGCTCCACGCCGAAGACATGGTCCGCCTTTTCCTGGCAGTGATCGACAACCCGCGGTTCACGGGCGTCCTCGACGCGACTGCGCCGGGGCCGAGGTCGAACCGCGATCTGATGCGCGCCCTGCGGCGAGCCATGGGCCGGCCCTGGTCGCCGCCTGCGCCGGTCTGGGCCGTCCATATGGGCGCCTGGATGCTCGGGTCCGATCCGCACATCGCCTTGACGGGCCGCTATTGCCGGTCCCGCCGCCTACCTGAACTCGGCTTCGACTTTCGGTTTCCCGATCTGGAAAGCGCTCTGGCCGATCTTTATGCCAACTCGCCCTCCAAACCCACAGCAGCCCTCAATCCCACCGATGCATCATGAACCCCCTGGAACCTTTTCTCATTTGGTCATTGCGCGCCGCTGCCGCGGGACAGTTGATCATCGCTGCGCTCAATCTTCGTCTCGTCCAATGGCTGGGCTGGGAAGCGGAGCTGGCTCGCGTGTCGCTTCTGCTCCGCGAAGTCTTTCATGTCCACAAATGGTTCATCTCCATCACCGTCACGCTGTTCGCCGTCCTGACCTTGCGTTTCGCCGGAGACATGGCGGCGGGTGAACCCATGGCGCGCTGGTTGACGGCGGGAATTTCCCTTTTCTGGGGGATTCGCGCCTGGATGCAATGGGGGTTCTACAGCCACGAACACTGGCGCGGCCGGCGGGACCGGACTATGGCGCACTGGACCCTGACCATCGCCTACGGAGCCTGCGCTGGGATCTACGCCTGGGCCGCGGCGCTTCCTCCGGGACACTTGGAATGAGACGCCCGCCCCCTCAACCCGGAAACAGACCGCAAGCCGGAGCGCGAAACGCTCTCGCCTCGCCACGGCACTACCACTCATCAAACAACTCGCTGAATATGAAAACACAAATAACCATTCGGGAATTGTGGATGCTGAAGCTGATTTGCCGCTGGTCCCTGGGTTTGGTGTGGATCTGGGAAGGCCTCGTCCCCAAGATTCTCTGGGCCACGGAAATGCAGCGTGAACTGGTCGAGCGTTCGGGTCTGTTCTGGCCCAGCCCGGACCGCTTTCTTTTTGGCTTGGGCCTCGCCATGATCGGCGCTGGGATCATCCTCTGCGCGGGGTGGTTCGAGCGGTGGTCGGTCCTTGTGGCCACGCTAGCCATGGGGATTCTCATCGTCCTGGTAATCGGCTACCGGCCCGAGTCCCTTAGCGACATGCACGGAGGGATCGCGAAGGATGCCTGTTTGGTCGCCTGCGCCTGGGTTGTTTGGCGGCTCGGCGCCCTCGTTCCTCACAAGCTCACCTAGCCGCCATTTCCCATACCGTTGCCGCGCCAATCCTCGCTCACCTCCGTTTCCCCCTGTGAGTTCGAGGCCTGCCGGGACCTCGCCGCGACCCGTCTGCGGGGACTCTCCCGCACCGGCCGCCGCCCACTGACCACTGACCACTGACCACTGACCACTGACCACTGACCACTGACCACTGACCACTGACCACCGCTCTCAACTTTTTTTCGCGTTCCGCTAGTTTTGGCTTTGACAGTTTCTCCTTTTTCCGTTCCAATGGTTCCCGTGCCCGGATACCGGGAATCGCGTCAGCGGAGCCGGAGAGGGAATGGAGGAAGGAGATGCAAGCAGAACAGCGGGACCGGAGGATAGGGCGCGCAGTGGCAGGAGGGGGGCAGCAGAGCTTTTCTCCAGCAGGCGCGCCGGGCCTGGCCGGGGATCCGGACGGATCCACGGCCGGTCTGGGTATGGGTTCTGCGCGAGGGATTCCCCAACGGGATGGGACGGACCGGTTGGCCCTGGATGCG
>DATKCT010000060.1:0-35227 GCA_035513055.1 Verrucomicrobiales bacterium | reverse complement strand
AGGCTGGAGAGATCGGCTTCCGTTTCCGCGGCGGCGCTCTCCCCGAAAATGGCGGCAATGGCGATGCGGACCTGTTCGGCTTTGACGTATTTCCAAAGCCATTGAGGAAAGGAGTCATCGGCGGGCAGGCGGGCGAGGGCGCGTTCGTGATCGGCGACCGGCTTGTGGAGGCGATGGTTGGAGCCGAGGACTTCCTCGATGATTTCGGGGTGGCGCGAGAGCAGTTCGAAAATGAAGTTGCTGCGGTCGAAGAGGAGGCACAAGGCCTGCAGCATGCGGGGGCTGGCGTTGAGGGTGCGGAAGAAGCGGCGGGGCGCGCCGTAGGCCTGGCCGAAGCGGGCGACGAGTTCGAGGACTTCCAGGGGAGCGGAGAGCGAGGCGAGGAGTTCGTCAAAGCCGCGCGTCATCTCGACGAACTGGACGACTTGATCGCGGGTGAGGACGGCGTTGCGGTCGCCGAGGACGAGGCGAGTCAGCACCGGCGGGGCTTTCGGGGCGGCGGGCCCGAACCAGGCTTGGAGCTGGCGCTGGATCTGGGGTCCGCCGTCCCGGCCGGTGAAGAAGAGGGTCCATTCCTGAACGGCGTTCTCGGCATCGGACTCGCGGAAAAGCTCCCTGTAGTTAGACCGGACGCGAGCCCGCAGTCCGTCGAGCCGGGAGGAGAACTCCGCCTCATTCCGGCATCCGGCCAAGCGCGCCAGCATTTCGAGGCGGGCTGGATCCGAGGGAAGGAGGGCAGTTTGCCGTTCTTCCTGCATTTGGATCAGGTTTTCGATGCGGCGCAGTTCGAGGTAGTCGTTTCGAAGCCGGGTCACGTGCTCTCCATCCAGGACGCCGTAGCGTTCGAATTTGCTCAGAGCCTCCAAGGTGGAAGGAGTTTGGAGGAAGGGATTGGCGGCTCCGTTGATCATTTGAAGGGCCTGAACGAAAAACTCGATCTCGCGGATGCCGCCGCGGCCATTTTTGAGATCGCGCTCGAGGTTCTCCGTTCCGGCGACCTCTTTTTCGGTGCGGATTTTCACTCCGGCGATGCTTTCGAGGAGAAGGGGCGGGGGATGACGCGGGAATCGGAAAGAGTTGACGATTTCCAGCAGTTCTTCGCCGAGGGGGATATCGCCGGCGACGGGCCGGGCTTTGATCAAGGCCAGGCGTTCCCACGTTTGACCGGCCACGTAATAATAGGGTTCCATGGCCGCCAAGGAGCGGACGAGCGGACCGGACTCGCCTTCGGGACGGAGGCGAAGATCGACGTTGTAGAGAAAGCCTTCGGGCGAGCGGTCCTGGAGCCGGCTGGTGAGATCGCGGCAAAGGCGGGTGAAAAACTCTTGGTTCGGCGTGGGCAGCGTGCGTCCGCTTCGCCGGCAGTGGCCCGCGCCGTCGAAGAGGTAAATCAGATCGATGTCGGAGCAGAAGTTGAGTTCGCGTCCCCCCAGTTTTCCCAACGCGAGAACGCAGAAATGGGCGGGCGCGCCGGTTTCTTCATTCCAGGGTTGGCCGAGACGGTTTTCCCAGGCGGGGCGCAGCAGCTTGAGGAGGGTGTTCAGGCAGAACTCAGCCAGGGCGGTGAGTTCTGTCAGGGTGTCCTCGGTCCGGGAGATTGCGTTGACTTCGCGGTAGGCGATGCGCAGGCATTGGAGACGGCGAAAGCGGGTCAGTAGGAGGGTGTATTTGCGGAGGGACTCCTCGCTGGCGGAAGAGCGATCCGATTCACCGAGAGCGGGCAGAAATTCGGAGGTCCAAATCCCACGGTAGTGGGCGAGGCGGAAGGTGTTGTCCAAATTGCCCGGATCCTCTAGCCAGTCCGCGTAATCGGGGTGAAGCCTGAGGGTCTTGGTATAGACAGGGCTCCAGGCTTCGAGTTGGGCGCGGCGGTCCGCGGCGGTTGGCGATGCGATTTGGGACACGGGAAGAGAGGCGGGCAGTCTACAGGCCGCGGCGGAAAGGGATCAATCGGGAGTTGGCGTTTCTTGCGGCAGAGCCGCTGCTGGCCATGGTGGGCGGATGAAAGGACGCCAGGAATACTCGAACCAGGCGCGGTGTCCCGGCCGGCGGTGGCTCGCGGGTGCGGGGGCTGTGATGTACTGGCTGGCGTGCTGTTGCGCGGCGGCTCCCGAAAACGCGGTCCGCGATGTGGAAGAGGCTGCGGCGGGCGTGTTTTCACGTCAGCCCGAGTGGGAAGTGGTTTTCCGGGGGGTGGAGTTGGCGGAGCTGGAGGCGGAAGTTCCCCGGCGAATGCGGGGAGCGGCGGTGCGGATCGACGGGGATGCTCCTGGTCTCGAGTTTGTCCTGACGCCCTCGAACGGCGAGCGGGAGGGGGAGACCGACGGCTGGAAGACCTCGACGTTTCTCAAAAGAATGGGCTGCCAGGTCGCCATCAACGCGGCCCCGTTTTCCCCCGTGCATCTTTCGGAAGACAAACCTCAGGAGGTGGTGGGTCTGCTGGTGAACCGGGGAACAGTCGTGTCGGCGGAACTCCGGCCCGCGCTGGCGCTGGAGAGGGACGGGCGGGCCCGGATTGTGGAACGGCCAGAAACGGCGGAGGGATTATGGAATGCGGTGTCAGGCTTTGGGATCGTGCTGCGGGCCGGTGAGTTGGCCGGAGAGGAGAAGCCGTTGCATCCGCGAACGGCGGCCGGCGTGTCCCGGGACGGAATGACCGTGATTTTGCTAGTGATCGACGGGCGCCAACCTGGCCACAGCGAGGGGGCTTCCACGCGCGAAGTGGGAGCCTGGCTGCGGGCGCTGGGGGCTTGGGACGGGTTGAACTTAGACGGAGGCGGCACGACGACGCTGGTCATCGAGGATGCGAAAGGCGGCGCTCAAGTCGTGAATCGCACGATTCACGGCGGGCGGCCCGGTCTGGAACGAGTTTCGGCCAGCCATTTGGGAGTGCGGGCGCAGAGACTGCCCGGCGCGGCGACGGATCCGGAGCGGGAACGGCAGGGTCCCTAGTGTGGTGTTTGCGACTGCGACCGTTTCGTTCCAGGGAGATCCCGCACGCATGACCCAATGGCGCAGGCGGCGCGCAGCGGGCGGCAGAACATCGCGGAGGGCAGCATGGCGCCGGCGACTTCGAAGAAGAGGCGGAAAATCCGGAGGCAGCGGGAAGGAGACGCAAACGAACGGGAGATGAACCGGTTTGCGGAGAAACTGGCGCGCGGCCTCTTCGACGACGAGCGTGAACGCGCCCGTTTTTTGGAGCGCCTTCGAGAGGGAAAGGCGCGCCGTCTGGTTAGGATTGCCGCGCTCGACGCGGAGAGCAGGAGCGGGGAGCGCAACTTGCCGGATTGGGCTCCACGTTTTGTGAATCTGGCGGAAGCGGAATCCGGCGCCCGCGAGATGTGCCGGGGCGCGGGCGCAGGTTACCTGCTGGACCTTTCCTCGGTTTGGGAGGCGAGTCCGCTGACGGACTTACATCCGGCGCCCCGGCGCACCTTGGACCTCTGTGCGGCTCCCGGCGGCAAGAGCGCGTTCTGCCGGAGGCTGTGGCCAGAGGGGGAGTTGTTCGTCAACGAAGTCGTGCCGCGACGGCTACGGGTCCTCCGGGCTAACTTGCAGCGTTTCGGCGCCGGAGAGGCCTATGCGCAGAGGTGGACGGCGGAAGAGTGGAGGGGGCGCGCGGCGGGGGCGTTCGACTTGGTCCTGGTGGATGCGCCCTGCAGTGGACAGGCGCTCGTGGCCAAAGGCATTCGCAACCCGGGCGCCTTCCACCCGGCCGCAATCCGGGGCAGCGCGCGGCGGCAGCGGCGGATTCTCGGCGCGGTGGCGGACTGTGTGGCTCCGGGAGGATGGTTGTTGTACACGACCTGCACGTTTTCGCCGGAAGAGAACGAGAAAACCGTGGAATGGATGTTGGGGCGCGTGGGTGGGATGGCTGCGGAAGAGGTCCCGAAGCTGCGCGCGTTTCAGGTGGATGAGGCGTCCTTCCCTTGTTACCGCCTCTATCCTCAGCAGGGATTCGGCGCGGGCGGGTTCTGTTGCCTCCTGCGAAGGGAGGGAGAGCGGAGTGCGGAGTTGCCGGAGTTGAATCCGGCGGCGCGGGCCTTTCCTTTGTGAGGGGTCATTGTGGACGTCCGGCGTCCCGCCGCTCCCGATCCAGGAGAGCTTGCTTCCGGTTCACGCCCCAGCGGTAGCCGGAGAGGCTGCCCTCTTGGTGGACGACGCGGTGACAAGGGACGAGCAGCGCCAAGGAATTGGCGGCGCAGGCTCCGGCCACGGCGCGGGCGCTGCCCGGTTTGCCGATTTTGCACGCGATCTCCGCGTAACTGACCGTGTTTCCGGCCGGGATGCGCTGCAGGGCTTGCCACACCTTTTGCTGAAACGCTGTGCCTCGCAGGTCGAGAGGGAGGTTAGGATCACTGCCCGGTTCTTCGACGAGACGCAGCACCGCGGAGACGATGCGATCGAATTCGGGGCCGGCGCGAAGGCGCCGCGCTTTCTGGAACCGGCGTTGCAGTTCTTCCTCCAAGGACCGGGCATCATCACCGAGAAACACGGCGCAGACACCTTTGTCCGACGCCGCGACGAGGGCGACTCCGAGGGCGCAAGCTCCGATCGAGAATCGAATAAGCTCGTCCCGGCCGTACTGTCGAGAGATCCCGGGCTGCATGCCGAGCTGCTTTGAGGAATCGGCGTAGAAGCGTCCGGAGGAGGTGTAACCGGCTTCGTAGATGGCCTCGGTGACGCTGCATGCCCCGGGGAGGATCCGGCGCAGTCTTTCGGCGCGGTGGGCGGCTGCGTAGGCCTTGGGTGTGAGCCCGGTGATGCCGGTGAAGATCCGATGCAGATGGTAGGGACTCATACCCACTGCCTGCGCCAATTCGAGCAGTTTGGGCGGGGGTTCCGCGCGCTGGAGGATGCGACAGGCGCGGGCGACGGTTTCTGCGTGCAAGGCGGCGAGGCCTGGGCCGTCCGGCTGACAGCGCTTGCAAGGGCGAAATCCGGCCTTTGCGGCGGCGTCGCAGTGATCGAAGAAGCGCACATGTTCGCGCCGCGGCAGACGGGAGGGACAGCCGGGCCGGCAGAAGACGCCTGTGGTGCGCACGGCGTAAACGAAGGCTCCGGGCTCCCGCCGCTGTACGGTGATCCAGCGCTCCTCATCGATCCAGGGAGGGAGCGCGGAGGACGGAGGGGTGAGTTGGGAACGGGAGGACGAGGACATGCCCCTTCAGCATAGAGGAACTTTGGCGCGCGGAACTCCGTTTCTTGCTTTTTCATTCCCGGCTGCCGTCGCGAGCGGACAGAACGATCTTTGATCTTTGGATGAGGATGAGGTCAGCGCCCGGCGGGGTTCGCGGCGAGGGCGATCTTTTCCAGAGTTCGTTGTTCGAGCACTGGGGGAAGATGATAGGTTTTGAGCCGCAACCCGGGTGATCCGGCCTCCGGCCAATCGGAGTAGAGTTGGACCAGGAGATCGATGTCTCCGGGGCCGCGGTGGAAGAGACGGCGGAGGACGCCTTCTGCTTCGGAGCGACGTCCGGCATCGAGGAGAAGACCGGCGAGCTGCTTGAGGCATTCGTAGTTGCGCAGCAGCTCGAACTCGCGGCCGGGCGGGGGCTGGAGAGCATCCCGGCGGGCTTGGTGTTGCGCCAGGGCGATGGCTTCGTCGAGGAGACCCTCTTGGCGGAACATCTCGGCGTGGAGCGAGTTGAAAGGTTGGCGGTCGTCGAGAAGACGCCGGTGCAGGCGGCGGATGGCCTCTTCGTCGTCAAGGGCGAGGAGAATACGGAGGTAAAGCGGTTGTGCGAGGCCGCCGTGCTGATAGGTGGGGAGGAGATGGGATTCGTAGAATGCGCGGGCGGCGTTCGGGTGACCGGTTTCAAAGAGGATGCCGGCCATGAGATTGTGATCGTCGAGTCCGGAGGGCGGCAGCGGAACAGCGGATTGCCAGCGTTCGAGAAGGGGACCGGGGCCGGAGTCAGGGGGGAGAAGGGCAGCGAGAGCGAGGATGGCCAGGGGGCGGCGGGAAGGGGAAGCGGCGTTGGCTTCCAAGAGCGGCTCGAGGCGATGGCGGTGGGGAGCGCCGTGGTCGAGGAGCAACTTCAAGAAGCCGCGCCTCAGGCCCGGGTTCTCTACCGCGTATTCAAAGAGGGGTTCGAAGTCGGCTTCGAGACGAGGGGGTTGTGATTGTTGCAGATGGAGCTGCAGAAGGGCCAGGAGGAGGTGGGCAGGGTTGTCATCGGTCGAAGCGCGGCGGGCGCCCATGAGGAGGAGGCTGGCGGCGGCCGTGGATTGGCCGGCTTGGGCGAGGCAATCGGCGATGTGCGGCAGCGCCGTGATGGGCCCGCGCTTGAGGCAGGTTTTTCCGAGTTCGAGGAGGGCGAGGCTCTCCTTGCATTCGAGCAGGGCGGAAGCGAGTCGGCGGGCGATCTCGGGATCGGGGGCGCCGTTTTCCTGGAAAGATGTGAGGGAGCTGTAAACGGCGGCGGCCCGGCTCCAACTGCCGAGGTTTTCGTGAATGGCAGCCAAAAGCAAAGCGAAGCGCCGGTCGTCGGTGCGGGTGGTGGTGAGGCTGGAGAGCTGCAGCGGTTCGGCTGGATTGGTCCGGCCGGTGCGAATGGCGAGGATGTCTTCGACGACGGGAAGGGCTTCCTCCCAGCGTTGTTCCGCGACGAGGAGATCGGCGAGTTCGCGCAGGTAGGGGTTCTCCGAGCGCCGGTCGATGTAAGCTTGGATGGTTAGGGCGGAGCGTTCGCGCAGTTCCGAATCGCGGCGGGCAAGGGCGAGAAAGCGGGCGAGGTTCTCGTGATACTGGAGAGTGTCGCGGGAGGGCCGCTCGGGGTCGGCGACGGCGAGAGCGGATGTGAGACGGAGGATGGCGGGTTCGGGGACCAGCGCTTCGCGGCAGGCGCGCAAGAGCCCGAGGAAGCGGGCGGAGTTGGCGGGGTCGTCGTCGGCGAGAGAGGCGTAGACGGGAATGGCTTCGCGGGCATAGCCGTGCGCTTCGAGTTCCTGGGCGATGCTCACGCGTTGGTCATGGGAACGATGGAGAGCGAGATGGCTTCGAAGGCGGGAAAGGCGATCCGGGTGGGGGAGAAATTCGAAATCCCAGAGCAGCGCCAAGTGAAGGAGGGAGTGGGATGCAGCGCGGGCTTCGTTGCCAGGGGGGACGGCGAGCGGCGAGATTTCCTGAATTTCTGCTAGGAGAAAACGCGCTTCGGGCCAGAGCCCTTTGTCGGCGAGTTGACGGGTGGCCAAGGAAAGGGAATCCCAAAAGCGCAATTCTCCATCCGCAGAAAGTTGTTCGAATGTTTCGAGAGGAGTAGCCAGGGCCGTCCCTGCGAATGCCCGCAGGGCGCGGCGCGCGGCGGGTTGACCGCCCCACTGGGTGGTGATGGCGGCGATGCGGAATGGGTCTGCTTCGGATTGGAAGGGGCGAAGCCGGCGGGCGGCGAGGGAGGCGATGGCTTCGAACTCGCCGGCCGTGACTGCGAGCGGGAGCCGTTCGCGGAGCAGGGATTCCCATAGCGGTTCGGTGGCGGGGGTGGGAGAGCGGGCGAGCAGATTGAGCGCGAGATCGAGGTAGCGGCGTTGGCTGGCGGGGTCGTTGCCGGCGCCAGCCCAGGCGGCGAGCTGTCGTGCCCAACTGGGACCGTCGAAGGTTCCGCGGAGACGCGGCTCGAGTTTGCGGCCGACGGCGAGAGCGTCGCCCGGTCCCCGCGAGGCGTCGAGAAAGGCGGCGAGATGTTGAATCGACCGGCGACGGACTGGGAGGGCGGATTGGAGCCGGTCGTACTCGCGTCCAGCGTCGGTGGACGTGTCGATCGACCAGAGCCAGGCGCGCGCCGCCAGGAGAAGGCTCGAGGCGCCGGGGGGGTTATCTTCCCGGGCGATTTCTTGCGCGAGTTCGGTTTCGCGCTGCATGGCGAGCCCGAGGGCGAAACGGAGAAACTGTTGTCCCGGATCCGCGGAAGAGCGGGATTGGAGGAGTTCCCAGGCATCGTCCTGGGCGCCGGCGTAGAAGAAGGCCCACAGGGCTTCGGTGGGACGGGTGGGCGATAGGTCGCGCCAGCGGGAGATCCACCCGGCGAGGGAGGGGTCTCCCAGGTCGTGGAGAAGGGTAGCGGCGCGTTGGATGGACCAGAGACGAAGGGGAGGATCTAGCGTTTCCGGGGGTTGAAGCAGCACGCGCGTTTGAGAGAGGGACCGCGAGATTTGTTCGACGATCGCGGGGGAGAGCAGACCGTTCTGTTCCAAAAGCCGGAGGGAGAAGGGATCGGTTTCTTCATATCCGGACATTAACCAAGGCAGGACGGGCAGCGGGAGTTCTGGAGTTTCCGGTTTGCTAGTAATATCTCCTGATTGTTCTGTGAGGGTAAGCACGCGGAGGTAGGTTTCGACCGCTTCGCGCGGTTTGCCGCAGGCCTCGAGGAGTTCGGCTTCGGAGAAGGCGCCTCCTGGATCCCAGGGACGAAGGCGGTTGAGCTGGCGTTGGGTGGCGAGGGCGCGGGCGCTCCGCTTTTCGTTCCGGTAAGAAGCGGCCAGGCGGCTGAGGATGGTGGCGTCCTGGGCGAAGCGGCGTTCGAGGCGTTCCCGGACTTCCTGAGCTTCGGCGGCGGCGAAGGAATCTTCGAGGAGTTGCACCAGCGTTTCCCAGTGTTCGTACTTGTCCCCGTAGGCAGGGGAGGCCACGAGTTGGCGCTGGTAATAGACGGCGTCGGCGGGGCGACCGGCCTTCAGAGCGGCGTCGCGGAGCGCGGGCAGGATCCGCGGGGGCCCGGAATCCATGAACCAAGCGCGGCGCAAGCTGAGGAAGGCGTCTTCGTGTTCGCCGAGGGTCGCTTGCACGGAGGCGAGGGCATTGAGGAGAAAGCTGTCGAAAGGCTGCCGGCGGCTTTCCCGCCGCAAGAGCGCCAGGAACTCTTGGAGCAGGCCGAAGCGACGGGCGTGCGCGAGTTGGATCTCGAAGAGGTTTTGGCGCTGGCTCGGATCCGGTTCTTCGAGAAGGACCTTCATGGAGAGGGAGAGCATTCCTTGAGGATTCTCGAGGGTGGTGAAAACGGCGGCGAGACTATCGAGAAGCCGGCGCCGGTCGCCGCCGCGGCTTAGCTCGAGGGCGCGTTCGAGCAGGATCCGGGCTTCCTCGGGTTCTTGGAGGGCGAGGCGAACCCTGGCGAGAGTTTCGAGGACGGCGGGATCGGGATCGATTTCACTCTGAAGCGGTTCGAGAATTTCGAGGGCGCGCGCGGGATTGGCCCAGGAAAGCTCGAGTTCTGCGAGCTGGCGCAGGTGTTCGCTGCGTCTCCCGGGTTCGAGGCGAGCGAGGCGATCGAGCTGAGCGGCAGCGCGGTTAAAATCACCGGCGGCGCGGCTGAGATCGAAGAGGAGGCGGCAGACGGCCGGGTCTTCGGGGAGGTCGCGTTCGAGGGCGAGCAGGAGAGGGTAGGCGTCGGCGAAATTCCCGGTGCGGAATGCCCACCAGGCCAAGCGAAGGCGTTCTTCGGGGTTTTGAGAGTCGCGGGTTCGCGCGGAGAGTTTCTGATAGAACTCGAGGATGTGATCGTGAAGCGGGAGTGGCGCGGCGGCGTTTGGTGTTCCTCCCGTGGACGGATTGCGAAGGATATCCTCCAGAGTTTCGGCGACGGACGAGGGTGGGGATTCGTCGTAGGGATCTTCTATTTTTTCGGGAGTGTTCTCGCCTTGCAACACGGCGAGGATACGCTCGTCGACGTCGATACGGTCTTCGGGGCTTGTCGAGAGGAGCCATGCCTTCTCGAGAGTTTCGAGAGCGAGACCGGCGCTATGCTGTTGCAGGTAGACCTCGGCCAGGCGGAGGTGTTGCGACCGGCCGGCTTCGCTGGAGAGAGCGGACTCGGCGCTCTGCGCCGCTTCCGCCAGGGCCCCGGCGGAACGGAGCAGTTCGGCGGAGAAGGAGCGCCTCCGGGCGCTCTCTTGCGGATCGGGGGCGCGTTGGGCGAAAGCGTCGAGGGTTTCGGCGGCTTCAGAACGGCGATTTCGCTGCAGGAGAAACTCGGCCAGGGCGGCGGCGTGTTCATCGGAATCGGGAAGAGAAAAAAGGCGGAGGAGGTCTTCGGCGACTCGATCGAGATGGCGATCGAGGGCGAAGGCGAGAGCTGCGGCTGTTTCCTCGGGGCTGGCTTCGGACTCGGCGAGGAAGCGGGCGAGGCGCTCCTCGGCTTGGGCTGGGTCAGCGCGGCGCAAATCGGTTTCGCATTGAAGAAGAATCAGGCGCAAGGGCGGCTCCGGAGCGTCTTTGGTTAGTCGGTCGAGATGCTCGGCGGCTTCGCCGGCTTGATCGAGGTCGAGGAGGACGCGGATGAGATCTTCCTGATAGACCGCGTTGCTTGGGTAGGTCTGGGCGAGCCGGCGGAGGGCCGGCAATTGACCTTCGGGTTGCGCGGTCAGCGCGTAGAAGCGGACGAGGCGGGCCAAGTCGGCCTCGGACGGGCTTGCGGCGGAAGCGGCGGCGAGGAGAGCTTCCTCGAGGCCGGGCAACTGATCGAACCGTTCGTGAAGCCTGACGAGATCCTGAAAGAGGTCAAGATGCCGCCGGTGCTGGAAGTGGGTTCGTTCCAAGGCAGTGCGAAGCGAGTCGCGGGCCCGCTCGAAAAGGCCGGCGAACTCGTAGAGTTGGGCGAGTTCGGAAAGGGCGGCCAGGGCTTTTTCGGGGTCACTGGAGCGGGAGAGCGGTTCGAGGTGGCGCGCCGCGTCCTCGGGAAGACCGGCCGCGAGGCAGGCGTGGGAGACCGATTTCCGCAACGCCTCGTCGCCGGGTTGTTCGCGGAGCGCCAGCTCCCATTGTGCGGCGGCCTGGTTGGGGTGTCCGGATTCATGGTGGAGCCGGCCGAGTTCGAGGCGGACCTGAGCCAGGAAAGGATGGCCCGGGTCGAGCGCCTCAATGCGCCGTTCTAGGGCGGCGATGGCTTCCGGGAACTCCTCGAGTTCCCGGCAGACGGATACGAGGGCGGTGAGGGCGTGGGGGTTGTCCGGATGTGAAGTCAGGACGGAGCGGTAAGCGTCGCGAGCGGCGGCGAGGTGGCCTTGCCGGCGCAGGAAGTGACCCAGGACGATGCGGCTGGAAACGCGATGAGATTGTTCAGCGTCGCGAGCATAGGTTTCGACGAGCAGAGCGGCGGCGTCATGGCGTTCATAGAGGCGCCAAAGCAGATCCAAGACATTTTCGGCGGAGGGATCCTCGTCAAGGAGCCGGATGTATTGATTGGCGTTCCGGGTGTCTTGGGGACTCCACCCGCTGGCCGCTGGTTGCGCGTTGGAAGATTCAGAACCGGAATCAGGGTCGTTGGGCGCCTGCGCGGCGAGGCTGGCGGAGAGACCGAGCAGGAGAACAAAGGCGAGACGCATCGGCGGACCCTGAGAATGTTAGAGCGATGTTTGCAAAATACATCTACATCTCGACTCCGTCGACCCAACTGAAGGTGGTGAACTCATCGATCAAGACTTGGTTTTCGCTCCGGGGCTGATCGGGGAAGCGGATCCGGACCATGACTGGAAGAGCGGGGAGCACGGAGAGGCTGCGGACGGCGAGGAATCGGTTCCAAGCGGGAGAACCGACTTCGACATAAGCGTAAAGCTGGCGTTCTTCGCCCGGTTTTCCGAGCCGAAAGCAGAGGTGTTCTTCCGGATCGGAAAAGTCATAATTGTAGTAGTCGCTGCGATTGAGCATCACGCGGAAGAGAGTGGGTTTGCGCACCTGTTTGGCGATGAATTCGTCCCAATCCATGTCGGAGTAGCCGACGGCTACTTCCCAAACCAGCTTCGGTTCATCCTTGATGAGTTCGAACACGCAGAGGGTGTCGGAGCCGTCGCGCATGGCGGCGTTGCCGATGAGGAAATGGCGATCGCCGGCCTGATGAGCGTTTGGAGAAAAGATCTCGACAAGTTCTCCCGTTTCGAGCGGGTGCGAGCTGTAGTACTGACGCATGCGGGGCCCGGCGGCGACGGGGTCGTGCACAAAGGCAAGGCGTTGTTCGATGCCGGGGGCGGCAAGGTAACCACGGTAACAGATTTCTGCTTCGCGGACGATGTCCCCGAGGACGATGCGGCCGCTGGGGCCGGGCGCCGGCGGCGCTTCGGCGGCGAGATCGTGTTTAGGGGAGACCAGGGAGGACAGATAGATGATCGCGGCGGCACAAAGGAGAGCGCCGGCGATTCCGGCGGCGATCCAAGCGCGGCGAATGGAACGTTTGATGGAGCGGTGCGCTTCTTGGTAAGCGATTCTGCGCAGGGATTTACGTTCCATGGGACCGGGCGAGGTGCGGACATGCTACGGGGAGAGCAAGGGGCCTGCAAGCCTCAGAACTCCTGATCCCGGGGAATCCGGGAAAGGGCTGGGAGACGCTCACGGGGCGTTCCGCATCCTGGACTGGGCTGCAGCTTGATCTCGGGCCGGAGGGATGTAGCGTTTGTGTAGCAAGCAAGCCGGAACGAGCGCCGGCGGCAACCAATCCCGGTCCTCGGTGTTGATCCGGTGTAGTTTGCTGATTTCAGATTTTCATGACATTCCGATGAAGAAGCTAGTCTTATTGAACCTGGTGTGGGTTGCGGTGGCTGCGGGCGCGTTTTTCCTGGGTGGCAAGCTTTTGGGTCCGCAGACCGGCGGAGGGGCTGATGGCGACGCCGTCTCGGGCGCCCCGGCGAGTCCACGGTTTTTAGATGGCTTGGAGGCGGCCGGCTCCGCTTCAGGTGAGTTGGGTCAGGGAGACGCCGTTGCGGCGGCGCCTGCCGGGTGGGCGGGACTGCCTGGAGATCTTCCAGACTGGATGAAGCAGAAAGGTCCATTGAGTGCGGCGCAGATGGAACAGGCGGTCCGGGAAGTGGCGACGATGAGTAATCCGGTGCAGAGGAATGCGCTGATGTCTGCGCTCGTCGAGCGCCTGACTCCGGAGAATGCGGAGGCCGCATTTCGGACTTTACGAACCGAGAGCACGGGCTTCGAGGCGGGGCAATCGCTGGGGCTGCTGGCCTATGCCTGGGGATCGATGGACGGGCCTGCGGCGCTGAAGGCGATCGCCGAGTCGGGTGACCGGGGCGCGCAGTTTTTTGGGGCCTCCGCGGTTGCGGGATGGGCGGCGGGCGATCCGGAGGCGGCGATGGCTTGGGTTGCCGAGAGTGGGCCACAGGGCATCGAAGCGCGGTTTTTGGAGGGCGGTCTCGTGAGGGGCTTGGCAATGAGTGATCCGGATATGGCGACCAAATATGTTGCCGCCCTGCAAACGGACGAGAACAAGGACTGGATGATGAGGTCGATTGCCGAGGAACAGATGAAGAGAGGGGTCGATGCGGCGGCGAAATGGGCTGAGAATCTGCCGGAAGACATGCGTTGGGCGGCCGTGACACAAGTGGCGGAAGGCCTGGCCCGGCGGGACTTGGAATCGGCGACCAGTTGGGTGGAGGAAATGGCTGGGCAAGAAGGATCGAGAGAGGCTGTGGGGCGGGTCGCTCAAAACATGGCTCGGCAGAATGCGGAGAATGCCGTGGCTTGGGTGGATGGGCTGCCCGATGGGGCCGCCAAGAGCCGGGGCTACCAAGAAGTTTTCGAGGTCTGGGCACGCGACGATCCCAATGCGGCAGGGGCCTACCTGGACGCCATGCCGCCTTCGGAGAGCCGGGATTACGCCCTCAGCGAGTTCACCGATGAAATCGCGCGAGAGGATGCGGCGGTAGCGGTTCAGTGGGCCATGACCATCGGCAGCGAGGAACTGCGGGTGAACTCTATGATCCGGGCCGCGCAGAATTGGTATCAGTCCGATCCCGACGCGGCTGCGGCATGGTCTGCGGAGAATCTGCCTGCGGAGCGCCAGCAAGAGGTGTTGCAGGAACCGAGACGCGGCGGTCCTCCTTGGCGGAACTGAGCCAGGCAAGAGGATGGCACGCTGCATCTCCCGCGCGTCAGCGGAAGTCTGAGGCGCCGGCACAAGCCTTGCCACGGACCAGAGGCGTCGAGCGAGAATCGAGGCCTTGTAAGCCCTGGTTTGTCTGCCGCAGGGCTCGCCTCGTCTCGCGACTCGATGGATTGAGAATGACCCGAGTCACAATCCGTTGGGAGCCAAAGGTCCCGTCGCCGTCCAGGAGGCGATACCAGGCGATCTTGTCGTCCTCCACGAAGCAACACGGCCGAATTGCAATACACGGCTGCTGATGCAACCCAACTCACACACTTGACCCCTCACCCTGGCACACCGATTCCCGTCAGTAGTCAGGATAGGAAAGCCAAATGATTAGATGACGGGAAACCTTATTAAATCGCATTTCCCACTCTATCACGTCGGTCCTCCCATCCCATAATACGTCGGCTTTCCCAGACTTTACATAAAACAAATCTACGTCGGCCTCGTCTATATCTGAAATATGAGTATAATAGGCTTTAAAATTACGATCCTCTCGTGCTTTCCTCAGCTCCTCTAGGTTCAGAGTTTCGATTAAGTTAATAGCCGGACTGTATACGAAATTGCGAACAGGTGCCGGGCCTCGTCGTGGGTCAGGCTCTGTCATCGTAAAATACCTCACCTTTCCGCTACCGTCACGAGATGAGACATCCAAGTCGGCATCTTAGCTATCGGCCCCTGGTAGCTCATCGAAATCGCATCGTCGAAATTGGTGCCAAGTCCGATGTATATGCGAACCCAATCGGCGTGGTCGGGGATTGTTTCTATCCTAATAGTACGGTCATATTGACCGAAGGTACCGAAAACTTTTGTGTATACACCGTCCCCAATGAGTTCTTCGATAAGTTGTTCCCCAACATCGTTTCCCATTAGTTCCATTAGTTGCCGCTTGAACGCTAACTGAGTCGCATTGCTATCCACTTTGGGAACCAACACTCCTGTCACATTCCCCGTATTGTCCAAAATATATTCCGCACGGGCTTGTTCCTCAGATGCAATCTTATGAGCGAATTCCTCCAAGAATCTCAAGAGTCTTTGTCCCAAATTATTCTCCTCGGTATCAAACAATCTGAAAAAGGCACTGTTGAAGCCGTTATCATTTAGTATGGGGTATCCAATATAAGTGAGGTACCCGCTGGCATCTAAGGAAGTGCAAACCAATAACTTACCGGATTCATTTGCGAGCCGGGTGGATTTCGTAGTTCCACTCCCCGTGAAAGGCCTTGCGCTTGATGTAGATTTCCCGGATCTGCTTTTCAGAGGGCTTGCAACCTTTCCGGTACTTTCTTTCATCGATCCAGGCATGAACCTCTAATCCCTCCTTCGTTTTGGTTGAGCCGATCAGATTGACGACGATCTCCAGGGTTTCCAACGGCTGGCCCTGCCAGTTGCGCGTAATGTGGCAGAAGAGCCGGTGCTCGATTTTGTTCCACTTGCTTGTGCCCAGCGGATAATGACACACCTCACAGATGATGCCTGTTTGGTTTGCGAAGCGTTGCAGTTCCCACAGCCATAACCGGGTGCGCGGGTTGTTGCTTCCCCCACAGTCCGCGGTGATCAACATCCGCCTCGGTCCGCCATAGCGTTTCTTGCCCATCCGGAGCCACCACCGCTTGATGGCCGCAACCGCAAACTCCGCCGTGTCGTGGCTAATCCCTACCGTTACCCCAGCCTCGTTGCTCGCAATGTCGTAGACTCCATAGGGCACCGCCTTCCCAAGTTCTTTGTCGGGAAAGTCATGCGTCTTCACTTGAAGCGGTTCGCCTTTGCGACGATAGATTCGCCCGGGGTCCTTCATCTTTCCCAAAGGCTCCTTCTTCTTCGTGTCCACCGAAATGGCGGGCTCTCCGTACCGGCGACACGCTTTCACTCGCCGCGCGATGTACTCGAACTGCTCATCACGGTCGGGATGTTGTGTCCCCTCAATCGTCTTACGATTGGACTGCAAGCTATAGCCTTGTGCTTTCAACAGGCTGCCGACTTTCGTACTACTTACCTGAAAGCCCTGCTTCTGGAGTTCCTCAGCCAAGCTACGGGTGCTCTTACAAGTCCAGCGCAAAGGACAAACCGGATCTCCTCGCGCCGTAGGCTCCAGCAATGCATCCAACGCGTTCATCAGTTTTGGTTGCTCTTCTTCCCTCCGATGACGGCCTCCTCCAGGGCGGCGCTGTCGATGCGGGTCCACAACCTCCTCGGACTCCAACTCCGCGATCCCGTTGCGGACGGTGCGGTCCGACATTCCCGTGGCCACCGCCACCGCCGTAATTCCACCCCGGCCCAGCGACAAAGCTTCCGCGGCGGCCCATCTCCGCCGGCCACGTTCGTCCAACTCTGGAAGGATCGATACATACTTCCTCCGGATCCATGTGAGCACATCCTCGGCCGGCATGAACTCGGTTTAGCATAGATAATAAAGATATTCAAACTAAATCGGTAATTTATTGTTTTGCACGTCCTAAGATGTCATAGCGATTCTGAAAGGTGTTCAACAGCCTCGAGTAACCGCTGCTGCCCTCTCCTTATCATTTCCCTCCAATCTATGGCGTCTGGTGCTTCAATTGGTTTGGCAGGGACTTGCACGGAATGAGCCAGCGGCGAATACGGCCGCCCTTCCACTGGACGAGGATCGTTGCGAGTTCCCTCGGGATTCGGATCGTGCGACCCTCCGTGCGCGATGGCAAACTGCATGAGTGCATCGAAATCATCTTGCAGTTGCTTTGCTCGGTCCGGGGTTGCGGGAAGATCTCCGACCTTCCTAAGGGGCACAACTATATCACTTCTCACATAACTATTTATTGCCTTAATATGTAACTGTTCACGGCCATACGTTAGTCCCCAAGGCTCCGGATCGCCATTCTCGTCAACCGGATTGAGATTCCAATTCAGGTAAATCTTTGCGGCCGCCCATACTAGGCATGTGATCTTGGCATCCTTGCACCTGCATCTGACCATTCCTCCGTAGGTGTGGACTCCGAGGTCCTGAGGTCGCAAGCCCTGAACAAACTCCGGAATTATCATTCTCGGATCCGGCAAGTCCTCCTCGACCGCAACATGGCCCAACGAATCCCATCGATTCACTCCGTCATTCCCAACAAACCCATACAAGTTCAACCCGCCTCTTTCCCCGATGGGATCTCTGCTCAGCCATCTCCCCGTCTCCGGGCTATAGAACCGGTAGCCGTAGTAGAGATGCCCGCTCTCGTCGTCGCAATACTTCGTGCGGAACCGGAACGGGTTCGCCGCGTGATACGTCCCTTTCCACCGCGCCTGGTGTCCAAAGGCGTCGTAGGCGTAGTCCGCAGTCACAGTCCAACTGCCCGAGCCCACTTTCCCCAAAATCGCCATCACATTTCCATTGCCGTCGCAAGCTGGAGAGTGACTCGAGGTAGTTGTAGTCCCTGAATGGGTGTGGAAGATCAACAGACCGCCTACGCCTCCCGCCCCCTGGAACCCGCCGCTCATATCGAGGCCCCACACATAACTGTGCTGCCGTGAATTCGTCCCGGAAGTCTTGGCAATTACGTTCCAGCCGTCATACACGAACTTCTCCTCGCTTGTGTATCCCATGCCGAATCCAGTAGACTCTCTTGCGGATCCTCCGGTGCCGGCCATCATAGTCGAACTCAAGCCGGATGTTGTCGTCCCCCGCCGCAACTGCGGCAGCGCTTTTCTCCATTTTGATCAGCCGGTTCTCGGCATCCCAGGTGTAGGTCCACCTCCCGTCGGAGAGGAGGTTGCCATCGGGGTCGTAGCCCGGCGTCACGGAGGCCGCAGGCTGATAATGTTTCCAGTTCCCCGCGTCCCCGCGAGAGGCGATCGCCACCGAATCCCACACCGGTCCGCTGCTGTTGTTGGCGCTCACCACGCTTCGAAAATAGTCGCTGCCGCTCTGTGAATCAACGGTTTGGTTCACGCCATTGACCGTCACTGTAGCCGAGCCTCCCGGCGACTTGCCGCGCACCGTATAGTTGGAGTATGTTCCGACCCAAATGTATTCGTTCTCGGCAGTCGGAGTGTAGGTCGCCAATTGGGCGTCTTCAGTCTTGCTGAGCCGGTTTCCCCCGTTGTCGTAGGAGTATAGGTAGTTCCACCCCCAAAGTGGGAATACACCTGCCGGGCCGGGACGGCCACTGCGTATTACACAGACGATAGCGAGGAGGCGCTGCACAAGGCAGGTTGGTATGATGGGAATTCGAAACGCAAGCCCTCGCGGATGAGGGAGTTGCTGTGGTCGATTCCGGTGTTTGAGGGGTGGTTTCCGGGGAACACAGGAGGGAGAACATGGCCTGCCGGAAAGAAGGAGAGGAATGCTTTCGGATTGCAGGACATGCACGGGAACGTGTCGGAGTGGTGTGAGGATGTGTATGGAGAGTTTGGGGACGGCAAGGTGGTGGACTCGCTTGGCCCGCGGGACGGCCCCAACCGCTTGCTCCGGGGCGGGTCCTGGTTTGGAGATCTCGGCGAACAGTCAGCCAGTTTCGATTATCGACGAACACACCTTCCCCTCGACGTTTTTGACAAACTGGCGCGACTCCGATGTCACGTCCGTCCTGGGCCGGATCGGTACTTCGCTCCTAAGTGGTCCAGGGCGTAAATCCGGTGACGTTTGTTGCGCCGAATTGGGCTTGGGGCAAGGCGCGAGGAGGGAGCATCCCCCGATAGTGGGGCTGTGACTGACGAGCAACGCAGCCCCAAGCCCAATTCGGTGCAACCCTCCGGGCGGCGGTCCTTCTCGGCTCCGGCGGCGTTCCTCGCTCCTTACAGATCCACTGGCGGAATATGCTCGTCGCTCGCGCCTTGCCGGCGCCGAAAAGTCCTCGCCGCAAACCCCACCGTATTTACGCCCTGGACCACTAAGTTCAGCCCCAGCAGACCGGTCAGGCGGACCGTTCCGAGAGGTCGTCGTCGTCTGGGACAACCGTCGGGGTGCGGTTGGCGGGTGGGCGGGTGCTCGCAGCCGACGGCACAACCTGGGCCCGGACCGCAGCGTCTATTTCGGCGTAAAGTTTGGGATCGGCACGCAGAGCGTCCTTGGCGGCGTCCCGGCCTTGCGCCAGTTGGGTGTCATTGTAGCTGAACCAAGAGCCCCGCTTCTGCAGGATGCCGAAGTCCAGCGCGAGATCGAGGAGCGATCCCACCGAAGAGATGCCCTCGTTGTACATGATGTCGAATTCGGCTTCGGTGAAAGGCGGCGCGACCTTATTTTTCACTACCTTGATCCGGGTCCGGCTGCCGGTCACGGTGCCGTCGGTTTGTTTGATCATGCCGATGCGCCGGATGTCGATGCGAACGCTGCTATAGAACTTCAGGGCCCGGCCCCCGGGGGTGGTTTCCGGATTGCCAAACATGACCCCGACCTTTTCCCGGATTTGATTGGTAAAAACGCAGCAGGTCCGGGCCCGGGCGATGAGAGAGGTGAGTTTACGCAGGGCGGCGCTCATGAGGCGAGCCTGGGCGCCGACGGTGGTGTCCCCGATTTCGCCTTCCAACTCCGCCTTGGTGACCAGCGCGGCCACGGAATCCACCACGATGACATCGAGGGCATTCGAACGGATCAGAGTTTCGCAGATGCGGAGGGCTTCTTCCCCGGAACCGGGTTGAGAGACGAGGAGGTCGTCGAGGTTGACGCCGAGCTTCCGGGCGTAATCGGGATCGAGGGCGTGTTCGACGTCGATGAAGGCGGCGAGACCTCCGGCGCGCTGGGCTTGAGCGATGACGGTGAGGGTCAGGGTCGTCTTCCCTGAGGATTCCGGGCCGAAGACTTCGACGACCCGGCCGCGGGGGAATCCGCCGACGCCGAGAGCCCGGTCGATGACCAAGTTCCCGGTGGGGATGATTTCGACATCGATGGTGTGGCCGTCGCCGAGGCGCATGATGGCGCCTTCGCCGAAATCCTTCTGAATCTGGGCGATGGCGAGTTCGAGGTGCTTGGCGCGGGCAGTGGCCACGCGGTCATCGACGGCGGCGGGAGGCGAATCTTCGGACGTTTTCTTAGCCATGAGTAGTTGAGACCGAGGGTAGTTCTGGGTCGCTTGAGTGACAATCTATAGTGAAACTGTTCAAATGACCAGTAAAAAATGCGGAAAAATCCGGGCCAGATCCCCGCAAAGCCTCCGTTGCGAGCGTCCGGCCCGGGAGTATACTCGCGCCGTGATACCCGTTCTCAATACCTTGGGGATACTTCTCGAGGTCCTCATTCTCTTCAACTTCATCATCCTCGTCCATGAACTCGGGCATTTTTTGGCGGCTCGTTGGCGGGGACTGAAGGTCGAGAAGTTTCAGATCTGGTTCGGGCGTCCGATTTGGTCGAAGACGGTCAACGGGGTGCGTTACGGTTTGGGGTGGATTCCGGCGGGTGGTTTCGTGGCTTTGCCGCAGATGTTGCCGATGGAGATGCTGGAGGGGCGATCGGAGTCCGGTGAGGAATCGCTGCCCCCGGCCAAGCCGATGGACCGCATCATCGTCGCCTTTGCGGGACCGCTTTTCAGCTTCGGCTTGGCCGCGGTTTTCGCCGTGCTGGTGTGGGCGGTGGGGCATCCGGTGCCGGTATCCCAGAAGACCACGACGATCGGGTTTGTCGATCCGGAAGGAGCCGAGGGGGTCGAGCAGCTCCGTGCCGGCGACGTGATCCGCCGGGTCGACAACCGGCCGGTCGAGCGCTGGCATGGAATGATCGACAGCGTGACGTGGAACATCGTCAGCAGCCAAGACGACACCATTCGCTTTGAAGTGGACCGGCCCGGCGAGGGACTCCGCAGCTTCGAGGTGAAACCGGACCGGCCTTCTGAGGGCGCCGCGAAGCAGTCTTGGCTGGATCGTTTTTTCAGCCGCAGCCAGCTCCGGCAGGTGGGGATCGGCCCCAAGTTTGAGCCCATGGTGGGAAAGGTGTTGCCGGGAAGTCCGGCGGAACGGGCGGGCATCCGGCCCAGCGACATCGTGGCGCAGATTGACGGGGAAGACATCATTCACCCGGCGCAGGTGGCGGAGAAAGTGCGTCAAAGCGAGGGCCGGCCCCTTCAGTTCACCGTCTGGCGACCCCTGCGGGGCGGCCGGGACCGGGAGGTCCGCGAGTTTACCATCACTCCACAGCGTCCCCTGAAACGCGAAGAGAGTGGGCCCGATCCCCCGTTGATGATCGGGACCGTGTGGGACGAGACCGGTCTCACGGTCCTGGAACATCCGGGGCCAGTGCGCCAAATCCGCCAGAGCGTGCAGACGATGGTCAGCACGCTGGGCGCGGTGTTTTCCCCGCGTTCGGAGATAGGGCTGCAGCACTTGAGCGGTCCGGTGATGATCATGCGGGTCTACTACCTGTTTTTTGAGGACAAGGACGGTTGGCGGCGGGCATTGTGGTTCAGTGTGGTGTTGAACATCAACTTGGCCATCCTCAATCTCCTGCCTTTCCCGGTGCTCGACGGGGGGCACATCGCCATGTCCTTCCTCGAAATGGTGCGGCGCAAACCGATCAACGTGCGCGTGCTGGAAGTGGTGCAATTGGGCTGCGTGGTCTTGCTCATCGCGTTCATGCTGCACGTGACCCGATTCGATTTGGGCGACATTTTCCGGTCGGGAGGAGCGGAGCAAGAGATGCCGGTTTTTGAATGGCAGCGAAATCCCGGAGGCGAGGGCGGCGCCGGTGAGGCCGCGACGGAATGAAAGCGTTGTTCGAGCGGCGCGAGCGGGCCGTCGAGGTTCCGCTAACGTATTGCAGTCATCTGCTCGTCTACAGCCGCCGCCCGACGCGGGAAGTGCGGGTGGGAAAGGTCGGGATCGGAGGTTCCAATCCGGTTCGGATCCAATCCATGCTGACCTCGGACACGCGGGACGCCGCGGCTTGCGTGCGCGAAGCGCTCGAGCTGGCCGAAGCCGGGTGCGAGATCGTGCGGATCACCGCTCAGACGAGGGTGTATGCGGAATATCTGCGGCCGATTCGCGACGGGATCCGGGCCGCGGGTTGCGACGTCCCGCTGGTGGCCGACATCCATTTCAAGCCGGACGCGGCGCTGGAGGCGGCCAAGTGGGTGGAGAAAGTGCGGATCAATCCTGGCAATTACGCGGACGCCAAGAAATTTCGGGTCCGGGAGTATTCGGACGAGCAATATGAGGCGGAGCTGGAGCGGGTGGCGGATCGATTCCGGCCCTTGGTGCGGCTGTGCCGGGAACGGGGCGTGGCGATGCGAATCGGGACGAACCACGGTTCGTTGAGCGACCGGATCATGAACCGCTTCGGCGACACCCCGCTGGGGATGGTCGAGAGCGCGCTGGAGTTCGCCAGGACCGCGCGCGCGGAAGACTATCACGACTTCATTTTTTCGATGAAAGCGAGCAACCCGAAGGTGATGATCGAGGCTTACCGCCTGTTGGCGGCGCGGCTGGACGCCCTCGGACCTGGCTGGAGCTATCCCATCCACCTTGGAGTAACGGAGGCTGGGGACGGCGAAGATGGCCGGATCAAGAGCGCCATTGGGATCGGCGCCCTGCTCGACGACGGCATCGGGGACACCATCCGCGTGTCGCTGACCGAGGATTCCGTGCGCGAGATTCCGGTGGCGCGAGCCTTGGCTGATTCCTGCGGCGCAGAGGGAATGAAAGAGCGCGCTGAAGAGCGGACGCCGAACGGAGGAAAAGCGCTGCCGGCAGCCGGTGGGTGTTCGGGCATTCGCCGGAGCGGGCTGAAAGAATGGTCTGGACCCCTGCCGGCGCCCTTCGCGCCCTCGTGGGATCCTTTTTCCTATGCGAGGCGGCCGTCGGAACGGATGGAGATCGCCGGAATTGGGGTCGGAGGCGAGGAGACGGTCCGGGTGGCGATGTCGCGCGCGGGCTGGGAAAAAATCGCCCACAAGCTCGACCGGATGGGGGACTACCAACCGGAGATTGTCTACGAAGAAAGCGGAGTCGAGGAACTGGATCCGAGAGACGACGCGGCCGTCGAGGGGATCTTGCGCAGCCGAGAACCGCGTTTGATTACGGTGGCGGACGGCTTGCCTCTCCCGCCGGTGGCGGCGTTCCGGCTGCTGGCGGCGCGGATTGCCGGCCAGCATCCGGTGTTGTTGAAGGACACGTTGTGGCCGGAGGCGGCGCTGGGCGGGGATTTTCTGTCCACGCTCCTCCATTCCAGCCGGGTGCTCGGCTCACTGTTATGCGACGGCATTGGCGACGCGGTCTTGGTACGGTGTGAGGACGCTCCGGGGCAATCGCTGCGGTTGGCCTACAACATCCTCCAGGCCGCTGGAGCCCGGATCTTCAAGACCGATTACGTGGCCTGTCCATCCTGCGGGAGGACCTTGTTCAACCTGCAAGCGACCACGGCGCGGATCCGGGAGGCGACAGGCCACCTCAAAGGGCTGCGGATCGCCATCATGGGCTGCATCGTCAACGGTCCGGGCGAGATGGCCGACGCGGATTTTGGTTACGTGGGTGGAGCGCCGGGAAAGATCAATCTTTACGTCGGAAAACGGCCGGTGGAATTCAACATCCCGGAGGGGCGGGCCGTGGAAAGTCTGATTGATCTGATCCGGGCCCACGGCAAATGGGTGGATCCGTAGGGGAGACTCCGCAGGGGCCCGCAACGCGGGAAGCCCGGTCCCGTCGAGTGGGTGCGACTAACGGATAGCGCGGACGGTATCCGGCTGCTCCGGCTGGGCGATACTCGTGTTGCTGGGGTTCTGGTTAGGAGATGAAGCGCTGTGCGGTGGCCCACCCTGCTGGCGGCCGGTTTGGCGACGGCGGCGGGGCTCGACCTGAGGCGCGAGGAGGATCAGGGCGAAGCTCGCGCCCGCCAGGATCCCCATGGCCCAGCGGAGACCGAAGGCCTCGGCGGCGAAGCCGATAAGGGCCGGTCCCACAAGAAAGCCGAAGTAGCCCATGGTCGTGACCGTGGCGAGAGCCGGGCCGGCCGCCATGCCCGGAGTTTGGCCGGCAGCGCGGAAAGCCTGGGGAACCACGGCGGCAAATCCCAGGCCCACTGCTGCGAATCCGAGAAGAGAAAGCGGCGTCCGGCCCGAGAGCAGCGCTATTCCCATCCCGCAACACGCCAACAGGCCGCTGATCCGCACCAGGAGCACGGGACCGAGACGCGTGGACAGGGCATCGCCGCCGAGCCGTCCGATAGCCATGGTCAGAGAAAAGGCGGCGTAGCCGGCAGCGGCCCATCCTTCGCTGGCCCCGGTCTCGCGGCGGAGATAGATGGCGCTCCAGTCGGCCATGGCGCCTTCGCCGAGCATGACGCAGAAAGCCAGAGCGCCGACGGCCAACAATGCGCCCGGAGGCCGGCGCCAGGGAGTCTGACGTTCTTGCTCGCCAGGTGTGCGTAAGCTGGGATCGAAGGCGGTTGGGGCCAGCAACGGCGGAAAGGCCAACACCACGGCGGTCGCGCTCAGGAGGAGAGTCACGGCGGCAAAATGCAGGGCGGGCGTGATCCCCGCGCCGGCCAACCAGCCTCCTCCCAGAGCGCCGGCCAGACCCCCCAGGCTGAAGAGAGCGTGGAACCGGGACATGATGGGCTTCCCCGCGTTGTTCTCGAAAAAGAGGACAGCGACGCCGGTGCAGGCGGCCTTGATTTGGAGGCGATCCCGCGCGCCGGGAAGGGGGTGAGCAATGGCGTTCATGTCCTCGCTGGACCGGACCGGATCCGGCCCCGGAGCTGCCAAAAGGACTGGGCGACGTCTCCTAACCAGCCAGCGAGCTGGGGGCCCGGTGAGCCGGCGGCTCCTCGCCGAAGGTGAGCCAGTCGGTGTGGATTTTATCCCAATCGCGCAAGGGCAGATCATGTGCGGCGAAGAGGCTGCGGATCTGAACGGAGGTCCAGCCCAGAATGTCCTCGAGAATGGGAACCAGGACGCTGAGGGCGTTATCGCTCAGTACGGAACGTTGCGCGATCCTGCCCACGGATTTCGAGTCCGAGACGGCGATGGTGTGTCCATCGCAACTGTTGACATGCTGCATGACGTAGAGGTCGGAACTGCCGTCTCCGATGTAGATCGTGCGGTCCGGAGGCGTGTGGATTTTCCCCTCGATGTCTTTCAGGGCGGCGACTTTCCCAAAGCCCGCCGCCACGCTGCGCACGGCGGAGATTTCGCCGCTGGCGCCGTCGAATTCCAATTCCGTGCCGTAGATGTGACCGGGCGGGAGCAGTCCCTCCAGCGCGGAGCGGACCACATCCACGGGCGCCGCGGAAATGACATAGAACTCGAAGCGCATTCCGGACAGGCCCCCTTGCAAGACGCGGCAGAGGAGGTCGATATTCTTCTTCAGCCGCACGCGCCGGCCGGCTTCCACGAGATGTTGGCGCCGGACTTGGCGGAACTGGGGGTCGTGGCGCAGGAGGTAGGCCAATTCGGCGCCCTGTTGGACGAGGTGAGTTTGGGAGAGGCCGGCGACTTTCTGCGCGAACTCGCTGACTCCAAGCATTTCACTGAGAACGAAACCGGAGTCGTTGAAGCTCAGCGTCTGGTCGAAGTCGCTGGCGATCAGGTAGGTGGGACTTGTGTTCATTCCTGAATCGGATGTCTGCTGCAGGGGGATGCCGGACATGAATTGCTGTGAAGAGTTAGGATTGGCGTGGTTGGGTTCTGGGATTGCCGGGGAGCACGAAGTGTGCCGGATTCCGGCGACTCCAAGTTCCGGGCCGGCGAATGCGGGGACCGCGGCGAAACCGTCGCCGGCGTCCAGAGCCGGCGGGCCGGTCGAGCCGCCCCGGGGCGAGGCGGCACTGCCGGTCTGCTGCGTGGATCGAGGCGCCCGAACCGGCCGGAACGCGGGGGTGGACAGAGGACTTGCAAAGGGCGGAATGCTGCGGATACTCGGCGCAACTTTTAGAAGATTCATCCCATGAAACTCACCCCATCCCTCGTGATCGCGTTTGTCCTGAGCCTCGGCTTCGGCGGAGGTTGGATTTGGACTGGAAAGTCCGTTGCCCAGGCTGAGCCAGCCGCTGCGGAAGCGCCGGTGGACGAAGCCGCGCCGGGGGAAGAGCCCGCCTCGGAGGAAGAGGAAGAGGTGGACATCACCATCGAAATCACGGGCAACGATCTGATGCAGTACAACAAAAAAGCGTTCACCGTGAACACAGGGCAGAAGGTGAAGCTGGTGTTGAAGAATATCGGGCAATTGCCCAAGTTGGCGATGGGGCACAACGTGGTCATCCTCCAGCAGGGGGCGAAGGCCGAGGACGTCGCGGTCGAGGCCATCAAGTATCCGCTCAAGGATTACATCCCGCAGGATGAAGCGACCATGAAGAAGATTCTCGCTTACACCAAAATGCTGGGCCCGGGAGAGACGGATGCGGTGATCTTCACCGCTCCGAAGCCTGGCAATTACATCTATTTTTGCTCGTTCCCGGCCCATTTTGCGACGATGCGGGGGACGATGACGGTGAAGGAGTAGGCCGCATAAATGCGGAACCCCGGACTGCTTCGCGCGAAGGCGCCGTTTGCAGCCGTTCGTACTCCCGGATCTAGCGCGCCGGCGGCCGCTTGCAGTCTTTCCGGCATTGCGTATCCTGTTCTCATGAACACTTCGCAGAATTCCGAACGGCCATCCTCCGCCTATCTGAGCAACCGGGGGCGCGGAGCGGAGGCTCATCTTCCCATCCGGTTCGAACGCCTTCATGTGGAGGATGACCTGGAAACCCTCGAGGAGATGCGGCGGACCGACCCGGATTTCGAACCGAGGACAGTTCCCACCGTTTTTTACAAGGACGATACCCGGTTGATCATCACCCGGAATTCCAGTCCCGACCTCGGGTTTGAGGCGAGCCTGAATCCCTACCGCGGCTGCGAGCACGGCTGCGCCTATTGTTATGCCAGGCCGTACCACGAGTTTCTGGGCATGGATGCCGGCCTGGATTTCGAATCGAAGATCGTGATCAAGGAACGGGCGGCGGAACTCTTGGAGAAGGAGCTGTCGAACCCGCGCTGGGAACCCCGGGTTCTGGCCTGCAGCGGAGTGACGGACCCGTATCAACCCGTCGAGCGTAAACTGGGCATCACCCGGGCCTGCTTGGAAGTGCTGGCGCGCTTTCGCAATCCGGTGGCCATCGTGACCAAGAATCATCTGGTCACCCGCGACATCGATTATTTGGCAGTGCTGGCGGCGGAGAAAGCGGCGTTGGTGTGTCTTTCCGTTACCACATTGGATAGGGATTTGGCGCCCGTCTTGGAGCCGCGCGCCTCGTCCCCTTCGTTCCGATTGGATGCGGTGCGGCGCCTGAGCGCCGCGGGAATACCGGTTGGGGTGTCATTGGCTCCGGTGATTCCCGGGCTGAACGATCATGAGATGCTGGGAATTCTCGAGGCTGCGGCGGCGGCGGGGGCCTGCATGGCCTTTTACACCATCGTGCGATTGCCCCACGGAGTGAAGGACGTGTTCGTCGCGTGGCTGGAGCGGCATGCGCCGGAGAAGAAGGAGAAAGTGTTGGGGCGGATTCGGGAAATGCGAGGCGGGGCCCTGAACGATCCGCGATTCGGGAGCCGATTGAGGGGCGAAGGGATCATGGCGGACGGCATCGAGGCGATGTTCCGGGCTGGGATCAGGCGTTTTGGACTGGAGCGTTCGCCGGGACCGCTCCACACCGGGGCCTTTCGCCGGCCGGGAGAGGAGCGGCAACTGGATCTTTTTGGTTAGGCGTTGCCGAACGGGCGGCGATGGGCCCAGCGGGCCTCTGTTCTTCGAAAGCGACAGACCGAACGAGCCGGCAATTCTCAGACCGTTTCGGCGCGAGGCGCTTCGAGCCCCTTACTGCCAGCCGAGCGAAGCGAGAGAGCCAGCCCCTCGGGTCTGCTCGAAGGGCGGAGCGCAGCGACGGCAACGCCGCGCGCAGCCGAGGGCGCAGAGCTGGGTGGAGCACACCCTGTTCAAGCCCGAGGCCAGCGGAACGAAGGCAGGTTGGGGCGCAGCGCGCCACAGCGGAAGGGGTATGAGAAATGTGGGCTAATTTCCCGAGGCGGAGTCTTGATCGAAGCGCAGTCCCACTTGAGAGGCGAGGAAGAGGAGTTGGTCGGCGGTGCGGGCGATGCGGAGATCAAGCGGAGTTCCGGCGCCATGACCGGTTTTGCCTTCGACCCAAAGCAGGACGGGCCGCGCGGCGGGATCTGCGGTGGGGAGAGCTTGCATCCGGGCCGCCATTTTGCGGGCGTGCAGGGGATGGACCCGGGCGTCGTTCTCGCCTGCGGTGAGAAACAGGGCCGGGTAACGGACGTCGTCTTTGACTTGATGATAGGGCGAGTAAGCCAGGAGGAACGGCAATTGGGCGGAGTCTTCCGAGGTCCCGTATTCCGGGACCCAATAGCGGGCCATGAGAAAATGTTGGTAGCGGATCATGTCCAAGAGGGGAACGGCGGAGACGGCGGCGCGGAACAGTTCCGGACGTTGAACGATGACGGCGCCGGTGAGCAGTCCGCCGTTGGAACCGCCCACGATGGCGAGGTGATCGCGATCGGTAATGCCTGAGCTTTGCAGCCATTCAGCGATGGCGATGAAGTCATCGAAGACATTTTGCTTACGTTCGAGCATGCCGTCGCGGCGCCAGTCATCCCCGAACTCGCCGCCCCCGCGCAGGTTGGCCACAACGTAGACGCCGCCGGCTTCGAGCCAGGGAATGATGAAACCGCGGAACACCGGGGTTTGAGGGATGTTGAAACCGCCATAGCCGAAGAGCAGAGTGGGAGTCGAGCCATCGGCTTCGAGGTCCTTGTGTTGGATGACGAAGAAGGGGACTTGAGTTCCGTCGCGGGAAGTGCATTTCTCTTGGCGCACAGCGATGAGCGAGGGATCGACGGGGACTTCAGGCCGGGCCCAGAGGCTTCGGGTGCCTTCAGCCAGGTTGCAGTGGTAGATAGAATCCGGAGAGTTGAAACTCTCGAAGCCGAGAAAGAGGTCGTCGCGTTCCTCATCAGCGGCCACGGAAGCCGATCCGATGCCCGGGAGTTCGAGTTCGCCGAGACGTTCTCCGCCGAAGGAAAAGCGCTCGATGCGGGTGTAGGCCCGGTCGAGGTAGGCGACGACAAGTTCGTCCCGGGTTTGGTCGAGGGATTCGATCACGGCGGTGGGATGTTCGGGAATGATTTCGCGCCAGTTAGAGAAATCCGGATGCGCGAGATCGACTTCCAGGACGCGGCCTCGCGGGGCTTGAAAGGTCGTCAGGATGTAGAGTGTATCGCCGCGAATGAAGGCGTCGAAAGAGGCGTCGCGTCCGACGGTGAGGTCGATGCGCCGGAGGTCGCCGGATTCGAGCCAGTGCTTGAAGTCATAGACCCAGAGGTCGTTGGATTTGGTGCTGGTGGCATAGTGGAGAACCAGCCAGCGGGCGGCGCGGTTGGTGTAGGCGTAGGGACCCCAAGTAGTGGCGAGGGGGCCTTCTTTGTACTGTTCGAAGACAATGGGATCGCGCGAGTGATGCCGTCCCACGCGGTGGAAGCGGATTTGACCCGAGTAGGGGTTTTTGAGGTCAGCCAATTTGCGGTAGATGAATCCGGCTCCGTCCGGAAGCCAGTGGACTCCAGTGACTTTGCCTGGGATCTCGTCGGCCAACCATTCGCCGGTGGCGCTTTCCATGAGGTGGAGAATGGCGTTTTCGTCGCCGCTATGGTACATTCCGAAAGCGACGAGGGAACCATCCGGAGAAGGCGCGTGCCAGGCCAGAGTGGTGAGCCCTTCGGGATCGAGGAGGTTGACATCGAGGAGGGCGCGGGGCGAGGCATCGAGACCGTCGCGCAGATAGAGAACCGGCTGATTCTGAGTTCCGCGGCGTTCGGCATTGAAAAGGAGGGCGCCGCGCCGGATGGGCAGGCCGATGGAATCGACTTCGAAAAGCCCTTGCAAGCGCGTGAGCAGCGCCTTGCGCCCGGGGACTTCGTCGAGGAAAGCGCGGGTGTAGGCGTTCTGGAGGCCGGTCCATTCAGCGACCCGGGCGTCGAGGGCGTCGTCGGGTTCAGTCAGTTCAGGAGCCGCGCTTCCTTCCAGCCAACGATAAGGATCGGCGATCTCGACGCCGTGCAGAGTCTCGCGCAGGGGCGAGGAGTCGGTGGGAGGCGGGGCGGCGGCGGTCGAGATGGGGTTGAGGGCCATGCCGAGCGAGAAGGCGATGGAAGAGCGGCGCATGAGCGGGAGGGAACCATGAGGACAAGGAGGATGCAACCTCCGGATGGGCGGGAGAGCGGAGCGCCGGAGCAGGGAGGGGAAGCTTCCAAGCTTCCCATGGGCACGAGCATGGGGCGCCGCAACGCTTGGAGGTCCGTTGCGGGCGAAGATGCCGGGTTAACGAAAGCCGTAGATAACGGCCCATTCCGCGGGGGGATCCTCGGCCTCGCGGAGGGTAACGCGAATCAGGTAGGAGGCGGTCCGGGAGGGAACGATCCGGGCTCCGGCGACGTGACCCCGTTTCCAGCTCTCGGCTTCGACGCGCTTGCCTTCCGAGTCGTAAATATGAATGACAATCTTTGCGGAGAGTTCAGAACATCCGGCCCAGAACCAATATTCATTACCCTTGAACAATTGATGCCGGATCACGCGGCTTTTGCCAGGTTCCAACTCTCCGTTCCACCAGGTATGGCGCAGGGTGAAAGGATTCTGCTTGCGGTCGAGTTCAGGAATGGCGGCCTCGATGGCATAGGACCGGCCGTCGTGCACCATGGCGGCGCCGGGCGTTCCCATCGCGAGAAAGCATGCGGCGGCGCCGAGCGCAACGAGGCGAGAAGAGTGGGTCCTGGACATCAGCCGTTGTTGGGAGCGCCCTCGATGAGCCGGATCAATTCGGAGGTGAGATCGTGGACGCGCTGAAGATCGGCGGGAGGAAGGCCGCCGCCATCCGCATTGCGCAGGAGGGGTTGGAGTTCTTGGAGGACCCGCTCGACCTCGCGGATCACCGGTTCGGCTCGAAGGGCCGGGGGCATTTTCCGGCAAGAACGCATGAGCTGCTCGACGAGGTCGGGCTGATGGAGAAGTTCGATCGCCGCGGGGCTGCCGCCGGCCAGAGCCGCAAGTATATCGGCCCCCCCGAGCCATCCGCCGAGGCTGACTAAGTGAGCGAGATCGTCGTCCCGGAGTTTTTCCATCGTTTCCAAAACGGTTTCCCGGGTGCGATCCAGTTCTCGGCGGACGCTCTGCCATTCCTGGTCATTGGCGGCATCCATAATGCTCTGCGCATGTTCCATGACCGCTTGTTTGACCCCGAGAGCTTCGGAGAACTGGACCACCTCTCGTCCGATGCGGCGGACCTCATCGCGGTTCTCGGCTTCGACGGCGATGAACCCGTTGGCGAGGACGAGACCGAACAGGAGTGCGGCCCGGGTCCGGTTCGGCGGGGGTTCCGGCGACTCCGCCCGGATCTGGGAGTTCCAGTCTTGCGGTCCCAGTTTTTCTAATGCGTGGAAGATCTCGTGCGGGACGGGAAGGACGACATCGTCGACGAGTTCACTGGGCACGGTGCTCAGATCGAGCTGGGTAGGGCCGGAGTCTTCGTCTTCGGCCCGGGCGCCGGTGAGGACCGCGGCGGCCACGACCGCGGCGAGTCCTAACGGAACGGAAGCCCGGGCCTTCGGAAGCGCCGGGATAAACAGGTGTTTGGTCATCATGATAGGGATCTGGCCGGAGGCGGGTCAAGAAATGGAGACGTCGACGCGGGATGGGCTGGATACAGCCTGCTTGGGAAGATGAATTCGAAGCACGCCGTCCTCGAAGCGTGCGCGGATCGCCGAGGCATCGACGTTCGAGGGCACTTGGAATGACCGGGCATAACTTCCATAGCTGCGTTCGATGCGATGAAACTTTTTCTTGGGATCTTTTTCTTCAGACTCATGGCTCCGTTCTCCGGAGAAGGTGAGGATGCCGCCTTCAATGGAGATGGAAACGTCTTCCTTTTTCACCTCGGGAAGGTCCGCGGTGATGGTGTATTCCGAGTCCGACTCGGCGACATCGACGGCGGGGGCCCAATCGGCCCGGTTGGAAGATTCGGCGAGGGCGGTTTCGCCATCACGGTTCTGAAGAAAAAGGGAGGAGAGGCGCTTTTGCAAGTCGCTCAACTCTTTGAAGGGATCGAATGAAGGCACGGGTTTCATGGCTGATTGGGGTTGGGCTTGGAGTGTGAATGTTGGTGGGTTATGAGGGAATATGGCCTCGAAGATGAAGGCGGGCAACGCGTTCCTTCGAGGGAATGCGGAGGTTCAGGCGGCCAGGGTCTGGTTGGTAAGCCGGATCCGTTCCCGGTAGCGGGTGGGCGACTCACCGGTGTAGCGGAGAAAACTCCGGTTGAATTGGGAGAGCGATTGAAATCCGGAATCGTAGGCGGCTTCGGTGATCCGGACGTGGCCACTGAAACGGGCGCAGTGATCCGGGCCCGGCGCCGCTCATTGGGGCGAGGCCGGAGCGAGACGGAAGGCAAACCCTTCGGGTTTGATCGTGAGCACAGAGCAGGGAGAATCGTAAATGACCCGCTCTGCGGTGGATCCCAGCAGGACAACGTCGAGCTGCGAGGCGCCCCGGGTTCCGATGACGGCGAGATCGGCTTGGCGTTCGGTGAGGAAACGGATCAGACCCACGGCGGGCGAGACTGCTTCTATCACTTCGGCGCTCGTGGTGATGCCCTCGTATTCCTCCAAGGTTTCGTAGGTGAAGTCGGCGAGCTGGCTCTCCACTTCCCTAAGATAGGCTGCGGCCTGCTGGGGCGACACCGGAAGCTGTTCGCCTTCGGCAAGAAAGTGTTTCCAAGCTGGAGCATAGACGTGAACGACGAGGAGTTCGGCCCGGTCTTGACGCGCGATTCGCGCCGCGTCGTGCAGAGCCTGACGTGAGGTGGGCGAGAAGTCCACGGCCACGGTCACGCGTTGGAAGCTCTCGGATTGGCTCTCTCGGACCAGGAGGACGCGGCAGGGCGCCTTGCGAACGCATTTGGTGGCCAAGGTCCCGGTGATCTTGGGTTCCGGATGCTCGGCTCCATGGGAACCGAGGACGAGGAGACCGACGTCCCGGTCTTCCACCAATGCCATGATTTCCTGGAAAGGATGTCCGATGATGGCGCGCAGTTGGAGAAGCTCGGCGGCATCTGGGCCCAGGGTTTCGTCGACAAAACGCTGCAGCCGCAGCTTGCGACCCTCGAGCAGTTCGGCGGTGTCGATACCGGTAAGGCGTTTCACCTCTGCCACGGCCTCATCGAGGACGACGTGAACGGCGAGGAGAGAAGCCCGGTTCCAAGAGGCGATCCGGGCGGCTTCGCGCAAGGCGCTGGCGGCGCAGGGCGAGTAATCCACACCTACGAGAATGTGCCGGAGACTATCCATAGGACGACGCTAGATTTGGAATTCGAACCCAGCGGGTTTGATGGCGAGCACCGAGCAGGGGGCGCGGTGAATGATCTTCTCCGCCGTGCTGCCGAGCAGGAGGTTTCTCAATCCGGTGCGGCCGCGCGTGCCCAAAACGACCACGCTGGAGCCGGAATCGCGGAGGAAAGCGGCCATGGCTTGGGCGGGATTCAAATCCTCCAGGCTGTGACGATTCCAAGCGACGCCTTCGAGAGCGTGCTCGACCGGTTTCAAAAACTCGCTGAAGAGCTGCTCTTGATGCGCCACATACTCACTGGCGTCTTGGTAGGGAGGCAGGGGAATGTCGAAGACGCTGAAGCCGGAGGGGACGGCGGAATCCCCAAATCCGGGCACGGGAGGGCGGCGCACGTGGAGGATATCGAGCGCAGCGTTTTCTTTCCGGGCAAAGAGCACAGCGGCAAGCAGCGCTTCGCGGGAGGTTTCCGAGAAGTCGACGCAGGCGGTGATGCGGCGGAAGGGAAAGTCCTGGTTTTCGCGTACCAGGAGAACGGGAAGCGGGGCCTTGCGCACGCAGCGGGTGGCGAGCGTGCCGGTGCGATCTCTCTCGGAGCCGCTGCCGTGGGCTCCCAGGACGAGGAGCCCGGCGCCGGTGCGCTCCGCGGCTTGAAGGATCTCCGCAAAGGGATGGCCGATAATCAGCTCCGTTTCCACGTTGACTTCGGGACCGGCCATCTGCCGCACCGATTTATCGAGCTGGGGTTGGGCTCGTTCCAGGACGGTCTCTTCGCTGATGTCGACCTGCGCCCGAAGGTCTTCGAGTTCACTGCGGTCGATCACGTGGAGGGCGACGAGCCGGGCGGGCCAGGACTGGGCCAGATGGCCGGCGACCCGCAAAGCCTGGAAGCTGATGTCGGAGTAGTCGGTTCCGGTGAGAATGGTCTGCGGCAGGTTCATGTCGGCGGAAACGTCGTAGGAGAGGGACGATAAACGGGAGGGTCCGGGAACGGAAGAACCATCGAAGCCCAAGCAGGGCCTTGGTGGAAAGGCCAAAGATCAAGACCCGGAAGCAAGAGGCGGAACTGCGGCGCAGCAAGAATCGCGTGCGAGCGGCCAAGAATTGCAGAGCGGGGCAGGGGACGCGGTGATTGGATGGCGCAGCGGCGAGGTGCGCCGGCGGCGATGGAAGTCCTTCTCCTAACCCTATTCGTGAGTGTCTGTCTGGCGGCGTTCTTCGCCGTGAACTTCTGGCTGGACCGCGCCGGCCGCGGCGCGGGCGGGCCGGAGCGGGATTCTCTCCTTCCGCTCGAGGAGGCTCAGGTCCGAAAAGGGCGCGGGACTGGCTGCGGCGTTGATCCGCAGGACGCAAGTGGGGAGGTCATGACCTCCGGCAAGTCCCCAATTTCATCTTCCTTGTGAAAACAAGCATCGAATTCGACGACAAAGCGGCGCGCCAGTTCATGCTGGCGAGCATTGCCTGGGGCCTGGTGGTGATGCTGGCCGGCGTGCTGGCCGCGCTTCAGCTCAACCTCTGGCAGATGAACGGCAAGTTCCTGGAGTGGATCACCTTCGGGTTGTTCCGCAGCGAGGGAGTTTCCTTTATTACATTTGGACGGCTGAGACCGCTGCACACGAACGCCGCCATCTTCGCGTTTGTCGGAAACATGATGTTCGCGGGCATCTACTATTCCACGCAGCGATTGTGCAAGGCGCGGATGGTGTCGGATTTCTTGTCCCGCCTGCATTTTTGGGGATGGCAGTGCATCATCGCCGTGGCCGCGGTGACGCTGCCCCTCGGTTACAGCCGGGGCAAGGAATACGCCGAGTTGATTTGGCCGGTCAACATCGCGGTGACGGTGATCTGGGTGGTTTTTTCCGTGAACTTTCTGCTCACATTGCGCCGGAGGAATGAGCCCTCTCTCTACGTGGCGCTCTGGTTTTACAGCGCCACGATCGTGACCGTGGCCATGCTCTGTTCCTCGGGGATGGCCTCAACGATAGTTTGGCCTTCGCCGCCGCCAGTTGCGCGGGGACTCCCGTGATCGACCGCGCCCCGCTGGCCCGCAATGCAGACTTTCATTTTCGCGCGCGCAGTCTCGGCTTTCTGCCCTG
>DATKCT010000059.1:0-34894 GCA_035513055.1 Verrucomicrobiales bacterium | reverse complement strand
CTCCTCTGGCCCTTCTCTGCGGGAGCGGCGAACTGGCCGCAGTTTCGCGGTCCGAACATGAACGGATCTTCGCCGGAACAGGGGCTCCCGGAAAAGTTTAGCAAGGAGGAGAACGTGCGCTGGGTGGCGGATTTGCCCGGCCGGTCCGCGGCGACTCCGGTGATCTGGGAGGATCACGTCTTTGTCAGTACGACCAATGAAGAGGGCAAGAGTTTGGAAGCGTGGTGCTTGAATCGGACCGGCGGAGAAGTTCGCTGGCGCCGCGAGATCGCAAAATCCCTCCAGCAGGATGATCGCAGCAATTACGCGTCGCCTTCACCGGCGACAGACGGGAAGCTGGTTTACTTTTTCTACGGAACCGGGGATTTGGTGGCTCTGGATTTCGACGGAAACGAGAAGTGGCGGCGCAACATCCAGGATGACTACGGGCGCTTCGCGTTTCTTTGGACATTTTCCACCAGCCCGATGCTCTTCGATGGAAAGCTTTATCTGCAAGTGCTGCAACGGGATGACGCGGTCAACGGCCGGGGATTTGCGGACCGGCCCAACGATTCCTACCTCCTCTGCCTCGATCCGGAGACAGGCAAAGAGATTTGGAAGGCGACCCGGCCGTCCGATGCGGTTGCGGAGTCGCGGGAGGCCTTTACCACGCCGGTGGCACATACCCATGCGGGACGAACGGAGATCTTGATCGCGGGAGGCGACTGTGTGTCTGGCCATGATCCTGCCACGGGTCGCGAGTATTGGCGTTGGGGCACGTGGAATCCAGAACGGATTGGACATTGGCGCTTGGTACCCTCGCCGGTCGCAGGCGACGGGGTGGTGGTGGTGTGTGCGCCGAAGCGCGAACCCGTTTTTGGCATTCGCCTGGGTGGCGAGGGTGATTTGGGCGAGGCTGGGGTTGCATGGAAGAACGCGGACCGGGAGGTTTCGAGTGATGTCTCGACGCCGGCATTTGCCGGCGGGCGATTCTTCGTCCTCCACAGCGACCGGGGATCCATCGCCTGCCTTCGCCCGAAGACGGGCGAAGTGGTGTGGTCGGAGCGCTTGGAGAGCCGGTCCAAGTTCGAAGCTTCGCCGGTCGTCGCGGACGGCAAGATCTATGTGGTCAACCACCTCGGAGAGATGTTTGTCATGAAAGCCGGAGACGAGTTCGCCCTATTGCACAAGGCCGAGCTGGGCGATAATCGTGACGAGTTGGTGCGGGCGACGCCCGCGGTGAGCGGCGGGAATCTGTTCGTGCGCACGGACCGGAAGCTTTACTGTTTCGGCCAGGAGTAGACGCAGGGCGCGGCATCAGAGATTCCATCGGTCCGCCGGCATGAACCGGGACCGTCGGCAATTGAGCGCTTTTCGTGCGGCAGGGGCGTCAGAAGAACGATCAATTGGCCGGCACGGGGCGGCGTGGGTAGGCAGCCGGGAAGCGCCCGGTGGGAAACTGGCGTCGCAGGCGTTTGGCCGTTCTGGTGCGACAGGGGCGTCATGAAAACCGTCATCCATCAAATGCGGTTGTCCTCCGGGCCAGGGAAGAGCTGGGTTTTCAACCACCAACGTTCTCGAAGGCGCTCCACGCGGCTCTCATGCAGTTCCGAAGCTGACGTTCGAATTGCTCGTTGTGAACGTCGTGCAACTCTTCGTGCTTACCTTCCACCCGGAAGAATTCCACAGGGCCCGTGAGCTGGTAGTGCTGGCGCGTTCGCTGGATCTCGGCGTCATCGGATCGCCGGCCGGAGCTGGCGAGAATCAAGACAGGCCCGGGGTAAGGCTTGAGCCGGTAGTGCAGCAGGGCGATCCGGAAATCGCGCGCGGCCAGTGCCGCTCGAGCCACCGCGTCCGGGTTGCCGGCGTCAAAGACGATGCGTCCTTGGGCGTTTTTTTTCTGGAGATCGCGACGCAGTTTCGCGTCCGCTGACGGTCGCAGCCGGAGCTGTTTCCAGCGGGTCCGCAGCAAGCGTTTCCAGCGCTTCCATCTGGGGCGTTCGCCGGGCGGGATCTTGGGAGGGTCGATGAGGAGCAGAGGGCCGACGGCATCGCCGGCAGAGACGGCTTGTTGGGCCATTTCCAGGGTGACGACGCCGCCTACGCAAATGGAACCGAGGAAATAAGGGCCCTCAGGTTGCACGGCGCGCAAGGCGCGGAGGTATTCGGCGGCCATATCGACGATGCTGTTGCGGGGCATTCGGCAGCGCTCAAGACCGGTGGCTTGGTAGGCGTAGACGGGTTGATCGCTGCCGAGAATCTCGAGGAAGTGGGGACTGACGAAAGCCTGACCCTTGGCGCCATGAGTGAGAAACAGGGGTGGTTTGCTTCCGCTCCGGCGCAGAGCCACCAAACAGGGATGGACGGCCGGAACGGCAGCCGAGGGCAGGGTCTGCATCCGGCGAACGAAGGCGGTGATTCCGGATATGGTGGAATTCCGAAGCAGTTCCTCTAGGGGAATCGCGATGCCGGACAGTCTTTCGAGTTGTTGGTGGAGTTGAGTGGCTTTCAACGAATCGCCGCCGAGGCTGAAAAAATCATCCGACGGTTCGACGGAGGAGCGGCGCAGCAGGGAACGGAACAAGGTCTGGACGGAATGTTCCAACCCCTCCGTCTGCATGGCATCGAGCGGAGGAGCATCGCCGGCCGCGCTGGGTCGAGGCAAGGCGGCCAGCGCCCGGCGGTCGATTTTGCCGGAGGAAGTGACGGGCAGGCGCTCGACCCAGACCAAGTCGGATGGCATCATGTATGGAGGGAGGCGCCGCTGTAACTCCTGACGAAGCGACGAAATGGCCTTTTGACCGGCGGGCTCGGATTCGAAGTAGGCCACGAGGACAAGGGAATGGTTCGTCCCGGTGTCGTCCACAGCGACGACCGCGAGGTCGCGGATCCAGGAGGTCTCCCGAAGAGCTGCTTCGACCTCCGCGATGTCCACGGAGTGACCGCGGATCTTTACGCGGTGATCCTTGCGTCCGAGGAAGATGAGCCGGCCTTCGCCGTCGACGTAGCCCAGGTCGCCGCTGCGGTAGGCTCGCCAACCGGGCCGGCTGGGATAGTCGGCAAAGGCTTTTTGGGTCAGGTCCGGACGTTCCCAGTAGCCGGGGCTGAGGAAGGGGCTATGCACGACCATTTCGCCCTGCTCGGGCGAGACGGCTTCGGATCCGTCGGGCCGGAGAATGCGGATGATGGTATGGGAAGGGGGATAACCGACTGGAAGTATGTCTGTTTGATAGGAGGCATCGAGATCGATCCGGTATTGGGCGATGACGCTGATCTCAGTGGCGGCGAGATGGTTGACGAGAAGGCATTCCTTGCGGAAGCAGGCGCGAAAGAGATCGATGTCCGTGGGATAAACGGCTTCGCCCCCGAGGTCGACAGCCCGGATGGAGGGGAAGACGTTGCGGGTTGTCAGGTTTTGCAGGAGATGGCGGAAGACGGTTGGAACGGCGTGGAGAATGGTAATGGATTGCTGATTGAGCCAATCGCCGAGAGAGGCCGTTCCGCGCCGGCGAATGTCATAGGGGCAGAGCGCGGCGCCCTGCAACAGCGCTCCAAAGACGTCCATATTCGAAGCGCTGAAGCTGAGGGAATAGAGCAGGGAAAGCCGGTCGTCGGGCTTGATACCCAGGCATGCGGAGTAGGCGCGTATATAGTGGAGAAGGTTTCGATGGGTTTGGCAGACTCCTTTGGGTTGGCCGGTGGATCCGGAAGTGTAGAAGAGGTAGGCGAGGGTTTCTTCGGGCGTGGGGAGTCCCGGGTTGGCGGTGGACGAGGGGACGCCGGGTTCCGAGTCGAGGAGCAGATCGGTTGGGCCCTGGGAGAGGGACGCGGCCAGTTTGGCGTGCTTGGATTCGGCGACAATAGCGGCGGGATGGCAATCGCGCACGATGGCTTGAAGGCGCGCGGCCGGATCGGAAGCATCCAAGGGGACGAAGGCATGCCCGGCCTTGAGGGTCCCGAAGGCGGCGGCGAGGGCGGGGGCTCCTTGGTCAAAGAGGAGAGCAATCCGCTGCGGGGTTCGCTCGGTCCGCTGGAGTAGGGTGTGGGCCCAGCGATTCGCCCGGGCATTGAGTTCCGCATAGGTGATGTCGCCCTCCAGCGTGTGGATAGCGACCTTCTGGGGAAAACGGGCGACGATGGACTCGAAGCGCTCAGCGATGGACGAGGCGCGATCAAGGAGAGGCGGACCGGTTAGCGGCGCCGTCGAGACCGGTTCTTGGGGCAGATCGCGCCCGGTCATTCCTTCGTAGGCGCTGCGGGATTGCCGTAGACGAGCCCGCCACCGGCCTCGGGGTCTTCCGGAATCCAGCCGCCTGCCGAACGCTTCAACCAACGCCGGTCTTGATGAGCCGCATCGTCGTCGCTGGGCGTCCGGTTCCGGCCGGTGAGATTGATGAGAACGGTGTGATTTGCGGGGATCTTTCCAAGTCGCGCGAGCTTCATCAAACCGGCCACAGCAGTGGAGGCGGAGAAGCAAGGACTGATTCCTTCAAGCTCTTCGACAGCGGCGCGGGCCTCCCGGATTTCCAGTTCCTCGACCGCCGTGAAGACGCCTTCGCTTTCCAAGACGATCTTGCGCATGATGGGATAGGCCTTGGAAGGGTCCCCTCGGAGAATGGCCTTGGCGATCCCTTGTGGGTTGTGGACGATATGTTCGGGGAGGATGGATTCGGCGCCTTCTTCCCAGGCCCGGACCATGGGAGCGCAGGAACTTTGCTGGACGCAGAGAAGGCGGGGAGGCCTGGGCAACCGTCCCAGCCGGCGCATTTCTTGGCCTCCTTTGTAGGCGCCGTAGACTCCCATGGCGCTTGAGACGGCCTGGACATACCAGTCGATGGGACCGTCGATCTGGTCGACGGCTTCCAGCCAGGAGATCTTCAAGCCCTCGCGGCGCCCGAGATTGAAGAACCCGCGTTCCGAAACAAAGCGGTTCATTTTTGCGAAGGCTCCGGAAGCTTCGAAGGCTTCGGCAAAGGTCGCGTCTCGAAGGAGGTAATGGACGATGTGGGGATTATCGCGGTACTGAACCCGGTTTTGGAAGTTCTCGGCGGTGAAAAGATACATTCGAAAATCTGGGAACCCGGTCAGGGCTTGAGCGTACGCGGTCGAACTGTTTCCGGTCGAAGACGTGCAAAAGGACTGAACGCCGCACTCGAAGAGGTAGGCGAGGGCGACCGCGGCCATTCGATCTTTGGTGGTTCCGGTAGGAAGTTTGGTGTCGTCTTTCAAATACAGCTTGGGCAACCCAATGACTTCTCCCAGGCGTTGTGCATGCACCGTGGGAGTATAGGCGGCATCGTTCGGCATAAGCCCGGGATTGTGGATGGGGAGCAGATCGCGAAAACGCTGGTAGGGGTTGGAGGAATCGTAGAGCTGGACTTGAGTCAGGTCGTAGATGGCGTCGGTCATCCCGCCGCAGGAATCGCAGAAGGGCAGGTAGGTTCGGATGAACTCCTTGCCGCAATTCAGACAGAGCACGCTCCAGCCAGACCGAATGTCGCGGTGGGCGGAGTCCCGGCGGTGGGCTGAGGAGGAAGACGCAACGGAAAGGGATCGAGCCCGCGGATTCATGACGGCGAGTTGTGGTGAACGACTGGGCGGACCGGCGGATTGAAACGTTCTGGGGAAAAGCATTCCATGTTTAAGAGGGGAACACAATCCGCCACAAGACAGGCCGCGGCTTCGCCCAAGCCCGCGCCGAGAAGCATGCCCTTGGTCCCAGCTCCAGATGCGAGGAAGACGTTGTCCCAGCCGGGGGCCCGGCCGAGGAGGGGGAGTCCGTCTGGGGTGGAAGGACGCAGGGCGGCTTCGTGAGAGAGGATCCGGGCGTCGCGGAGGCAGGGGGCGAGCCGGGAAACTGCCTCGAGGATGGCCTCGCGACCTTCCGCGGTCGGCTCGAGGTCGTAACCGGCGTTTTCCTGGGTGCCGCCGAGCCAGGCGTTTCCACCGGGCAGATGGTAGACTCCGATGGCCTTCCAAGTGAGATGATGGCGAAATGGGGGATCCGGCAGCGCCGCTCGCAAGAGCTGTCCCTTGAGAGGCCGCACAGGAATGGAGAGGCCCAGCCAGCGCTCCGCTTCTTCCATGAAAGGACCGGTGGCTAGGACCAAGGCATCGCAGCCGATCTCGCCTGCGCTGGTGGTCACGGCGTTTACCCGTGAACCGGCGTGCTTGAGTCCCAGGACAGCGCCGTAGCGCAGCTCGACGCCGAGTTTCTGCGCCGCTTGACAGGCCGCGGCGGTGTAGGACGCACTTTCGATCATGCCATTTCCTTCGAGAAAGAGACCTCCGGCAGCGTCCGGGTGGCAACGCGGTTCCTCGGCCAGGAGAGAGCGTTGGTCCATCCAGCGGGCGGCGAATCCTTCCGTGTCTTCATAAAGGTCCCGGGTCGCTGAAAGCTCTATGGATTCACTTTCGTCGAAAGCCAATTCAATCCGGGAAACACGTTGGATAATGGCCGGGCTTCCGGAGAGCCGGGCGATCTCGGGCGCGTGCTGGTGATGCAAGCGGAAGGAACGGAGCGCGAGCGGGAGCATGGGCCCGGGGATCCCCGGGCCGTGCAGAGGATTGAGACCTCCCGGATTGTGGCCGGAGGCTTGGTCTGCGACTTTGGATCGTTCGACGAGTGTGGTTCGAATACCCAAGCGGCCGAGGAAGTAGGCGGTGAAACATCCGGTGATGCCTGCGCCGGCAATCACGACGTTTTTCATGAGGAAACGAAGGGATTAAGCTGCGGCAAGTGCGCCGGCGGTTCGTGATCCATTCTGTGCGCGAATCTGTAGCGTGGCGCGAGGAGGCCGGCAGCCCATTGGAAGGTGAACATGACATCCCAAGGGAGAAGGCGGGGATGGGCGTTTAAGAGAAACGACAGGCGTCTTTGCCAAAGAGAGAATGGCACATAGCGGTAGCGGCGGCATCCAAAGTTTCGCCAAAGGAAATGCCGGGACTGGGCGAGACGCCGCCAAGACTGATAGCTGATCCAGGGCACACTGGAGTGGGAGCGTTCGAGGAAATTCCGGTATTCCAGCCAGGCCTCGGGGGAAAAGCTCGTCTCATCGGAGATATGTGAATGGGCAGTGTACATCTTCTTGATGCCGAAGGAATCGCGGAGCAACCCGGCCTCCTCGCCGAGGCGGCGCGCGAGGGGACGGTCGTATTTCCCGCCGATATACCAGGGAAGCATGTCTTTGGAAATGGCGATGGAGTGAATCCGGTGATTGTGGCGCGCTCCGATGTAGGCGGGGGCGAAAAGGAGATAGCCGGTGCGCAACCGGAACTCGAGTTGACTGAGCCCGCCTGCGGTGCGGATCCAGGGCTTACTCAACTCGCTGCAGAAGTCGGATCTGCGCGGGTCCCAAATATTATCGCCGAAATAGCCTGTCACCAAAACTCTGCCGGGCAACAAGTCTTCCATGGCGGCCAGGGGGTTCTGCGAGGCTTTCGCCACCATGGCGAACTCCGGCTCGGCGCGTCCCTTGAGTTCCAGGTAACGCCAGCGGTCCGGGATCACACAGGCCATTCCCAACCGGTTTGCATTCTCCTCACCACAGTCGGCAGTGGGGTCGGCGGCTTTGGAATCCCGAAAGCTGAAAGCTTCGCGACACCCGGCCCGGCTCGCCAGCGCGGCGGTTGCCGTCGAGTCGTAGCCGCGAGAAATGGCCGCCAGAGGACGGTAAGCGGCGGACCGGTTAGGCGCTGCGGCATTGGCGAGGACCTTCGCGACACCCTCATCGAGCAGCGAACGGTAGGCCGCGAAGTCCTCCGGAGGGCCGGGGTGAGTATGAGCCGAATAACTGATCCTTCCGGCAAGGTCGACGGCGACGATGGTGCTGAAGTGCACTCGAAGCGGGTTGAGGGAAGCGGTCCTCAGATTCCCGGCGGGACAGTAAAGGCCTCTGCGCCAGATGCAGAGGAAGTCATAGGTGTAGAACGGGTAGATCGGATCGAGGCGTTCCCCGGCGACTTCGAGCGCAAACACCGGTGAATTGGATACAATAACCACTTCCGGGTGAACGATGCTGAAGAGGGGACTGAGCTGGTCGGTGCTTCCCGTAAAATGGACGGAATCGGAGGTCAGGACGGCCCCGGTGCCCGCAATCACCTTGGCGTGGGCCAAGGCGCCATCTTCGAAGGGCCCGTCCCATGCGCCTTCCGCAAAGCTGTTGGGGAAAATTTCGACGTCAGGCCCGTGAAAAACGTCGATCAGACCCGTTCCCTTGGGTATGCGGGCGCACCAGGCCAAGAGGGGCAGGGTATCGACAAGATGGTAACGGAACCGCATCGGAGAAACGATGAGGTCTAGGGGAGGGGTGGATGCGCCGGGGGGGGATTCGAGGCGGGCTCCGCCAGGGGTAATCATCATTGCGGGACTCTCCCGGATTCTGGAGCAAGGGATGCGAAGAATCAAGGCGGGAGCGCCGCCGCAGGACGGATAAGAGCCGATTGCCCAGCGGACCAGGGGTCAGCCCGGTTTTCCGCAATGGAGGATGCAGGGGCTCCGGTCCGGGAAGCGAAGGCGCGCCCGGGCCCGTGGGGCGAAGCCGCCAGCCTCACTGGAGGAGGGCAAGAAACTCGGCTCGGTCTCCGTGCGGGTCGTCGGTTTGGCCGGCGCGGGCCCATTCCCGGATCCGGCCAAAGGTGGTGTTGCCCTTGTGCTGCGAATCGCGCAGGAGCATTCCAAAGGCGGCCACCGAAGCTCCGAATTGGAAGTCGCGCGAGGATTGCTCAAAGGTTTCGCCTTTATCGCGGACAACGTGTGTGATGAGCTTGCTGGCGGTTTCTTGCGGTGGTTTGTAGCGCAGTTTGATCGTGGCGAGTTCTCCCGATTCCGCAGCGGCTGCGGCTTCAGGGGGACGACTGTATTTGAGGGCATCCATTTTCAGCCCAGGCGCCGCCTGTCCCGCCGGCACGATTTCGTAGTAGGCGGTTACGGTGTGATCCGCGCCAATCTCTCCAGCGTCCTTCTTGTCGTCATGGAAATCCTGGTGCTCGAGTTTCCGGTTTTCGTAACCGATGAGACGATACGCAGCCGCCTGGGCAGGATTGAACTCGACTTGGATCTTGACGTCTTTTGCGATGGTCAAGAGCGTGCTGCCCATTTCGCGAACCAACACCTTGCGGGCTTCCTGCAAGGTATCGACGTAGGCGTAATTGCCGTTTCCTTTATCGGCCAGCAGTTCCAGCCGGTCGTCCTGGTAATTCCCCATCCCGTATCCCAGAACCGTGAAATAGACACCGCTTCGAGCCCTGTCTTTGATCAGACGTTCTAACTGAGACTCGTCGGTAATTCCGACATTAAAGTCTCCATCGGTGGCGAGTATGACGCGGCTGTTGACGCCTGGCCCCTGATGTTTGCTTGCAACTTGATAGGCGAGCTGGATGCCCTCCGCCCCCGCCGTCGATCCGCCAGCTTCGAGGCCCTCGAGGGCATCGAGGATCCTTCGGCGTTCCGAGACTGGGGTGGAGTCAAGGACGAGGCCTGAAGTACCAGCGTAGACCACCAGAGCGACGCGGTCCTTCGGATCGAGTTCATCTAAAAGAAGACGCAGGCTGCTCTTGACGAGGGGAAGCTTGTTCGCGTCGCTCATGGACCCTGACACGTCGATCAGGAAGACCAGATTGGCAGGCGGCAGATTCCGCTTGGGCATCGGCCGGCCCCGGAGGCCAATCCGCATGAGCCGGTGTTGTGGCATCCACGGGCAACTGGCGGTCTCGGCGCTCACCGAAAAGGGAACCTCTCCTTCCGGTTCAGGATAACGGTAGTCAAAATAGTTCACCATCTCTTCGATCCGCACGGCGCCCGGCGGCACTCGCAGGCCATTCTGGAGAAGCCGCCGCACATTCGCATAGGAGGCTGTGTCGACATCGATGGAGAAGGTGGAAAGCGGTTCGTTGGCCACGGAGAAGTACGGGTTCTCTTCAACCGCAGCGTAGGATTCCCGGTCAACGGGAGCGGGTCCAAATTGGAAAGGGAACCGGCTTGAACTGGGTGAAGGGGCGGCGAGCGACAGAGCTTCGCCCGGCATTGCCGGCTGCCGGGCGCCGGAGGGGACGGTATTTCCCTGGGTGGGCACGGCCTGATAGTTTGCGCTGAGTCCAGGAGTGGCGGAAGGCTGGCTGCAACCGCCGAGAAGTCCGATCAGCGAGAGGCCAAGGGCGGCGGCGCCTGCAAACGGGCGCATGAGAACGGGATTTTTCAGCATTGAAACCTCCTTTACAAGTTGAAAATGGGATGATAGAGGCATGAATGCAGGTTTTCCAGCACTTTCTCAAGAAAAATTGAGAGAGGGAAAGTTTGAGAGGAGAGAGAGCGGGGATGCGCGGCTCGATTCTTCGCTCAGAAGCCGGGCGAGGGCGGAGCTTGGGGCCAGATCTCAGCGATCTTCGCCGGCGACCAGGGTGGCGACGCATTCGAGATGCCGGGTTTGGGGAAAGAGATCAAAGGGTTGAACCCGGCGGATGGCATAGCCTTGGTCGACGAAAAGCCGGAGGTCGCGGATCTGGGTGGCGGGATTGCAGGATACGTAAACGACGCGTTCTGGCCGGAACGCGAACAGACGCTCCAGGAAAAGGGCTTCGCATCCCCGCCGAGGCGGATCGATAACCACGGCGGTTTCGCGTCCTGGATAGGGATAGCGGGGAAAGATGGTTTCGGACTTTCCGATGTAGAACTCGGCGTTGTCGATTGCGTTGCGGGCGGCGTTGTCGCGGGCCCATTGGATGGATGCGCGGCTGACTTCCACGCCGATGGACTTCTCGAAGGCGGAGGCGGCGGAGAGGCAGAAGAGGCCGCTCCCGCAGTAGGTATCGAGGAGGTAACGCGCCTTACCGGCGGAGGCTTCCTGGCGCACGTGAGCGGTAAAGCTTTCGAGTAGGAAGGCGTTGTTTTGGAAGAACTCTCCGGCGGGAAAATGGAACTCGAGGTTGCCGACACGTTCCACGGCGGTAGCGGCGGGCTCGGTGACGACCGGGGGGATTCCTGCCGAGCTGCGGAAGAGCAGGGTCGCTCCACGGCGGTAGCTGTGGGCTTGCTCAAGGATTTCTTTGCGGCGTTCTTGGAAGGTCTGATTGATCTCGGGCCTGGCGATGGGGCACTCGTGGATGTCGAGGACGTCGCGGCGGGAACCGGGGCTCAGAAAGCCGATGGCTTGGATACGGCCGTCTTTCGGGGCCTGAAAGTGGGGGGTGATCTTGGAGCGGTAACCGAAGACTTGGGGAGAGGGAACGACTGGCTCGACGTCGACGCTGAGGCCGCCCATATGCTGGAAGAGTTCGCGCACTTGGCGCCGTTTCCATTCCAACTGAGCGGGATAGGAGAGGTTTTGGTATTGGCATCCGCCGCAGGCGGTGAAGTGCGAACAGAGCGGCTCGACGCGATCCAAAGAGGGCCGGATGATTTCGAGCAAATCAGCGGAGCTGTAGCTGGGCGTGTTTCGGTAGATGCGGGCGCGAACGCGTTCGGTGGGCAGGCAAAAGGGAACGAAAACGACCCAACCGTCGATGCGTCCGACGCCGTGACCGAGGTTGCTCAGGGATTCGATCTCAAGTTCCAGCTCCGCATGGTAGGGAAAGGGGTTGGGGACGAAGGATTTTGACGGCCTGGGCATGTGCGGCTGTCTTTCTATGGGGGAGGGAGCGCAATTTGACAAGGTAGGGCGGAGCAAGCGCTGGGCGCGCTGCGCCCCATCCTGCCTTCGTTCCGCTTGCCTCGGGCTTGAAGGGGGTCTCCACACTCACTGCGCCCTTGGCTGCGCGCGGCCTGGGCAGCAAGGGCTTCGCAGCGTCTCGCGACGAAACGGTATGAGAAAGGCGGGCCTAGGCCCCGGTTGCGACGGCGAAGCGATCTGCTAATAGATCCGGGCATGAGCGGATGGAAGCGTTACGGGGACTGGCTGGTGCGGGAGCAAGAGACTGGCCTGTGGCTGGACGTGAGTCGTATGGGGCTGGACGAGGCTTTTCTCGAGCGCATGGAGGAGCAGGTGAAGCGGGCGTTTGCGGACATGCGACAACTTGAGGCTGGCGAGATCGCCAATCCGGACGAGGAGAGGATGGTTGGGCATTATTGGCTGCGGGCTCCGGAGTTGGCTCCGAATGAGGCTTTGGCGCGGGTCATCCGCGAGGACCGGGAGGCCTGTCTGGATTTTGCCGGCCGGGTCGCTTGCGGCGACATCTGCGGGGAAGGCGGGCAATTCCGGGAGGTGTTGCTCATTGGAATCGGAGGTTCGGCATTGGGTCCGCAACTGGCGGCGGACGCGCTCAGACGGGGAACGTCTGCGATGGAGACGCACTATTTCGATAATACGGATCCCGATGGATTCGATCGGGTTTTGGATGGGTTGCGGGACCGGCTGGGGGAAACGTTGACGGTGGTGATCTCGAAGTCCGGCGGAACGGAGGAGACTCGAAATGGGATGTTGGAAGCGGCGGCGGCCTACCGGGCTGCGGGTCTGGATTTTGCGCGGCACGCCGCGGCGGTGACGGGAGAAGGAAGCGCGCTGGACCGGGAAGCGGAGGGGAATGGGTGGTTGGCAAGGTTTCGCATGCACGATTGGGTGGGTGGGCGCACTTCGGTGACGAGCGTGGTGGGCCTGTTGCCCATGGCCCTGCAAGGGATCGACACCGGGGCTTTCCTCGAAGGGGCCGCGAGCATGGACCGGCACACGCGATCGGAGGATCCGCGCGCCAACGCGGCGATGTTGATGGCGCTGGCCTGGCATCAGGCCGGGGAAGGCCGGGGCGCGAAGGACATGGTCATTCTCCCATACAAGGACCGGTTGCTGCTTTTGAGCCGCTACCTGCAGCAGTTGGTCATGGAATCGTTAGGCAAGGACCGCGACCGGGACGGCGGGGAGACGGCGCAGGGCATCACTGTGTATGGCAACAAAGGTTCCACGGATCAGCACGCCTTTGTCCAGCAACTGTGCGACGGGGTGAACAATTTCTTTGTTACCTTTGTGGAAGCGCGCCGGGCGCGACAGGGAAATTCACTGGAGGTGAAACCCGGGGCGACGTCGGGGGACTATTTACAGGGCTTTCTGCGCGGGACACGGCGGGCATTGACAGAGCGTGGAAGGCAATCGGTTACCTTAAGCATCCCGGAGGTGGAGGAGAGGAGCCTTGGGGCTCTTATCGCTTTGTTCGAGCGAGCCGTGGGGTTCTACGCTTCTCTGGTGAACATCAACGCGTATCATCAACCTGGGGTTCAGGCCGGAAAGACGGCGGCATCCAGCTTTTTGACGTTGCTCGGCAGGGCGCGCGCGGAGCTGACCGGTAGTGGACAAGAGGGGATCCTGGCAGCCGAGTTAGCGAGAGGGCTGGGGGAGGATCCGGAGGACGTGTTTCATGCGTTGCACCATTTGGCGGCGAACGGAAGCGCGCGATGCCGGCTGGGTTTGCATCCGGCGGAGGACCGCTTCGTGGGGCTGCCATGACGAATCGGATCCAGGAGCCAAACGGCGGTGGGGGTGGGCGGCAGGAGGCTCCGTGGGATCCATTGGAGAAGCTGAAAGCGCGAGCGCGGCAGGCGCTCCTCTGCTATCCGGAGCGAGCGCCCCGGCCGGCTGCGGAACTCGGTCCCATCTACAAGCGGTTTCTCAAGATGGAACAACACCGGTTGCGCTTCCTGCACAACGGAGGGGCCGGCGGATTCGAAGTGTGCCGGCGACGCTCCGCGCTATGTGATTTGGTGTTGGAGAATCTCTTCAAGGAGTCGTTTTCCCGGCTTCATCCGGGCCGGGATTTCATGGATTGTCCGGCGCAACTGGTGGCTTTGGGAGGGTATGGAAGGGGGCTGCTCAATCCGGGCAGCGACATCGATCTCTTGTTTTTGCTGGCTGCTCCGGCGCGGCGGTTGCCGGCCGAGACGAAGCAGATGATCGAGCAGATCATCCCTTTGTTGTGGGATGCCGGGCTGAAGGTCAGTCATACGGTGTGGGATGTGAAGGAAGCGGCGCAGCGATCGTTGGCTGACGACCGGACCTTGACGTCCCTTCTGGAGGCGCGCCTGATCGTGGGCCGGACGGCAACTTTTGAGGGGTTGCAGGAGATGTTTGAGCGTCAGTGTCTCAAGGGGCGGCAGCGGGAGAACCTGGAACGCCGGAGGCAGGATCTCGATCAGAGGCGAGGAAAGCATCGCACGGTTTTCTTACAGGAGCCCAACGTGAAGAGAGGATGCGGAGGCCTGCGAGACTATCACAACTTGATCTGGCTGGCGCATTTGCAGTTTGGAACGAACAATCTTGAGGCCTTTCTCGGCGCGGGCATTCTGTCGGCGGCCGACCTGCGGGAAGTCGAGCGGGCTCATGATCTTCTGCTGCGGGTGCGCAACGGCCTGCATTTCGCCACACGGCCTCCGACGGATATATTGACGCTGCGGCTGCAAGGGGTCCTGGCCACGCAGTTCGGCTATCCACAGGCGAATATTCTGCGGCGTTGCGAGGAGTTTATGCGCGACTATTACCGGCACACCCGGCAGTTGTATTTGCACCTGGGAAAGGTGATGGAACGTTTGAAGATCGCGCAGTTGGAGGAAGACGATCGCGGGTTGATGAGTTTCTTGGCGCGAAGGAGGCGGCCGCGCGAGTCTTTCGACGGGTTTGAGAGTTGGCAGGGCAGGCTTTACGCGCAGGGCAAGGATCTCTTCCGGGAGGATCCAGTCCGGATCATGCGGGCGTTCCGGCACGCGCAGCAGAGGGAACTCGCGCTGAGTCCGGACCTGACCGAGTTGATCCGGGAGAGCTATCCTCTCATCAATCGAGCTTTTCGGTACGACCGCAAGGTGTTTCATGTGTTCGAGGCTATTCTCTCAAGGCCGGGAGAAGTCTACCGGACGTTGAAGCAGATGCACCGGGTGGGGGTCTTGGGCCGGTACCTGCCGGAGTTTGGAGCGTTGACTTGTTTGGTGCAGCACGAATTCTTCCACCGGTATACTGCGGACTACCACACGCTTCTCTGCACAGCGAAGTTGGACGAGCTGGCGGGATCGGACCGGACGGACGTGGTGTTTTTCCAGGAGATGTTTCGTTCCATTGAAGATCCGTTTGTCCTTTATCTGGCGTTGTTGTTGCACGACACGGGGCGAGCGGAGAACGTGCGCCTGCACAGCGACGCCAGCGCGATCCTGGCCAGCCGGGTTTGCCGGCGCTTGCAGATCCGGGGGGAGCGCCGCCGGCTCCTTTTGTTTCTGGTGGACCATCATCTGACGTTCTGGCGGACGGCGACGACGAAGAATGTCGACGATCCGGAAACGGTGACGGAGTTCGCGGGCGTCGTGCGGAACAAGCGCTATCTCGACGCGCTTTACTTATTCACGCTGGTGGATTCCCGGGCGACGAATGAAGAGGCGTGGTCGGATTGGAAGGCGCAACTGATGCAGCAGCTCTACACTTCCACGCTGTTGTATTGGGAGAAGGGTGAGTCCTTCCGGTTGGAGGCTCGCCAGCCCGACGAGACGATGCGCGAGGGGATGTTGCGGAAACTGGGCGAGAGTTACCGGGAAGAGGTCGAGGCGCACTTGCGCTTGATGCCGCCCCGTTATTTTCCGTTTCGGAAGGTGGGGCAGGCGGCGCTTCATGTGCAGATGGCGCACGATTTTATGGCGTGTTGTTTGGAGCAGGCGGGCGATCCATTGGCCGTGGTCTTGCACTGGCTCAAGCGGGAGGGCGGCGGCTACAGCGAACTGACGGTGGTGACGTGGGACCGTCCCTTCCTGGTGGCGCGAGTGGCGGGGGCCCTGGCGGCGCACGGGATCAACATTCTGAGCGCCGACATATTCAGTCGCGACGACGACATTGCCGTGGACGTGTTTCGGGTGTGCACGACGGATTTTATGCCGGTGACGGCGGCGTCTACCCAGCGATCGATCCGGCGGATGCTGGAGCAGGCGCTGGCGGCGGAGAGGTTCGATTTTCGTCCGCTGATCGAGAAGGCCTGCACGCGAGCGGCGTTGAGCGCGCGTGAAGCCGGCGAGTTTCCGCAGCGGGTTCATTTGGACAACCGGGCGGATCGCAGGACGACGCTGGTGGAGGTGCAAGCTGTCGACAGGTTGGGATTGCTTTATGACTTGCTGGAGATTGTGGACAAGCTGGATCTCGAATTGGTTTCCTCTCGGATTTCCACAGAGAACGGGGCAGCCTTGGATTCACTGTGGGTGGTGAGGCGCTTGGGAGGGAAAGTTGTCGAACCGGCGGAGCAGGAGAATCTGTTGAGACAACTGGAGAGAGCATTGGCGAACCCCGCAGGCAAGGCGTGAGCGGCGCGATCGGAAAGCGGAGATCCAGGGAGGGGAGGCGGCCGGCGGACAATTTGCGGGCTGTTCGTAAAGGGCTTGCAATCGGCGAAGCCGGGTGATTGGTCTACGGGGCCTGCGGGGGACTCTGCGGGACATCCAGTCCCAGATCACCCAGTGATGGATTTATGAAAGAGCATGCGATCGAGAGTTTAACGGGAAGGCTGACTGGAACCGTACTCGGTTCCGAGGATGCGGCGCGCCTGCTGATCATTTCGCTGCTGGCGCGCGGGCATGCGTTGATCGAGGGGCCGCCGGGGATTGGAAAGACGACCCTGGCTCACGCGTTGGCGCGCTCGATTCACGGCAGTTTCAGCCGGATTCAATTCACGCCGGACTTGCTGCCTTCGGACATACTGGGCTATTCGATCTACGATCAATCCAGCGGAGGGTTCCGCTTCATTGAGGGTCCGGTTTTCAGCAACATTGTGCTGGCGGACGAGATCAACCGAACGAGTCCGAGAGTCCAGAGCGCTTTGTTGGAATGTATGAACGAGCAACAGGTCTCGATTGACGGTGTGACGCGGAGGCTGGGGGATCCGTTCATGGTGGTGGCGACCCAGAACAACCTTTACGCCTCAGGGACGTTCCCGCTCCCGGAGCCGCAGCTCGACCGTTTTCTCGTTTCGGTGGCGATGCGCTTGCCGGACTTGGAGACGCAGACGGAAATACTGCGTCTGCACGCGGACGGCAAAGGGGAGGTGGATTTGGAACCACTGCTGACCGAGGAAGAAGTTCGCGCGGGGCAGGAGGAAGTTGCGGCGGTGCCGGTCCACGACAAGATTTGCGGGTATGTGGCGGCGCTGTGCGAGGCAGCGCGGAATTACAAGGGCATGTGGACGGGGTTATCGGCGCGGGCATCGATTGCCCTGCTTCGGGCGGCGCAGGGGGCCGCTTATTTGAATCGACATCGGGCGGTGCATCCCGACGACGTCAAGGAGGTGGCTCTGCCGGTGTTGGCGCACCGGCTATCGTCGCGCGATTTGCGATCGGCAGGCGCCGCGGGAGCCGAAGGCAGTGTTGAAGAGATACTGCGCACCACTCCCACTCCTTGAAACGGGAGTGCGGCTGGCGAACCCGTGGCCCTTCGCATAGAGCCCCCCTTGCCCAACCGGCCGCGGCCGGTGTTGAGTCCGCGTGGGCTGGCGTTGGCCGTCGTCGCGATCGTGGCGGTATTGTGCGGCTCTTTTGGAGGATGGCCGGGGGCGGTCGAGCTGGGGTTGCTGATCTTGCTGCTGCTTCCACTGGGATGGCTGGCGGCCTGGGTGAGCGCGCGCGGCTTGCGTTGTGAGCGCCGCTGTCCGGCCCATGTGGTCGCCGGAATGGATACGGCGCTTGAAGTCCGGGTGGAGAACCAGTCGCGGTTCTTTGATTCCTTCGCCGTCGAGATCGAGGACAGCTTGCTGCCCTTCGCCCATCGGGGCATCAGTTTTGGGTGGTTGCGGCCTGGGGGAATACTGCGTCAGACGCTTTCAACGCGTTTTGTGAAACGGGGCGTCATCCGCGAGGCCGCTTTCACCTTGCGATCCGGGTTTCCTTTCGGGCTATTCACGACACGGTTTCGCCAGACGGCGCCGGTGGCCCTCACGGTGTTTCCGCGTCCTGTTGTTCCCAAACGGTTGCGGCACGTGTTGGACAGCGAATTGTTCGAGACGGAGGAAGGCGGCTCGACGGCGCGGGACTGGATCGGCGAGTTTCGCGGCATTCGGCGTTTTCAAGCGGGCGATCCGCTGAAGGCGGTGCATTGGCCGGCGACCGCCCGGTCGGGAATGGTGATGGTGCGAGAACGGGACCGGCCGGTTCCCGAGCGTTATGCCCTCGTTTTTCATTCCTATTGTCCACCGGGCGCGTTGCTCTGGCCGGAGACCTTTGAGAATTCGATGGAGTTGCTGGCGGGGCTGCTGAAGTTCTGTGGGGAACGCGGCGTGCCGGTGGATCTCACGGCATCCTTTTTGGAATGGAAGACCATCCAGGCGGCGGACACGAGCGATTTGATTCCTGCGATGGAATTGTTGGCGCGGGCCCGGCACGAGCCACAGAGCGGCATTGGCGAGTTGGTGAAGACGCTGCGTGATCTGCCGGGCCGGCATTCTGTATTTGTGCTGAGCAACACGCCGGTGCGGTTGTGGGAGGATTTGCTTCCCGGGCTTCCGCGGCGCGTGACCTGCCTTGACAACGCGGACATTCGAATCCGCCGCCCGGTATTCCGATGGTAGGGCCGATCCGGAGACTGGCCCACCTGGGCTTGCTGGGAATGTGCGGGCTTGTGGCGCTGGCGGGGGGGAGCCTGTGGTTGTCCGCAGCGGCGGGCGCGGCTGCATCGACGACGTGGCTGTTGGAACGTTGCCGAATCTCGCTGCGGGTATTGGCCCCGCTGGCGCTGCTGTGGAGCGCAGTTCTCGGGAGCGCTGCCGGGGCTGTCTGGCCCGAAGGGGGCCTCGGATTGCTGCTCGGGGGATGCGCGGTATTGTTCTGGTTAGGATGGTTCGTTTGCGGAAGGGCGGTGGAAGGTTCGCCGCGATGGGAACGGTTGCGCGCGGCCTGCTTTGGAGCGGCTCCTTTTGCGGCGTTGGCGCTAGCCGCGTTGTTGTTGGACGGAAATTTTGTGGATTGGCCACGCAGGGAGACGTTGCCGGCGGCGTTGGCGGTTCTGGGATTGGGATTCGCCGCGGGCGCCGGAGGCTTTTCGTCGCGACACCTGCGAGTCAGGGAGAAGGGAGCAAAGGGGAGGCGAGCCTGGTTTGCGGGTCCCTTGCTGCTGACGATGCTCGCTGCCATCTCGGCTTGGTTGCTGATGCAGGGGCCGCTCCACGCGGCGTCGGACAAACTCATTCGGTGGGCCTCGTCTTGGTCCGGCATACTCCCGGCGCCGCCGGTCAAACCGCCTGATGCCGGCCCGGACGAAGAGTCTGAGGCGGCTGAGGGAGGCGACGGCGAAAGAGAAGAACCCGGCTCCGAGTGGGACCGGGCGGAGTTGCCGGTTCGCATCGATTTGGAACTGGATCATGAACCCCGGGTGCTTTTGGACTTTCACGAGGAGGAAGTGGAAAGGCAATGGCGCAACCGTGTGATCCACCTGCGGCGATTTGCCTTGGAACGTTTTTCGGGCGCGAGTTGGGAACGTTCGGACACGGCGGAAACGCTTCGCTGGGATGGGGACGACGGGACGCAGGATGGAGTGGCCTGGTTGGGTCCACGCCGCGACGGTGAAGTCCGTTATGCGATTGGGACGGAGACCGAAGCGGGCCAACCGTTGTTGGTGATGCCAGGAGAATTGGCGTTCGAACTCGACCGGATCTACGTCCGGAGACCGGCATGGTATTCAGTCGAACAGGAAGGCCGGCTGCGTTATGGCGCGATTTCCGCTCCTCGCCGCCTGGAAGACCTTCCGGCTGCTTCGGTTCATCCTGAATCGGAAGCGCCCGGGGGGACTCTGGATCTTCCGGAAGAGCCTTGGGCGGCGCGCCTGCGGGAAGCGGCGGAAGAGATCAACCGGGAATCGGGATCCACGGGGGAAGCATTGGAAGGGATCCGCCGGTATCTTTGGGAGAACATCGCCTTCAGTCCTCGCATCGAGAATCCATCGGACCTTCATCCGATGGAGAACTTCCTGTTCGAAGAGCGCCGCGGGTATTGTGACTTCTACGCCACGGCGGGCGCGCTGATGGCGAGAGCGTTAGGGGTTCCGTCGCGGATCGCATTTGGTTATGGCGGGGGCGAGTACGACGAGGCGCAAGGGGTTTTCGTTTTCTTCTCGGACGACGGGCATGCCTGGGCGGAGATTCTGCTGGCGGGCGAGGGATGGGTGATCTTCGACACGACGCCGCCGGGAAGCGGCGCGGCGAGTCCGCCGGCAAGTCTCACCGGTGAGAACGAGGAGAAGTGGAGCGGCTTCGAGGATCTGCGAGAGATCCAATCGCGCGTGGACGCCGAGGTGGAGCAGGAAAGTCTGTGGGAGAGGCTGCGCGGATGGATTGCCGCCGTGCCTTTGGAGGCGTGGTTGGCCGCGCTGGCGGTGGGGTTGGGCTTAGTTTGGCTCCTGCGGGCGTTGCGCCGAAAGCGCGGCCAGGCCGCTCGCTCCGGTGAGAGCGAACTCGAATCCGCTCCAAAGTATTTGCAGGCGTTCTACCGGTTATGCGGGGATTGGGGATTTCGCCGGAGTCGAGCCCAGACCCTGAAGGAGTTTCTCTGGGGATTGAAGCAGGAGAAACTGATCGGCGACGAGTTTGACGGGATGGCCGAGTACTATTATGGAGTCAGTTATGAATGGGCTGACTCCGACTCCGGACAGGAGCGTCATTGGCTGGAGCGGGCGCAGAGGGCTCGGCGGAAAAGCCGCAGAAACGAAGAATCATGAGGCTGCGAGAGACGCGGGCTAGCGCAACGACTCGAGGAAGGCGAGGAGATCGGCGAGATCTGTGGGAGGCAAGAGCTGGTCGAGCCCAGCGGGCATGAGAGAAATGCGGCCGGGGCTAACCGATTCGATCTGGGAGAGGGGCAGTTCACGATCGGGAATGGCGGGGCCGAGGGCGAGGGTGAGTGTTGCGGCGCCCTGGTTGCGGATGATTCCGTAATGGATGTCGCCGTCGCGGGTGCGGATCTCGACAGGTTCGTAGCTGCGGACAAAGCTGGCGCCGGGGAATGCGATCGATTCGAGGAGGTCGGCGCGGGTTCGGACGGAACCAATCCGCGACAGATCCGGTCCGAGCGTGCCCCCTTTGTAGCCGATCTGATGGCAGGTGGCGCAGGCGGTGCGAGGATCCTGAAAAATGAGAGAACCGCGGGCCGGATCTCCGGTAGGGAGGTCGGCGGCGAGAGTCGCCAGGCTAGCGCTGTGGCCGGCGGCCTCTTCGGACAGGAGAGCGCGAGACGCAGCCAGGCGGTCTTTCACGGATCGAGGGAAGGCGGAGAAGCGGGGGTCGAGAGTTTCCGGGGAGAGGAACCGCAGAGCCCCGGAATCTTCGAGAGATTGGACAGCATCGAGACCGAGGGATTCGTCGGACTGGCCATCAAGCATTTCGATGAGCACGGGAGTTTCCAAGGGGCCAGCCTTGGCCAGGGTGCGGGCCAGGAAGCTTCTTTGTGGTAATGTAAGTGGCGCGCCGGCCAGGCCGCGAGCCGCGTCAAGGACCAGGGGAGCGCCTTGACCCGGTTCGAGATGGCGGGCGAGAAAAGCGAAATCGGCCTCCTCCAAAGGAGCCCGAAGTTTCGCGAAGGCGCGAAGACGAAGTTCCGCGGGACGGTCCCGGTCACGCGCGAACCGGCTCAGAGCGGGCTGCAATTCCTCCGGGCATTCGGACCGTGCTGCGAGCAAGTCGAGGGCTGCTGTGGGAAGGTCGAGTCCAGCATCTGCGAGGGCTTCGGCGAGGGGCTGGTTCCAGGCTGCCGGCCATGAGGACGGTTCGAGCGCGAGGAAGACCTGCAAGAGTCGCTGTCGCGGCGCTGCGTGAGGATGAAGGAACCAGGCCTCAGCGAGCGTGGGACCGGTTTGGGGGTCGTTTCTGAAAGCGCGGGCGATTCGCGACAGCGAGCCGATGCCGGCGTCCGAGCCGGCCAGGCGTTGAAGAGCCCAGGCCAGGGCAGGAGCGCGGGCGGCGGGGAGATTGTCGAGCGCGTCGAATGCGGCTTCTCGGAGCCAAGGTTCCGTGGAGTCGAGGTGCGGAAGCACATCCGCGGGAGTGAGGACATCGCTATGGGATTGATCGAGGGCGACGATGGCGGCGGCGATGGTGCGGGGTTGATCGGCATGGAGACCTTCACGGGTGAGTTTCGAGTCATCCAATTGTATGAGGGCGAAGGAAACGGCGTGTTGCAGAAAGCGATCGCTGGCCTGCGCCGCCGCGGCGAGGAGGCGCGGGATCGCCGCAGCATTTCCGAGGCGGCCGAGGGCTTCGGCGGCCCGGCGGCGCAGATGCGGGTTGTCCTGTTGGAGCAAGGAGATTTGCTCGTCGTAATCCGTGGGATTGCCTGCGGTCCAACGCGGCGGGGGAACGGGGACGGGTATTTCGCCGCCGCTTCGCCGGAGGCGGTAGATTGCGCCAGGCACTTCGGGCTTGGCGAGTTGTGAGGTGGGACAACAGAGCTTGTACCAGCCGCCTGTATCGATGACGAGGACGCTGCCGTCCGGGGCTTGCAAGACATCGGTGGGATGAAAATCCGGATGCTCACAATGAAGGAAGTCCGAATCTTCGGTGCGCCAGGTGGAGCCGTCTGGTTCGAGGAGGTGACGGCTGACTTTGCGCATGTTGAATTGGCACACGAGCAGATCGCGTCCATAGCGGGTGATGCCGCAGGGAGCAGAGGGGCCGAGGTGAGTCATGGCCGGAAGGAGCGGGCCAGTGCGGGGATGGCCGGCCAGGACTTCGTGATCCTTTCCCCACACACCTCCGTAAACCGCGTGAATGAGACCGTCGCGTTTACCTCCGCCGGGGTGTTGGAGAAAGGTGCCGGCGACGATGAGGTCACCTTCCGGAGTCCAAGCGAGGCCTACGGGGTTGTCCATCCCCGAGGTGAAGACGGGTTCGATGGCTGAGGCGTCGGGACGCGCCCGGAAGACATGGCTGGCTCGCGTGGTCCAACCGGGCCGGCCGGGAAGATCGTAGGTTTGTTCGGCGAACGCTCCTTTGCACCAATAGAACCAACCGTCGGGACCGAGATAGGGTCCGTGCAGATCATTGGCGCAGCCGGTCAAGGTCTTGCCGTCGAACCACACTTCGCGCTGGTCAGCAACGCCGTCGCCGCTGGTATCGGTGAACTTCCAGATTTCGGGGCAAGCGGCGACGTAGAGAGAGCCTTCGAACCAGAGGACGCCTTCGGGAAACATGAGGCCGGCGGCGAACACCGTCGAGGTGTCGAAGACGCCATCGTGGTCTTCGTCGGTGAGACGCAAGACGCGATGCGGCCGGCGCCGGAGTTGCTCTTCGACTGAGTCGTTGGATCCGGACGATTCGGTAACGTAGAGACGGCCTTGGTCGTCGAAGCCGGCTTCGATGGGACGTTCCACCAGCGGGGGCGAAGCGGCAATCTCCAGAGTGTAATCATCCGGAAAAGTGAAGACCCGGTCCCCGAACGTGCGGGTTCCGGCCTGGGCGGCTCCGCTAACGGTTCCGCTAAGGACGGCAACGAGCAGGAAAGCGCGAGCGTGGGAGAGCGGGCGCGGAAGGGGGCTGGGAAAAAGGGAGGTCGGAGGGTTCATGGCGATGGGGGGCGAGAGACGAGGGAAAAGCGGAGCTGCTGAAGGGTCTTGTTAGGTTTTCGAGGTGGACCAGACTTCGACCGGTTGCGCCCGGCCTTTGAGAGAGTGGGAACCCTGCGGCTGAAACGCCAGGGGATCCGTTTCCCAGCCTTCGAGGAACTCTTTGCTGACGAGAATGGGGATATGGAGCGCCCGGGTGAGGTCTTGGAGGCGAAAAGCAACGTTGACGCTGTCGCCGATGATGGTGCGTTCACCGCCTCCCATTCCCCCGTGAGCGACCATCCCGAGGTGAAGAGCGGCGCCGCAAGAGAGTTCGGCATTCTCAGCCCCGGGCGCCTCACGGGCGAGGCGGCCGGTTTGGCGAACGATGGCGCGCGCCGTGTCGAGGGCGCGGCTTCGGGTATCGATGGACACGTTCATCCAACAGGCCAGCATGGCGTCTCCGATGAACTTGTCGACTGCGCCGCCGTGGGTGCGGACCGCTTCTTCGCAGGCGCGATACCAGGTGCCCATGAGGCGCGCCAGAATGTCGGGGGGCAGTTTTTCCGAGACCTGGGTGAAGCCTTTGACGTCGCTTACGAGGAGGATGGCGGGGGATGTCCGGAGGAAAGCCATCGTTTGGAGACCGCTGGCTAAATGATCGGAGGGCTGAGTGGCGGTGTCTGGATGCAGGAAGCGCAGGCGGAAACCGGCGATGCCGATTTCATCGCCGTCGTGGAGCCGGTGTCCGGCGACGAGGCGATTTCCATTGACCGAGGTGCCATTGAAACTGCCGAGATCGTAGATCCAAAAGGCGCCGTCTTCGAGACGGATCATGGCTTGTTGACGGGAAACCTTGGGGTCGGCGAGTTGGACATCGGACCCGCGGAGCCGCCCGATTTTAGTGACCGGCCCGATGGTGTAGGTCTCACTGGTCTCTTCGTTGAGCAGACGGGCGGTCATAGGCCTGGCTGGAGGGGAGCTGCATACGCTGAGGGGGAGAGGCAGGGGCGCCCGGAGGGTTGAGTGGGGAGGAACGTGGGAAACGGGGGGTGAGAGAGAATGCGACATCGGTCTTGCTTTGGGCGCCCCAGACCTTCATGCTCGGTCTTGGGCTGGCGGGTGACCGTTGCGCTCCTTTTCACCAAACCCCCCTTTCGACCATGGCCCGTTTTTCTCGTCGCCGCTTTCTTGGCCAGACCGCCGGCGCTGCTGGCGCTTCGCTCATCCTCTGCAATACGCGCGCCTCCGCCAGAGTGATCGGCGCCAACGATCGACTGCGCATTGCTGTGGCCGGCTTGAATGGGCGCGGCCAGAGTCATATTGGAGGGTGGTTGGATCAGGAGAACGTGGAGATCACCTGGCTGATCGATCCTGATCGCAACGTGCTGGGGAGCACGTTGAAGCGGTTGGAGGAGAAGAGCGCCGGACGGTTTGCCTGCAAAGGGACTGCCGACGTGCGGCAGGCGCTGGAGGATCCGGACCTCGATGCTATTTCCATCGCCACACCGAATCACTGGCACTCGTTGATGACGATCTGGGCGGCGCAGGCGGGCAAGCATGTCTATGTCGAGAAGCCGATGAGTCACGACATAGCCGAGGGACGTTCTGCGGTCGAGGCCCAGAAGCGCTATGGCGTGGTCATTCAACACGGCACCCAGAATCGCAGCAATGCCGGAATCGCGGGACTTCACGAAGCTATCCAGGCGGGCAAATTCGGCCGGTTGAAAATCTCTTACGGGTATTGCTGCAAACCCCGGGGGAGCATTGGCATCGAACCTTATTCGGATCCGCCGGAGCATCTCGATTGGGACCTGTGGCGTGGCCCCGCGGTGATCGATCGCTATCATGCCAACTACGTCCATTACGACTGGCATTGGTTTTGGGCGACGGGCAACGGCGACATGAATAACCAAGGCACTCACCAACTGGATGTGGCCCGCTGGGCCCTGGACCGCGAGCAAACGCATCCGGTCCGGGTGATGGCGCTGGGCGGTCGCTTTCTGTGGAACGATCAGGGCGAGACGCCCAACACGATGTTTGCGATTGGCGAGTATGCTAATGGACAGCAGGTTTTCTTCAACGTGCGCAACGTGGACTACGAAGGCTATGCGCGACAGGTGGAAAATGAATACTATTTCGAGGATGGGGGAAAGATTGTGCGGGGCGAGTATTATCCTGCGGGCAGCGATCAGGGCGAAAAGGCGCCGGCGCCGCCGGGACACGTCACTCCGGGGGGGAATTGGGGAAGTTTCATCGCGGCTTGTCGCGCTGGGAAACCGGAGATGGCCAACGGCAACGCGCTCGATGCTCACTATGGCTGCGTTCTCGGGCATCTGATGAATAATTCCTACCGGCTGGGGACGAAAGTCCCGTTCAACGCCAAAGCGGGACGTTTCGGGGACAACGCCGAAGCCTACGAGCACTTCATGCGCCTGCACGCGATCATGCGGGATGGAGTGGGTATTCCGGAAGACGGCGCTGAGTACGTGGTGGGGCCCTGGCTGAGCTTTGATCCGGAAAGCGAGCGGCACACCGGTGAATTTGCGGGCGCGGCCAACGAACTGCTCAAGGATCCGAACCGGCCCGGCTTCGAGATCCCGGCGCCGGATCAGATCTAGATCGATGGGTGCGCGAGGCCGCTCGATTTCATGCAGGAGGAAGAAGAGGTTCAGGGCGCTGCGACAGCGACGAGGTCTCCGGCGGCGTTTCGACAGTAGATACGGCCGTGAGCCAAGCAGGGAGGGGTCCAGCACTTGCCGCCGAGCGCCTGAGTCCGGTAGTCGACTTGATAGGCTTTCGGAGAGGCTTTGGCGAACTGCAACTCGCCGCGGCCGGTGAGCACGATGAGTGTATCCTGAGCGGCGATGACGGAGCCGAGTCCGGCGCCGGACACCGTCCATTCCACTTTTCCGGTGGCGAATTCCATGCAGCGCAAGCCGGCTTTGGAAGCTTCCGTTCCGGAGATCCCGTAGAGATGGTCCCCGATGAGAACGCAGGAGTTGAAATGATTCTGCATCTCGTTGTTTCGCCAAACCTCTCGTGGGCCAGCGGCTTCCGCTTCGAAGAGGGCGCAACCGAAACCGTAGGCCGAGGAGACGAAGATTTGATTATTTCGGACGATGGGTTGAGCGGCATTGACTTTGAATTGCGTTTTCCAGGGCGTTTCCCAGAGGAGAGAGCCGTCGCTGCGCCGAACGGCGGCCAGCGAGGCGGGACCGAAGATGACGAGCGCCGGGGTACCCTGAGCGTCAAAGGGTTCTGGAACGGCGTAGGCGGCGTCTCCCGTTCCTGTCGTCCAGGCGACCTTTCCGGTGGCTTTGTTGAGAGCAAGTCCATGGGAGCCGGCGTTGAGGATGAGCAACTCGCCGGAGACGAGGGGAGCGCTGGTGAAGCCCCAGGAAGGCTTTTGGAGGTTGAGGTCGCGGTGCAGGTCTAGCTTCCAAAGGACCTCGCCCGTGGCGGCGTCGAAGCAGAAGAGAGGTCCGTGCCGGCCCAAGGTAAAGACCTGGGCTCCGTCCACGGCGGCGGTAGCGTTAGTCCCGCCTTCATAGAGATAGGGCCATGCCTCGGACTCCCAGGAGTGCTTCCAAAGCAGGTCCCCCGTCTCGGCGTTGAGACAGTAGAAGCTGTCGGTGTCGGATTGATTGCCGGAGATGAAGAGGCGGCCTTCGCTCACTACGGGGCTCGAGAATCCGATCCCCACGTTGGTTTTCCAGAATTGATGGAGGTCGCCATCCGGCCACCCCTTCTCAGCGAGGTGTTCCTCGCTGACGCCGGTTCCGTTAGGTCCGCGGAAGCGCGGCCAATCGGCTGCGGTCGCGAAATCGGCGCACCCCACCACGAGGACGAGCATGCTCAGGAGTCGAAGGGGGAATGGAGTAGGCATGGGACGCGAGAGTTGGATGGCGGGAAAGGTGGAAGCGATTCAAAACCGGGGCAGGTCGAAGACCCGTTTGGCGAAGCTGTCGAGCATGTCATCCATGTCCGCCCGGGTTGGCGCAGCGGCGGCTCCTTCCCGCGCGTCCTTGAGGAATTCCGTGACGGCCTTGACGCGCCGCGCGAGCACGGTGGCGACGTAGAGCGCGACTTCTGGATTCTGGATCAGGAATGTGCGCGGATCGTTGATCACCGACAGGAGGGTGGGCTCCAAAACGCGGACGGAGCCGATCGGGGCCTCATTGAGCAGAGTCGAAATCTCACCGAACACCGATCCCGGGGTATCGATGGTGGTGATCCGCATCGATCCTTTGAGGATCTCGACAGCGCCGAGTTCGAGAATGTACATCGTCCGGCAAGGGACGCCTTCTTGGATCAGGACGTGGTCAGGATCGAGGCGTTGCTTGGGCAAATTGCGGAAGCATTCTGGAAGGGAATTCATGGGAGCGCGCCGGTCTATTGGACTTGAAGTGAAGATCCCGTGACGGCTTGGAGGGCGTCACCTGGAGTGGGAGGAGGAATCGGATGCCCGAGCATTTGAAAGGTCTGGTCTGGGGATTGGACCCACGTATTCGGACGCGATGACCACCTGGTCGAACCAGACAATATTCACCGGATTCTTGGTCCACCGATCGGTCACGTAGGATTCGAGAGTGAAGGCATTGGCTTTGAGGGTGGCGTCGCTGCGCCAGTTGATGGCTTTCCAGTGGCCTCGCAAGACGCCGTCGATCCAGAAAGCCTGTTCTCCGTCGTCACGGCCGGGGGTATTGTGGGCAAGCATGAATTCCGCGCAGATCCATTCGCCCTTGGCGATGGGAGCTTGGCCGGCGGGCCGGAAGGCGTTTCCCCAGAATTTCTTGTCAGGGCTGGCCTCCATCGTGTGCCAGTAGCTATAGAAGTTCCACTGACCGGGGGGTTCCCATTCGCCCCAATTTCCCCAAGGTTCGAGTGCGGTTGAGAATCGGCGGCCACCGCCGGGGCGTTCGCCGGCTCCGCCGAAGCCGCTCCAGCGATCTCCACCGGAGAGGGCGCGGTTGGCGCGCAAGGTGCAAAAATGATGGACGTAGTCGCACGCCGTATCGAAGCGGACGTAAAACCGGATGAAGACGCGATCTGCGGGTTCGAACCAGCGGGTAAGACCGCCGCCTGTGTTTTCGCCAAGGCGTGCGGTGACTTTGAGGCATTGATCGCCGAGCCTCGGATCGTCCGGTTTGTCTAAGAGCAAGACTTTGCCGTCAGGGTCGCGTGTTTCATCCCAGCGCTTCTCATAGCCGGATTCCTCGAAGGACTCGGAGAAAATGACGGCGGAGTGTCCGGCGATGCCGTGGTCGTTGGGATAGGCTGCCGCCAGGCCTGGACCGTTCGGCAGTTCGCTGGTCTCAGCTACGTTGCGCGATCCACCGGGATCGCCGCCTTGGGCGAGAGCACTCGCGGGACCGGGACCGAGGAGGACGGCCAGGGCGATGGCCGGGGCGAGGGACGAGACGCGCGGAAACAGCATGGCAAATGACAGGGGCGCATCGAGCCGCAATGGCCCGGCGCATTTGAGGATTGCAGTCCCTCGACTCTATCCGCACTCCGGGCAAAGAAAAGTCAGCGGTGCAATGCGGCGACCTCGCAATTGGCGGAGCGCCGGTCCCTGGAGAAAGCCACCAGGAAATTCTCGAGCAATCGCATCCGGATGGCCGGGTGCGTCTCGGCGAGTCTGCGAAAGTCTTCGAGTGGGAGCCGGAGACAGGAGCAGACATCCACAGCAATGACGGTCGCGGATCGGGGAGCATCTTCGATGACAGCCATTTCTCCGAAGACGACGCCGGGACGAAAACGCGCAACGGTTTGTTGTTCCCCGGAAGGAAGCAGGATGCGTGCGTCGGCCCGTCCGCTGATCAGGAAAAAAAGCGCGTCGGCCGCATCTCCCTCGCGGAAGACCGTTTCGGCTGCGTCGAAGCTGCAGGGTCGCATGAGTTCAAGGATGGAGTCCTTCTCGGATGGGTGGAATCCGGCCAGGAGTTCGAGATCGCAGGGGCTGCAATGGTCACAGGTCGCTGCGTCGCCGAGGATTTGATCTTCGCACCATTCCAAGGCGTCCCTGGCATCGCAGAAATGCAGCCAAAGCTCCTGGCGTTCAGGGCCGAGGTGGGAAAGGCAATAGCGGCGGAAAGCCGAGTGGGGCCGGGCTCCGGAGAACGCCATTCGGATGCCGGCTGTGGAGAGTTGAATCAGGAGTTCGAAGAGAAGCCGGGAAGCGCTCGTGTCGATGGAACAGACGTGAGCCAGATCCAGGACGACGAATTGCACGGGAAGTCCCTCTCCGAGAACTTCACGCAGGACCGGTTCCGTCGCCGGAAACGAGAGACTGCCTTGCAGTTGGTAGATCCGGATCGTGGCGCCGAGACCGGCAAGCGCATCGCGCTGGCGAGCCGGCCGCTGGACGCGGGTCCGCATATCGGCCCCCGTCAAGCGGTGGCGAATGGCGGGCCGGCGGGAACGGGGCGAATTGAGGAAATGCAAGTTGAGGTCGAGCGAAAGGCGCTGGCAGACCCTGATTCCGCGCACGCTGTTTCCCCGGTCATCGAGGAGCGGGCTAAAGACGCCGATTCCGAGTTGGCCTGGCAGGACAGCGACGATCCCGCCGCCGACGCCGCTTTTTGCAGGAAGTCCGACGCGGTAGATCCATTCCCCGGCGAAGTCATACATGCCGCACGAAGCCATGACGCTGAGGACGCTTTCGACGTACTCACCGCGCAAAACCGGTTCGCCGGTGATGGGTTGCACTCCGCCGTTGGCCAGGGTGGCGCCGATCATGGCGAGATCGCGACAGGTCACGAGGATGGAGCATTGCCGGAAGTAGTTCTCGAGGACGGGAGCGGGGTTATCTTCGAGAACATTGAAGTTGCGCAGCATGTGACCGATGGCGCGATTTCGGTGGCCGGTCCTGCTTTCGGATTCGTAAACGGCCTCGTCGACGGACAGAGGGCTCCCACAATAGCGTTGGAAGAGGTCGAGGATGCGCTGGAAGCGGACTTCGTGGGAGCGCCCCTGGACCAATCCGGTCGTCGCGATGGCGCCGGCATTGATCATGGGATTGAAGGGTCTTCCGGAGCGCGATTCCAGGCTGATGGAGTTGAAGGCGTCGCCGGTCGGTTCAACTCCAATCCTGCGGAACACATCGGAACGGCCATGATCTTCGAGGGCCAAACCGTAGACGAAGGGTTTTGAAATGGACTGAATGGTGAAAGGCTGACGCGAGTGTCCGGTCTCATAAACGGCGCCGTCGGCCGTGGCGATGGCGATGCCAAACCACTCGGGATCAGCCCGAGTCAGTTCGGGGATGTAGTCGGCGAGGAGCCCCGAGTCTTCGTCTGCCAGATCAGCGTGGATCGCCTCGATGTAGTCTTGAACGGGTGAACTGGGCATGGATTAAGGGGGGCGACAGGCGTAAAGAGGCAAGTTCGCGCTGCAACGTTCGGGCGGGAGAGCAGGGAGCATGCCACAGCGCGAAGGATTGGGTTCACCCGGCGGTCTGGGCCCGGGATCGCCCGCACTTCTCGCACCAAGTTTTCTCAGAACGCGCCCTTTGTTCTAAGTCCCAGTGGTGGCTAGGCAGTGGCTATGAGAAGTGGGGGCTAGATTGGCGTTTGCGGAGGAGGGAAAGGCGATTAGATGTATGCGCTTCTGGCGGCTCTCGTGTTCAGAGCGGGATGACCTGGCTCGGTTTTTGCTGCCGGGTTCGAGCTTCTGGTAATCCGAGTGCGGCTGCCGTTGTGCGTCTGGTGATGAATGCCCATTTTTGCCGTTTCACTCGCTTCGGATGGTTCACGCTCCTCGTGAGCGCCGGCATAACGGCCGGGAGCCGCCCGTCCGTTGCGGCGCCGCAAGGAGGAGAAGTCACTGCGGGAGCGGCTCAGATACTGGGTGGTGAGGGAGGCGTGATTGTGCAACAGAGCACGCACCGGGCCATACTTCGATGGGATGATTTCTCCCTGACTCCGTCGGAGTTTGCTCAGTTCGTCGTGCCTTCCGCCGATGCCGCGACCCTCAATCGAGTGACTGGGGGAATGGTTTCGCGCATTGACGGATCACTCAGTTCTAATGGGAGGCTTTTTCTGCTCAACCCAAACGGAATCCTCGTGGGACCGCGTGGAACGATCGACACGGCGGGTTTTCTGGGGAGCGCCTACAATTTGGCGGATGAAGATTTTCTCGACGGTGGGGATTTCACGTTGTCCGGGGATTCCACGGCCTCCGTGGTGAATCGCGGAACGATTCGGGCCGTCGATGGAGACATTTTTCTCTTCGGGCACACGGTGGAGAATCACGGGGGTCTCGAAGCGCCTCTTGGGACGGTCGGCCTTGCGGCTGGGAAGGAGATTCGCGTGATGGAATCCGGTCAGGAACGGATCTCGGTTAGTGTGAGCGAGCATTCGGCAGCCGAGTCGCCTTCAGTCACTCACACAGGGACGATCGACGGGGCCGTGGCCGAATTGAAGGCGCATGGCAATATGTATGCGTTGGCCATCAACCATGAAGGGGTGACCCGAGCCACGGGCGCGGTCAAGCAGGACGGCCGCGTCATCCTTAGCGCCGGAAGCGGGAAGGTCAGGCAGTCTGGAACAGTGCGAGCCCGGAACCCGGACGGCAGCGGCGGCAGCGTGCGCGTGTCGACGGGCAGCGATTCCCGGGCCGAGATCGCCGGCAGCGTGGATGCGCGCGGCGCGAGCGGCAATGGAGGGTCCGTCGAGGTGAGGGGAGGAGAGGTGGCGGTCGAGGACAGCGCGAGGATCGACGTTTCCGGCCCGGCCGGCGGAGGCTCGATCTCGATCGGCAAAGGACCGGCGACAGTCCCGGGCAGCGAGGTCTTGAGCCATTTGACTACGGTGGAAGCAGGCGGCGCGCTCGCCGCGGACGCGTTGCTTTCCGGTTCCGGAGGAACTGTTGCGGTCGCTTCGGTGGGAGGAACAGCGGTGCACGGTTCCGTCCGAGCGCGAGGCGCAGGGCCTAACGGCACCGGTGGAGACGCGACATATATAGGAGTGACTGACTTGCGAGTGAGTTCCATTGCGGACCTGCGCGGGGCGGGCCAAGGAGAAGACGGACTGGCTACGTTCGAGACAGCGGATCTCAGCCTGGGTCCGGGTCTTGGCGGCGGCGGCGGACTGCCGGCGCGGTTTTCGGACGAGTACGTCGAAGACCAACTCCGCTTCGCCAATGTGCGTCTGGCCGCGCTGGGGCCACTGGGGGAGGTGGACGCGCAAGGGATCTTGCATGTGGAACCGGGAAGCAGTCTCCGGTGGTTTGGCGAAGCCGGGCTTGAGCTTTATGGTCGCGGCATGGTGCACGTCGGCGCCGGGACGGATATCCTCAACATCGGCGAAGGCGCCATTGCGATGATAGGCGAGGGAGCAGGCGGTGCGTTGCCAGAAGGAACGCCGGGCGTTCTCGTGGAAAATGCCGTCGTCCGGACCACAGAGGGGAACATTGCAGTGAGTGGAACGGGATCTCCGGGCGGCGCTGGCGTCGTCCTGCGCGACGGGGCCGTCATCGAATCCACGGAAGGACTCCGCAATCCGGCGGCCGGGGTTTTCATTGAAGGGCGAGCTGTCGCGGGTCAGGCGACTGCCGGTGGCATTGTCTTGCAGGGCGCCGACAGCGCGGTGCGATCCGGATTCGGAGGTCTTCGACTCTCCGGCGAGGGTTCCGCGGCTGTGCAAGGAGTAGGAGCGGCGGGGATCAGCGTCGAAGGTATGGTCGAGTCGCTGGGCGCCGGCCCCAACGCCTCCGGCATTGTGTTGGAAGGTATAGGATCCTCGGGTTTGGGCGGGCACGGGATTGTTCTGGCCGAGACCGCATCTATCGAGGCGGCAAGCGCCGGCATCCTTTTGGCAGGAAGGACTCTTGGCAGCGGCGACGGCATCGTGCTGCGGGACGGCGCACAGATCGCATCTCCTTTCGCCGGTCTGGTCCGGCTCTTGGGCAGGTCGGCTGGGGGCGGCGCAGATTTGCGCTGGGATAACCTCCTGATCGCCGGAAAGTCCGGCGGGTTGGTGGAATTGGACGGTTCGGCAGTGGGCGGAACCCTCCTAATGGGGTCGGCGGGCCAGCCCGGAGATGGATTTGCATTCAACTGGAATGGAGGCGGGGAAGTTTCGGGGGACGTGGATTTTTATAACAGCGGGGGAGTGACGCTCGCGATCGAGGAAGGGGATGTCCTGGAGGTTGGAGGATCGATGGAGGTGTGGGGCGGGCCGGTTTCGGTTCGGGGATCGATCGTAGCGGGAACGGGCATCCGGTTTGATCAAAGTCCGGTTTTACTCGCTGGCTCTACCTGGTTGGCTTCTGCAGAGGGCAATATCCTGCTCGGACCCGTAGACGGCCGCGGGATCGCGCTCGGACTCAATGCGCCGCTGGGCGAAGTGCGGCTGGAAAGCTCTGCCAACGTGATTGGAGACCTCACCATCCGGGGGAACCGCGTTTGGGTTGTTGAGAACGACGCGATCACGCAGAGTGGAGCTTGGATGACTGGCGAGACGTCGCTGGATGCTCAGGGCAACGAGATCGAATTGAGTGATGCGGGGAATGTGCTCGGGGCGCTGGTGGTCAAAGGTGGGAAGGTCGCTCTGCTTGAGAACGACGCGATCACGCAAAGCGGGGCTTGGATGACGGGAGAGACCTCGCTGGACTCGCAGGGCAACGAGATTGATTTGAACGACGCGGGCAATGTGCTTGGTGCCGTGGTGCTGAAAGGCGGCAAGGTCACTCTGCTTGAGAACGACGCGATTACGCAGAGTGGCGCCTGGATGACTGGAGAGACCTCGTTGGATTCTCAAGGCAACGAGATTGATTTGAACGACGTGGACAATGTGCTTGGGGCGTTGGTGATCAAAGGGGGTAAAGTCACGCTAGTTGAGAATGACGCGATCACGCAAGGTGGCGCCTGGATGACTGGCGAGACCTCGTTGGACTCGCAGGGCAACGAGATCGACCTGAGCAATGCGGGCAATGTGCTTGGGGCGTTGGTAGTCAAAGGTGGCAGAGTCACCCTGGTCGAGAACGATGCGATCACACAGAGCGGCGCGTGGAGGACGGGAGAGACGTCGCTGGATGCTCAGGGTAATGAGATCGATTTGAGTGATGCGGGGAATGTGCTTGGGGCATTGGTGGTCAAAGGTGGCAAAGTCACGCTAGTCGAGAACGACGCGATCACGCAAAGCGGCGCTTGGATGACCGGAGAGATTTCGTTGGATTCTCAAGGCAACGAGATTGATTTGAACGACGTGGACAATGTGCTTGGGGCGTTGGTGATCAAAGGTGGGAAGGTTACCCTCGTTGAGAACGACGCGATCACGCAGAGCGGCGCTTGGATGCCCGGCGAGACTTCGTTGGATTCTCAAGGCAACGAGATTGATTTGAACGACGCGGGCAATGTGCTTGGGGCCTTGGTGCTGAAGGGCGGCAAAGTCACGCTTGTCGAGAACGACGCGATCACGCAGAGCGGGGCGTGGATGACGGGAGAGACG
>DATKCT010000058.1:0-11904 GCA_035513055.1 Verrucomicrobiales bacterium | reverse complement strand
TTCCGGGCGTAGCGCTACAGCTCGATCGTCCGGCTTTCGCGGAAGGCTTGATCGGCGGCCAAGACAATGCGCAGGCTGTCGACGGCGTCGTTCATGTGGGCGCTGAGATCGAGGTCTTCCCGAATGGCCCGCAGGAGGTAGGCTTGTTCGCGCTCGCAAAGGGCGTCGTGGTCTGGTTCGTCCTCGAGGCTGAGCAGCTCGTCGGCGTGAGCAAAGGAGCCATCCGGATTCAGAGCGGCGTGATGGACGCGCAAGGCCTCGGTCCTGGAGTGGGAATCAATATCGGCAGATTTTCCTTCTCCGCCGGCTCCGGCGGCGACGATGGAAACGCAGCCTTTGGGTCCGATGACATCTTTGACGAAAAAGGCGGTCTCGCTCATCATGGGACCCCAGCCAGCTTCGTACCATCCGGCGGACCCGTTCTCGAAGGTCACTTGGAGCTGACCATAGTTGTACATTCCGGGAACGAGGTCTTCCGTGAGTCGCGCGCCGATGGCGCTGACGCGCAGGGGACGAGACTGGGTCATTTGGCACATGACGTCGACGTAATGCACGCCGCAGTCGACGATGGGGGACATCGATTGCATGAGGGAGCGATGGGTATCCCACATGCGGCCGTAACTTTGTTGGTTGAGGTTCATGCGCATGACCAGGGGAGAACCCAAGGTGTGCGCGATATCGATGAAACGAATCCAGGAGGGGTGGTGACGGAGAATGTAGCCGATCACCAGCTTGCGTCCGCAGCGGCCGGCGGTTTCGACCACGCGCTGGGCGTCGGCGACGGTGACGGCGATGGGTTTCTCGAGGAAGACGTGGGCTCCCGCTTCGAGCGCGGCGATGGCGTATTCGGCGTGGGTTTCCGGATAGGTGTTGATGGAAACGACTTCGGGCGAGGTTTCCCGAAGGGCTAGGTGAAAATCGGAATACCCAGGCAGCTCTTCACCCAAGGCCGCGATGAGGGAGTTCCGGCTCTCGCGGCTGCGGGTCACCACGCCGCAGAGTTCGAAACCCTCGAGTTTTTGGTAGGCCCGGGCGTGAGACGCGCCCATGTTGCCGGCTCCGGCGACGAGAGTTTTCATAGGCAGAGGATAGCGATGAGGAAAGTTAGGCAGAGAGGCTCAGGACGCTTTGCCGGATTCGACCTGTTTGTCTCGAAACAGGATAAAAAAGGCGACGAGAACGGCCGCGGCCATGATGGCGGGGAAGTACCAGACGGCGGGCCAATTGACGGTTTCGCCGGTGGTCTGACGGCCGTTCCACCATCCGTTGAGGATGCCGCCGATGAACATTCCGACTCCGAGAGTGACAAATGCGATGAAGCCCTGGGCGCTGGCCCGGACATCTTGCGGAGCGCGGCGGTCGACGTAGAGCTGGCCGGTGAAGAAGAAAAAGTCGTAACAGATCCCGTGAAACAGCACGCCGAGGTAGAGAAGGGCATGGGATTGGGGCGTGGCGTTGGCGAAGAGCAGGTAGCGGAGCACCCAAAACAGCATCCCGATCAGGAGCATCTTCTTGACGCCGAGTTTCCGGAAGAAAAAGGGCACCAGGAAGAGGAAGAAAATCTCCGAGACTTGGCCGAGAGTCATGACGCCCTCGGAGTTGGGCACGCCCATGGCCTGGAGAAAGCCGTTGGTCGATTGGAAATAGAAGGAAAGGGGGATGCAGATCAGCAGGGAGCAGATGATGAAAACGGCAAAGGAACGGTCGCGCATGAGGCGCAAGGCCTTGAGACCGAGCACATCGCCCACGGAGATTCTTTGGCCTTTGAGTTGGGGGGGCGTGTGGGGAAGGGTAAAACAGTAGAGGCCCAGAAGACCTGAGGCCGCGGCGCCGAGGACGAGCGGCCAATGAGTCCGGCCGAGAGCGATCCATTCCTCGGGAGCGGCAGGGCCTCCGAGGAAGCGGGGAACTTGCATGTGGAAACCGGCGGCTCCGGCGAGGAAGCTGCTGCCGACGACGACGCCCGAGGCGATCCATCCGATGGTGCCCAGCGTGCGAATCGGCGGGGCGTGTTGCTGGGGATCTTTCACGTTTTGGAAGAGCACGGAGTTGGCCAGCGCCAAGGTCGGCATGTAGCAGAGCAAGTGAAGAAGCAGGAATGGGAAAAACCCGGCCCACGCTTCCGCGCGTGAGGCTAACAGAAGAAAGACGCCGCCGGCGAGATGGAGCACGCCCATGACCATTTGCGAAGGAAAGAAGCGGTCGGCGATCATGCCGACGAAGAAGGGAGAAACCATGGCGGCGATGCCGGTGGAAGCGTAGGCCCAGCCGATGAGTTCGGGGGCGATTCCCAACTCGACCAGATAGGGATACATGGGCACGTACCAGACTCCCCAGATGAAGAACTGGAGAAACATCATCACGCAGAGCCGGAAGGTGGCGTAGGAAGCGCGGGGAGAGGAACCGGTCATGGCGTGGGGGCACAGGTGCGAAACCGGCGCCACGCTAAGGAATGAGGGGAAGGCCCGTCAAAGAGAAATGAAGGGCGGAGAGAGGATCGGCTCTCGAATCCGCGGATGAGCCCAGATGCCGCTCCGCCGCGAAGTGGCCGGCGGCGAATCGTGGGGAATGGCCGGCTGCTGAGCGCGCTCCGGCCGAGGAGAAGGCCCAGGCGAAGTCGACCGGGCCGCCAAGAGGTCGCGCGGATCGCCGGGAGACGGCTCTATTCCACGAGAATGAGGCCGCCCCCTTCCTCAAACCAGATTGTCTCGTCGAACTCCCCGATATCGGGAATCTGAAGCAGGCTCGGGATGACCACGGGATCGGGGAGAGTGAAGATAACCCGAGGCAGTTCGGGGAACCAGAATCCGGAGTCATCCTGCTGCCACAGGCTTTCGTTGTGGACGTCGAAATGAACGGCGCTCAGCCGGTCCAGAAGGAAGCGTCTTTCTGTGAAATAGGGGCTTTCCACGACGGCATACTGTTCGTCGGCGCGGACCATGCGAACGGTGACCGATCCACCCAAGCGGAAGAAGGCCCTGGTGTCGAAGCGTGGGCCGGTCGAGGACACTTCGGCGGAGTCACGGAAGACAATGCGTTGGACGCGCTTGAGAGGAACCGGCAGTTCGGCGAAATCGGTTCGGCACAGCAATCGATCTTCAGTTACGGACAGGACTTCCCCGGCGAGCACATCGCTGTTGCGGAGGAAGACGAGATCGGCGTTCTCGGAACTGGCGGCAACGGGATCTCCGCCGGGCAGGATGCCGTTCCAGTCGGTGACTTCGATACGATGGACGGCGGTGCGGGGGGTATGCCCGAAGTGCCGGAGCACGACGCCGTTACCCTTGCCGTGGAACCCCTCTGGATCGGACCAAGTGGAGAGGACTTCACCGTCGACGGCGAGCGAAATTTCTCGTCGCTCGCGATGGAGGAACAATTCCAAGCGAGCCTTGCGTTTTTGATAGAATTCTCCTTTCTCGACCTGCATCCCGATCGTCTTGGCGGCCTGGCCCCCGGCCCGCAACTGAAACCGTTCCAATTGCTCGCGCAGTTGCAGATTCTGACGCCGATTCAAGGCGGGAGGCCGGAGAGGCCTGCGGTCCCGGACTGGGACTCCTCGCATGAGTTGGAAAGTGGCGTATTGACAGAGCAGGGTGTAGCTTCCCGGTCCAGGGTTCCCCTCGTCGGGATCTTCCGCGAATACGGAGAGAGACATGTAGAGGTTCTGCTCCCAAGTGAGATCGAGGAGGATGCGGGCCCGGTCTGGAAGGGGGATTTCACGGCCGATGGAACCGGCCTGCCGGGCCACCAGCGCGCCCTCGCGGAAGGTCCATGCCGCGGGAGTGGTCGTCTGGACCCAGTCGTCGACTCCATCGGGACCGAAGTAGCGGAGGCTGTCGGGCTCGAAGAATTCGACTTGGCGCAAGTGCCGCCGCGCTAAGGTCAGGTCGCCGGAGAATTCGGTGTCGAGCAGGAGGCTTTCGCCGTCCAGCGACCGGACCGTTCCCGGCATCTCATCTCCATTGCGGAGTTGGACGATGGCGGAAGCAGGGCGGTGGAGTCCGGGTTCCTCAGCTTTCAGATCAATTTTGAGCGGGCTGGAGGCTGGAAAGATGAGGGGAGCATCGGCCTTGTCGGTCTCCCAACGGAGGCTGCCGCCCGGGTCGAAGGCGAGAAAGCGGCCGCCCAACTCGTCGGAATTGCGCAAGGTTAGGCGATGGGCAGGTAACATTTGCGGGGGTGCTTCTTGAGCGGAATCCGGCGAGGGATCTTCGGCGCAGAGCCCGAGGGCGCTCAGGAAGAAGGTTCCAAGGGCGAGCCAGGCGGGGTGGACGGAGGTGGAAGCGGACATGTGGGCAGGACGGCGGCAACTCAGGATTCGACCGGGCTCGGGCGCGAACTTCGCGCAGGAAACTCAATGGATCGCACCGTTTCGCGGGGGAGGCGGATGGTTCCGGCCAGCGCGGAAGTTCCGGCGATGGACTCCTCGTCGATACGCAACTGGCTCAGGGTCACGCGGTCTCCGTTCCGCAGCAGCGCCACCGCTTCCGGAAAGGGGCGAGCCGCACCGCTGGGATCCGGTGGTGGCGCGGTGAGTTCCCGAATTTCGCTAAAGGGAAATTGCAGAGCGGCGAAAGCCGTATGGAAGGCGCAGAGACCTTCGCGCAGACCTTCGAGCCGGCCGGAAAGGATATCGCCGTTCATCAAAGACACCGACTCTTGGGTAGGAGGGTTGGACGGAGCCGGCTCGGGAAAAGCGCCGTTCCATTCGGTAAGACGAATGCGGGAGACCCGGGCCCGGCCGCCGCCGAAGCTGGTGAAGCTCACTATATTCCCTGCAGGAGCGGTGAATCCCTCGGATTCGGAACCACTGCCGATGAACCCGCCGTTTCGGAACAAGCTAATTTGGCCTAGATCGAAATCAAAGAAGATCTGGTAGCGGGTCACGGGAGAGGGCTCGCTGCTGTCCGCGACCGGCTGGGGGTGATGATGGGAGAAGAGCGAATAGTTGGCGGAACCCCTTTCGCGCCGGGCGTGACGCCGGAGATTGACCGAGTGAGAGGTGACCTGGATCAGGTAGGCGTCGGTGTGGAGGTTTTGTTTGTCGGGGGCCCCGACGGAAACATTGAGATTGACCTGACCTTTGGTCGACAGGTCGAACTCGAACAGGAACTTTCTCGGCAACTCGACTTGTAGGGCGGTGGAGCTGTAGTCGTTGGAATAGAGCGCGCCCTGGTGGAAAGACCAGTTTTCACCTTGGTTGGTTAACTCCCAGGCGGCTTCGGGGCCCGAGACGATCACATTGGGATCGGGCAGCCGCCGGCTCAGGCGGACCAGTTGTTCCCTGGGCATGTGCAAGGGACCGGCGGGGGAGGAGGATAGGGCGATGATCGCGTCGTCGATCCAAGCGACGGAACCGGTGAGCACGGTGGAATCGTGGAATCGCAGCACATGATTTCCATCTTCGGCACCGGATGCGGCCTGGTCCGCCGGCGGGCCGCCATCTTTCGGGGCAAATTCGATGCGGGCGACGGTAGTCATGTCCAACTGCGCGATTTGGTCTCCTCCGTCGGGGAGGAAGGCGGCGGGCGCGCCTGGAGTCATGGAAAGCAGGCGGCCGCGCAGTTGATCACCGTCTGCAAAGGAGATGAGGCCGGAGGCAGGCGCCTCGGCGCGGGCGCGGGCGGGCATTGCGGAAACGGCCGCGAACGCCAGCGGGAGGATGAGGGAACGGAGCGGCCTTCCGAAAGGCCATCCGGAACGGGCGGTTGCGGGTGAACGGCTGCCAGGAGCGCGATTCCGCCTCGAAACGTTAAAAATCCCCCTCATCGTCCCAATTCTGGTCCTCGTCGCTTTCGCTTCCGAAGCGGAAGCGGTAGAACGCGTCGAGAGTGCAGCTCACTTCGCCCAGGGTGGGGTTTTGACCTCGAACGATGTCAGGAACGAGAATCTCTTGCACGCCGAGAGTGAGCCTGCCGCCTTGGGCGAAGTATGCGCGCAAAGAGTTTTTGGGTATTTCGGGGGTGGTGCGCGTCGAGCCGGCCAAATAGACGTCGGCGACTTGGTCGAGGGGGATGTTCATATCGCCGTAAGAGGCGGAAACTTCGAGTTTGCCTTCGGCGATGGCGGTAACCGAACCGGAAATGCGATCGTTGCCGTTGGTGAGGCGGGCGAGATCGGATTTGTCGGGAGTGAGGGATTCCTCCGTAGAGATCTGGCCGTTCCAGCGGGAGATGGTGAGGTCGCTGACGCGAACTTTGGTTTGACTATAGAGGGAGAAGACCACGCTATTGCCCGATCCCGCGAAATCGCCTTCCTCAGTCCAGCGGCCCATCAAGGCGCCGTCGATGACGAGGGCGAATTTTTTGTGTTCGCGATCGGCCAGGATCTCGATGTGGGCTTTGTTGGCCTGGCGGAAGAGATTGCCGCCGGTAGCTCCGAGCTGGGTCCAATTGAAATTCTCGTTATCGATGGCAATCGAGCGTTGGAGGTAACAATTGTTGGAATTGAAGGTGAACAGGTAGGAAGACCCGTGGCGATTCTGAAAATTGGTCCGGCGGTTGACCGGCCGGGCCCGGGCCGCTCCGGCGAGCCCTCCGCCGGGGGCGCGGAGCACGGCGCGTTGCGCCACGGCCTCGACGACACGTCCTCTGACTTCGATCGCCGCTGCCGCTTCTTTGACGGCGGCTTCGACTTCCTCTGCGTCTTTATCCCCTTCCGCGCCGTCGTCCTTCGGCTCTTCCGCGGGGGGTTGTGGATCGGCGAAATCGGAAAAGACGGCGACCCAGAAATTCATGGAACTGATGTCTTGCCAGTGAAGATCGAACTCGATGCTGATTTGATCCGGCAGATCGAAGGAAGCGCCGATGCTGGCCTGGCCGGACCCGTAGAACCCTCCATTCCGGTAGGTCCAAGCGTTCTCATCGGACTGACCGTCGGGGCCGACGTTGGACCAGCCGTCGAGGCCGCGCGGTCCGCTGTAGAGGATCTCGCTCGAGGGAGGTGTCGGACTGATGCGGGCGACGTGGGACCGGGGCACGGCGAGATCTCCGGCGAACCAGGTCGAGAGGCGGAGAGTTTCCGCGTCGAGGGAAATGATCTCGGCGGGCAGGACGTCCCCATTGGTCAGGGTGATATAAGAGAAGTGCTCTCGTTGGAGAGGCGCTTCTCCCGGGTCGCGGACGACTTCAATGATGTTGCTCGTCGAGAAGATGATGGGCGCGGCGGCATCGGGATGTTGCCAGCGGACGCCTTCATCGGGATGATAACGGGCCAGGCGGCCGTGCAGCAGATCGCCGTTGCGGAAGCTGAGCAGGTCGGGCGCGGGTTTCTCTTGAGCTGCCGCGCCTGAGGCAGTAGGTCCGGCCGGATCCGGGACGATCTCGGAGGATTGGCGGGCGGGACCGCCGGCCGGCGGCGACTCGATGCGAATCTCGGCAAAGACGGGCGAGACCAGAGCGGCGGCCAGGACGAGGGAAAAAGGGCGAGGGACAGGCCGCGAGACGAGACGGGCGGAATCAGCGTTCATAAATGGGAAGAAACCGGTAGTTGAGCGCCATGGAGAGCAGCGCGGCGGAAGTCGAGAAGGCGGGGCCGTGATTGCCCTGCCAGCTTCCGTCGGGCTGTTGGATCGAGGCGAGGTATTTGACATTGCGGGCATCCCACTCACGCCAGACTTCCGGATCGGTCTGGAAGAGAGCTTGGGCCATGTAGTATTCGCAGTAAAACGGATAGCTGCTGTCGCGGTAATCGAGGTCTTGGGTGATGAAGCGGAAACTTTCTTCGAAGCCCTTGGCGTCCTTTTTGCGCGCGAGGGCATAGACCAGAACGCCGATCGCGGTTCGCGGCACGTTGGGTCCGCCGGCGGAACTGTAGCCGTAACCGCCGCCGGGGGTGTAGCAGCTCTCGTAGAACTTCAATCCTTTCTCGATGGCTTCTTCCGGAACGGCGATGCCCGCGTTGCGGGCGGCGAAGAGGGCCACCATCTGGGAGCCGGCGACGGTGGTGTCGGCGTCCTGACTTTCCGGACTGTAGCGCCAGGCGCCCCGAGGGTTGCGTTGCTGTGAGGAAAGGATGAGATCTATGGCCTTCTTCAGAACCGGTCCGAGCCGGTCGTCGTCGACATTTCCGTAAGATTCGGCCAGGGCAAGCGTGGCGAACCCGTGATTGTACATGCTGGAGCCGATATAGCCGTTGGATTGGTTCTGCTGCTTGATGAGGTAGTCGAGAGCTTTGTGAACGACTTTGGCGAAGGGGCCGGTATTGGGATCTTCTCCATGGGAGAGGAGGGCGACGATGGCCAGGCCTACGACTCCGGGTTGTTCGCCATAATTGTCAGGCCAGCAGCCTTGATCGCTCTGAGTTTGCGCCAGGTAGTCCAGGCCCCGGCGATAAACATTCTCCACGAGCGTGGGAATGGGATCCTGACGGCGTTCGAGCAGGCCCTGACCGGCCGCGGGAACGGCGAAGATGAGGCTGGCGAGCAGAGAGGCCCAGGCGAATCGGCCGGGGCCTTGGGAAGTGCGCAATGCGATCATGGGCGGATTTGTTCCACCGCCTCGAAGTACTTTCCGAGGGCTTCGCGGAACTCGGCGGGAAACTCCGAAAGGGAGCGGCCGCTGGCTTTCTGCACGGAGCGGTCTTCGGCGCGACCGCCTTCGGCGTCTCCGGCGACATCGTCGTTGGCGCGATCGGACAAGCCGCCGCCGGGATTGCCGCCGGGGCTTTGTCCGACGCTCATGCCCATCATCATTTGCATCATGGCCATCATTCCGGCAGAGGCGCCAGCGCCGCAGCAGGATTGGCTGGCGTTGGCCAGGATTTCGATGACCTCGGTTTCGGCGGCCACGGTTTCGCCTCCGGTGTCAGGACGATTGAGCAGGCCGGTGGCGTCGGCCACGGCGCGATCGGCTTGACCGAGGATCTGATGGAGCATGGGGATGGGGTAAGCTTCCATGAGATCGTGGATATCTTTGCCCACCAGCATCTGCTCGCCTGCCAGGGCGCGCGACCGGGTGGTGTATTCCGGATTCCCTTCGCGGGTTGCATCGAGGGAGCGGGTTTGGTTGCGGATGTCCATTTCCTTTTGAACAATGCGCATGATGGCCAGGAGCAGTTCGTAGTTAGGCTGGCCTCCGCCCTCCCCGCCGCCGCCGCCTCCCCCGTCGTCTTCCGGGGTGAGCATGTCGGCCCAGGCGTTGAAGCGCTCGGCCCATAGGCGGGTATCGGCAATGGACCGGCCGGCTTGGTTCTGCCGGATCTGAGCGGTCAAGCCGGTCATCTCTTCCATCACCTTGGCCTCACGCATGGCCTGGTGCACTTCCTGGTATTTTGCCTTTCCCGTGCGGGCGTAAAAATGACCGAGATCCTCCTGAATCCATCCGGCTTCCTGGCCCGTGGCTTTCTGTTGCTCCTCGACCCTTTGCAGTTGGGCGGAATCCGGATCTTCCAATTCTTCGGGCATCATTCCGACGGTTTGAAGAATGGCTTCCTCCAGATGGGCTCCGACGGTTCTCTCGTCGCGGGCGGCCTTGCGGAGACGGTTGATGAAGGTGGAAGCTTCCAGCAGTTCGGCGGTGAGCCCGGCTTGATCCATGGCCTGGCCCAGCTTCTCCAAGATCTCTTGTTGTTTTGCAAGCGCCTCGGAGAGCTGTTGCTGGCTTTGGGAACTCCGTCCCGCCGCGGCGCTCTGCTGTGATTGAGATAGGGAAGCTGCCACCTGGGGCATGTCTTGCCCGGCGACCTCTTGCATCGTCGAAAGCATCTGGCTCCACTGTTCCAGCGCGGCCGGGTCGATGTCTTCGTTCTTCACGGCTTCCTGAAAGAGTTCCTGGCCCTGCTCGCTGAGCCGGTCGAGGGCGCGGGAGTTGCGTTCCTCACCTTCTTCCTGTTGGGCGAGCCGCTGTTGATTCTCGGGTTGGGACAGTTCGGACGGGTCGAGATCCGCGAGTTCGCGGTTGGTTTCGTTGAGCGACTCTTCGACGCGGGCGATCTCTTCCAAGCTGTCGCGCAGTTTTCCGAACTCTTGTTGGATCAACTGGGCATGCTGGGCGCGGTCCAGAACGAAGATGGTGTAGGGTGCGGACCGGCTCGGTTCGCGGCCGGGGAGATAATCGACCGAGTAGACCCAGAGGTGGAGTTTCTGCGGGCCGACATCGTAGGCTTTGGGTTGGAACGAGACGGAGGCCGGGAGTTCGGTGTCGAGGTGGCTTCCGATCCGGGCCAGGGCCGAGCCCTGAGTGAGCGGGGGGACATCTCCTTCGACGGCGGTTTCCCAGAGGATGCCGACTTCCTTCACTCCGAAATCGTCGCGGGAGAGCAGATCGAGGGTCAGGGTATCCTCTTCAAGCAGAGCGACGACGCGGCCGAGGTTCTGGGCGTCGCCGGAGGGTGGCCGGTCTTCGAGCGGGGTGATGCGCACTGTGAAGGGTTCGCGGGGGCCGAGACCGACGGAGTCCTCCCATTCGAGGATGACGCTTTGAGAATGGGCTTCGACCGCAACGGGTCCGGATTCGAACGTCGAGCCTCGCACCGGAATGGACCGGACGGGGCTGGCGGTAAGCGAAGCGTTGCGTAATGCGCGGCTGACCGTGCCGATGTAGACGACGGTGCTGCCCGCGAGGACGTCCGCGGCGCCGCGCCGGAGATCGATTTCTTGTTCGGGATAACCGAGGTAAGCCGGCAGTTGGACCCGGCCGAGCAGCGAGGTGAGTTCCGGGCGGGTGGCGGGAAGGATGTCGATGCGATGTCGGGCATCGCCAACGCGGAGGCGAAGGGACTTGTTCTCGGTCTGGCCGGGAAGTTCAAAGGGGAAAACGCCCTCTTGAGAAGCGGACACCCGTTTGGGCTGCCCTGGCAGGCGGGCGATGGCCCGGCTGGGTTTCCATGGGGAATCCTCTTCGAGGGCGAGAGCGACGGTGAAAGCTTCCCCGATGGGAACGACGCGCTTGCTTGGGAGTGGTTTGGTTTGGGTGAAAGTGTAGCGTTCGATGTCGGAGAGGGGCTGGAACCAGCGTGCCAGAGAGTTGGAAGCGGCGCGCGGCGTCCCCATCAGGGCGGCGAGGGTCAACAGCGCCAGGACGCTTCCCACGATTGCCCATCGGCGCAGAGGGGAGACGGGCACCGTCTTGTTGAGATCGATCGAGGACGTTTCCTCGGCCACTTGGCGGAGGGCGGCTCGCTTCAGGCTTGCCGAAGCCCGGAAGCTCGAGTTGTCGTCGGAGGCCAGTTCGATGACTCCTTGAAGGCGGTCGCCGAGCCGTGGCCAGGTCTTTTGGACGAAGCGGCTCAGCGCCAAAAAACGCTGGTGCCGCAAGACCCAATGCTGCAGGGCCCAGGGGATCAAGAGACCGAAAACCACCAGTCCGCCGAGAAACAGGAAGAGGCGGCCTGCGGGCGGGGTGTTCCATAGGCGGTCAGAGGCAAAGAGGAGGAGAAAGGAACAGAAGATGGCGGCCAGACTGGTGCAGAGCGCCTGGGAGATCTTGACGCGCCAGAGGTGGGACCGGAGCCGTTCCAACTGGCGAACGAGTGATGGCGGGAGTTCCGATGCCGGTCCGGTTGGGGTCGGTGTTTCCATGCTGGAAGAGACGCTAATGTTGATGGGACCGGCTCTGCCGGAGCGATCCGGCGGAGGCGCTGACCGCGCGAACCCTAAAGCGAGAACCGGAGCATTGCAAACGGCCCAGCCGAACCGAAGGGCGCCCCGGACCGTGCCCCCTGAATCATCGAGCGCTCCGTTCTACTCCGTTCTAGGGAGGCGCCGGGCTGGAATCTGCGGCCTTCCCGCGGCGGTTGACAGTCAGGGGGCCGCGCACTACGGTTTCTGCTCGCTTGAGCACCCGTAGTTCAAAGGATAGAACGCTGGTCTCCGGAACCAGAGATGTGGGTTCGATTCCCGCCGGGTGTACTCCAATGGGATCAGGGAATTTCAATAGCACTCACTCAACAAAAATCCGGTTGGCC
>DATKCT010000057.1:0-10530 GCA_035513055.1 Verrucomicrobiales bacterium | reverse complement strand
GCCAAACCTTCCACAATGCCTCGCAATCCGGCAAAATCGGCCTGCCGCGGCCGCGGCGTCAGCCAGTCCCGGTTCTCGATCAAACCTCCCAAAAGGATCGCCACATGCTCCGCTTCGGTCGCCCTGGGACTCTTCGGGTGTTGGGAGAACACCGCGCCCAGTTCGAAGAAACGCAGCGAGTTCGCCCCCATCCGGGCGTTCCGTTCCGCCGCCGCCAAAAGGCCGGGGATCAGAGAGGGGCGCATGCAGGTGTGATCGTCGCTCATAGGATTGAGCAGAGTCAGGGCTTCGCTGCCGCCTGCTCTGCGCAGCCCGAACACGTCGTCTTTCAACTGCGATGCGGCGATGAGCTTCATGGTCCTGGCTTCGAGGAAACCAGCTCCGGCCAGATACGCGCGAAGCTGCATGCATGCGTCGTAGCGCTCGTCCGCTTCGCTGCGGCCCGGCAGCAGCGCCGCCCGCCGGCCTGACACCCGGTCCAGACCATGCATCCGGACAACCTCTTCGATCAAATCGACAGTACGTTCGAGATCGAGGCGGTAAGAGGGAATCTCCCACCAGGATTCTCGCGCATCGCCGCTCACGCGGCGCAGGCCAAGGCGGCCGAGAATGGCGTCGACATCCGCTTGAGCCAGGTCGATGCCGAGGAGACGATTTCCTAAATCATAGTCGTAACGCAGCGCTTCGCGGCGAGGAGCGACCAGACCCGCCGTCAACACTTCCTCCGCCGTTCCTCCCGCCGTCTCGAGAATTAAGCGCGTCGCCAAGTCCGCCGCACCTGCGGTCTGACAAGGATCCACGCCGCGCTCGAAGCGGTAGCTGGAATCGCTGCTCAATCCCAACCGCCGAGACGTCCGCCGGATCGCCGCCGGAAGAAAACAGGCGCTCTCCAAAAGCAAATCGGCCGTGTTCTCCGTTACCCCGGATTCCTCGCCACCCATGACCCCGCCGATGGCCACGGCCCGGCTGTGATCCGCGATGACCACATCGTCCTCGGTCAGGTGGTAGGTTTCGCCGTCCAACGCGAGAAAAGACTCGCCCGCTCCCCCTCGCCGCACCACTATCCCGCCCTGCAACCGCCCCCAATCGAAGGCATGAAGCGGTTGTCCAGTCTCGAAAAGGACGAAGTTCGTAATGTCGACAATGTTGTTCACGGACCGGACGCCGATCGATTCCAACCGGCGCCGAAGCCAGTCCGGACTGGGGCCTACCTTCACTCCGCGGATGCGCCGGGCGGTATAGAGCGGACACAATTCTGGAGCTTCAAGGCGCACTTCCTCCGCCGTCGCGGCGCGGACCGGGACACCCGCATCGCTGAGCGCGGGCGGCCCGCGAAACTCCCGCCCTGTCGCGGCCGCCAATTCGCGGGCGATCCCGCGGTGCGACAACAGATCCGGACGGTTCGGCGTGATCTCGAGTTCAAACACGGCGTCGTTCTCGATAAGATCGGCGAGCGCCTGCCCCGGCTTGGAATCCCGGTCCAGGATGAGCAATCCGCTGGCGTCGTCGTCGAGGCCTAACTCAGCGCCGCTGCACAGCATTCCGTCGGACTGCGCCCCGCGCAGTTCCGCAGCGCGGATCCGGGTTCCTCCGGGAAGCTGGATGCCGGGCGGCGCCAAAGGAACATGATCTCCCACGGCAAAGTTCTTGGCGCCGCAGACAATCTGCCGGAGCGTCCCACTCCCGTCGTCCACCATGCAAACGCTGAGGCGCTCAGCGTTAGGGTGCTTCTCACACTTGCGAATGGCCGCCACCACGATCCCGGACAAACCGCCGCCCCGTTCCTCCATCCCCTCGACCTCGACGCCGGCAAAGGTCAAGCAATGAGCAATCTCCGCCGCGGTCAATCCGCTGAGATCGACATGCTCTTCCAACCAGTTTCGTGATGCGCGCATAGCACTCTTCCAACGGCTTCCGGACCCCCGGTCACCAAACCCGTCCCGCAAACTGCCTGAGGAACCGCTCGTCGTTCTCGATGAGCAATCGTATGTCGGATATGCCCCAGCGAATCATAGCCAGACGTTCGAGGCCGAAGCCGAAAGCGAAACCATGAACTCGCTCCGGATCGTAAGCCGCGTCCCCGCGCGACCGGCTCACCGCCTCGAACACACCCGGATCCACCATCCCGCACCCGGCAACTTCGATCCAGCGGGCGGCCCTGCCGCGCAGCGCCAACTCGATGTCGATCTCAAAGCTCGGTTCCGTAAATGGAAAGAAATGCGGACGGAACCGCACCCGCGTATGCGGTCCAAACAATTCATGGAACAGCCCCTCCAGCGTTCCCTTCAGATCGGCCAGGCTCACGTCTTCGGCCACACAGAGCCCCTCGATCTGGTGAAACATGCTCAAATGCGTGGCGTCGATCTCGTCGCGCCGGTAAGCGCTCCCCGGAGCGATCACGCGCAGGGGCGGCGGCGCAGCTTCCATGGCCCGGATCTGCACCGTCGAGGTGTGCGTCCGCAAGAGATTCCCGCCGGCAAAGTAAAATGTGTCCGATTCATTGCGCGCCGGATGGTCGGGAGGCGTGTTCAGCGCGTCGAAGCAATGAAACTCTGTTTCCACCTCCGGCCCTTCCGCCAAGGCGAATCCCATGCCGCGCAGGATCCGCACAGCCTGGTCAAGCATGAGGGTGAGCGGATGCATGGTCCCGGCGGCGCGGGCCCGGCCCGGCAGGGTCACGTCTACCGCCGCCGCGGCCGCCGCATCGCGTTCCGCGAAAAGCGCTGCCTGCCGTGAAGCAATGGCGCCTTCCAATACGTTCCGGACCTGGTTCAAGCGTTTCCCCAGGGCCGGTCTCTCCTCGGCAGGCGCGTCCCGCATCGCCGCGGCTGCAGCGGGGACCCGGCCCTTCCGCCCGAGAAAACGCAACCGCAACTCCTCCAAGCCGGCTTCCGATCTGGCGCCAGCCAAGGCTTCCTGCGCTTCCCTTTCCAAGGAATCGAGTTCGTCCAAAAGACTCATCGCACTGCCACTCCCCGCCCCGATGCTTCCCGGCGCGCCCCCCGGACTCCCGCCGGACCCAGGTTCCGGCTTCCGCCCGGCGCGATAGGCGCATTAAAACCGGCGAAACCGGCGCCCGGACCCCCGGTCAAGCCGCGGCGCCCGCCTGCTCCTTCGCCTCCATGGCCTCCCTGGCCGACTCGACCAAAACATTGAAGGCGTCTTCGTCGCGCACCGCCATGTCCGCCAACACCTTCCGGTCCAGGTCGATGCCACAGGCCTTCAGCCCTTCCATGAAACGGTTGTAGGTCATCCCTCGCGCACGAGCCGCCGCGTTGATCCGCTGAATCCACAAGGACCGGAAATTGCGCTTGCGCGTCTTGCGGTCCCGGTAGGACCAATACTGCGCTTTATAGATCGCATCTTTGGCGTAACGGAACAGCTTGGAACGAAATCCGCGAAAACCCTTCGTCTTTTGCAGGACACGCTTCCGGCGCTTGCGACTGGCTGGGGAATTGGTTGCTCTGGACATAACGGCAAACTCTGGAAGGGGCGGTTGATTCTCTCGGGTCCGCCGCCTCGCCCGCTCCCGGGTCCCGGCTCGCGGGACAGACGGCCAAACCCAGCGCCCCCAGCCGAAGCCGGAGACGCCGCTGCTCATGGTTTACATAAAGGGCATGCTCGCACGGATCCGCGGGGCGTCCACCGCAGCGACCACGACCGATTTCCTCAAGTTGCGCTTCCGCTTGCGGTTCTTGCATTGCAGAAGGTGCCGGCGTCCCGGCTTGTTGCGCACCAACAGGCCGGTGCCCGTCACCTTGAACCGTTTCGATACGGCCTTCCGCGTTTTGGCTCTGCCGGCTTTCCTGGACATAAGGGCGGCGAAGATATTCTGGAACGATCTCCTGGCAATCTCTTTTTTCCGGAGCAACACTTTCCCCGCTCGTTTTCGAGGCCCAACCGCAGGCGCGGCCCGCAGGAAAACGCGGATTAGACTTTTCAGATTGAGAAAAATCCCGGTTTCGATGAATATCATGATTCGTTGACAATCCTCTCCGCCCGCCCGCCGGCTGATTCCGCGTGTCCCTGTCCTTTCAACAGCTTCAAGTGATCAATCATCACTGGAAGCGCACCGTCGATCAACTCGAAGAAGGCGTCCTCATCCTTCAAGGTGATCCCGGACAGCCGGAGACCCTCGGGATCCTTTACGCCAACCCGGCGTTTTCCAAGCGCGCGGGAGCGGATGGGGACGAGCTTCGCGGCCGTGCCTTCGCCGGCGTCCTCGGCGGCGCGCCCTCGAGTCCTTTTCGCGAGCGCTGGAAGCAGATTCTCGCAGGTCCCGCTGTTTTTCACTCAGGAGACGGCGCAGCGGCGCTTCCTGAAGCGCTGCAAGGCGTGCGGTGGAAGGTTTCCCCGCTCTTCGCAGAGGGCGAAGCCCGGGAATCCACGTTTGCCGTGTCGCTGCTTTGGCCTTCGAGGATCGAAGAGACCGGGCTGAGCGCCGGGGCTTCCTTAGAAACGGACTTCGTCCTCGAGCGGGCCAACACGCTCTCGCACATCACCGGCGGCTACGTGCACGACGTCAACAACGCCCTCACGGTGATTCGCGGGGAACTCGAGACGGCGCTTCAGGAAAACGACGCCGCGGCGCTGAAGGAAGCAGTGCGGCAGGTGCTCAAGGTGACGGATTCGACCACGCGCCTCTGCCGGGGTCTGCTCAACTACAGCAAAGGATTGCCTCAGGGGCGCTCTCGCTGCGAGATATCGGGGCTGATCGCGGAATCGGTGCACATTGCGGGACTCGGATCGAACGTCCGCATCGTGTCCGACATCGCGGAAGAGCTTCCCGCGATTGCTGGAGACCGGGTCGAGTTGATCCAAGTTCTGAACAATCTTCTGCTCAACGCCCGGCAAGCGATGCCGGAAGGAGGAGTGATTCACCTCTCTGCCCGAAGCCGCCGTTTCGATCCGGGACCAGACGGGTTAACGGCGGGGGAATACCTGATCCTCGACGTTCGAGACCGCGGGTGCGGCATTGATCCCGAACACTTGCCTCGCATTTTCGATCCGCTCTTCAGCACGAAACCGGAGGGATCAGGTCTGGGGCTTGCCACCTGCCGGCGCATCGTCCAGCAACACGGGGGCGCCATGCGGGTGGAATCGGCGCCGGGCCGGGGGAGCACCTTTTCCCTCCTGTTGCCCGCGCTTCCGGCCGGGCTCGAGACGCAAGCCGGATCTCTCAGTGGCGAAGAGAGCCAGGCGCCGGACCCCGAAGGGCTCTCGCTCCACGGCGATGGGACGCGCATCCTCTTTGTCGATGATCAGGCCCAGATCACAGCCTTTGCCCAGCGCTTTCTGGAGAAATATGGATACCGCGTCACCGCCGCATCCTCTGGTCAGGAAGCAATCGACCGGTTTCGGGCCGCCTGGGCCACGGGCACAGGCTTTGATCTGGTGATTCTCGACATGACCCTCCCCGGGGGGCTCAGCGGCTGGGACACCTTCGAAGAGTTGCGCGCCATTGAGCCCGACGTCGTCTGCATCGCGGCCAGCGGGTCCTTTGACGAGAACAGCGAAGCCGGTCTGGCGGCACACGGGTTTGCGGGGATGTTAGCCAAGCCTTTCCCCCTTCAAGACCTGGCCCGGGTCGTAGAACGTTGTCTCAGCCGCCAACCGGTCTGAGCCCACATTTCTCATCCCGTTCGCTCCTCCCCTCCACGAGAGCCGGGCAGACCCCTTCCGCCAGCCCACCGGCCACCGGCCACTGACCACTGCCCACTAACCACAAACCACCGACCCAGGCGTCCCGCCGCTGTCGTCCGTTCTCCGGAAAGCGGCGATGCGTTTCCACCGGACGAGCCCTGATCGACTGCGCCGCGATCCCCGGCCGCTGGACTCGATCCCCGGCGATCACCGATTCCAAGAAGGCCACATTGGGCCGGACTCCCTTGCCGCCCCTCCACCCGTCCCGGAGAAAGGCCCCGTTCAAGGTCCACTGGGAATTGATTCCGATGAGGCGGCCGTTTTCATCGACGACGGGGCCTCCGCTGTCGCCGCGGCGCACTGAGGCGGAATAGTGAAATGCCGACCCGACCGAGCCAGGCGCATCCGGAACGAACGGGCGCTTCATCCGCCCTACCGAACCGCCCAACTCGGAGCGGACGCCGGTCAAGAACCCGCCCTGCAGGATCCAAGCTCCGCGTCCCACCGGTTCTCCCGTCGCCGTCCACCGGAAATAATCCGGCGTGTAAACCGGCGCATGCAGCAGGGCCAAATCCGCTTCCTGATCCGACCACACCACGCGCGCCCTCTCCTGCACCGGCCCGCCTTCCCGCAGCATGACGATCCACAAATCCTCGTCCAGCTCCCGTTCGATCACGTGATGGTTTGTCAGGAAATAACCGTCGGAAGCGACGGGCGCCGCCGAACCGAAGGAGGATTTCCCCTCCGTTCCGGGCGTTTGACGCAACGCCAAATGCAACGTATCGCCGCGCAAAGAAACTTCTTCGACGACCACGCCGCGCAGGACAAAGGTGTAGCGGTGCCTCATCATCCGGCTGGCCGGCTCGACCTTGTCAGCCCCTTTCTCAACCGTCGTGCAGCCCGGCGCCAGCAAGATGGCCAGGAGACCGGCGACGCCCCATGCCAGGCCATGGTGTTTCCGTCGCCAAGCCGCAGCGAGAATCAGGAACCGCTTCATAGCAATATATGGACAGACCTAACTAGGGCGCCGATCCACGGAAGTAACCGCTCTCCCCGGCCGGCGCCCGCAACGCGTTTTCCCCCTGCCCCGTGATGCGGTCGATGGCGATGGTTTCCCACGGCGCGATCCCCGGGTCGCTGCTGTATTCCAACAGGTAGCGGAGCCCCGCCGGTCCGCGCTGGCTCAGGCTAACACCTCCCCCTTCCCGGGCCAAACTCAGCCGGGGGAGTTCTCCGCTCAAGTCCTCCCGGATCTGCCTCCACAATCCCGAATGCAAGACAAATCCGTCCTCCCGGCGCAGCCCGAACACCGACACGTCCGGATGCTGCCAATAGGAACGGTGAGCGACGCCTTCGACCGGGATCCGCACCAGCCGGATCGAGTCGACCAAGAACTCCGTATCCCTCCGGAGTTGACGCCAGGGCGAGGTCATCACCAGGAGGATCAGCTCGGCGGGATCCAGGGCCTGCTGGAGCATGAAGCGCGGCTCGGAGCTTCTCTGGCCCCAGGCGCATTGAAAATCCGCGAGGGGAATCACGAGCCGGGACCACTCCCCGTTGTTCACGATCCGCCGCGCATGATAGAAGGCATACGACAAACCCGCCATGCCCCGGGTTCGCGGTTGATCGAAGAAGTAATCGAAATTCAGCGGCCGCAAAACGCGGGTCTGCCCGTCGATGACGGCGTTGGCGGTGACCTCGCGCCACACCGCGGGATCTTCCGGAACCGCATCTGCGGGCGACCACGACGGCCGGCCCAGAGCATCATGCGGAAAGGCATTCCTTTCCGCAACCGGCGTCGTGTAGCCCAGCAAATCCACGACCAAGCGGTCTAATCCAATCTGCGGATGGCTCATTTTAACGAGCAATTCCACGGCGTTGGCCTCCGTCGTTCCGGGCATCTCGACGCCAAACCAAGATTGCGACTCATAGCCTTTCATGACCGCTCGCAAGGAAGCGGCGCCTCCTCCCGGGAAGATCCCCTGGGATCCTTCTGCGGCTTCCGACAGCGTTGCCGGCAAATGCCAGGCGGTGTCGATCCGTCCGTCTCCTCCGACGTCCAAGCCGCCCGAATTGCCGGGGGCATAAAAGTATCGAGGCTTCAGGTAGCCGCCTGTCCCGTCATCCTCGACGCCTTCCAACACAGCCGGCTGCAAAGTCAGCGTCACCGCCCGCCCATGCCTTTCCCCGCCTTCGAAGTCCGCAGCGAGCACGACCTCTTCGATTTCCTCCGGAGCGATCTGAACTGGTCTGACGGGATCTTCCGTCACTTCGAGGAATGGAGCCCCTTCCCCGAGATTGACGAACTGGAGATCGTCGAGAAGCAGCTCGGAGTATCGCTCCGGTTCGGTGGCCGCGGATTCCAAAGGCAAGAACTCCGCTCCCGGAAGCCGGACCATGCTCACGTGCAGCACTTCCTGAATCCATCGAGTGAAGTAGGTGCTTGGAGAATTGAGCGACCAATCTCTTCGGCGGAAGTTTCTTTGCAGGTCGTGATTGAGTGGGAAATCGATCGTCTGCCAGCCCTGGCCCGCCTCGAGGGCATGCGCCACGCGAAGATCGGTATAGGCGTCGCCCGTGGCCATGGTCAGCGGGATCTGCCAAAGACAAAACCGGAATTGACCCCGGATAGGTTTCACCCGGATCCGCAAGGCGTCGGCCTCGGGCGGGATGAAGCCATTGAGTAAGCTGAGGATGTCATAGAACTCGATGAGCCAGAACCCGGCGGAACCCGGATCACTTTCCGATGTCCATGGAAAAGCGTCATGGACCCAAAGACGCAAGGCGTGGTTGCCGGGAGCGTCGGGATCCTCGACCCGTTCGCGTCCACTGAGCAGACCCCTCCATTCCTCGAGTTCGTCGCTCCACCGAAAGGAAGTCAACGCTCCGGTCGCTGAGGAATTGGGATTTTCGAAGTCCATCAAGGTCTCGACGACTTCACCCTCTCGGGCCGGCAACCAAGCGCTTCCCCCCAGACTCAAAACCAGAACGGCGCAGCTCGCGAGCATCCAGCGCGTCCGACCTCCGTTGCAGAGCATGCCGACCATAATTCCGTATCCATGCTCACGCGAGCGCGTGTCGCAACTGAGTATCCATCGTCCGCAGCCGTTCGCCGAAGTCTCGCAACGCCTCAGCCGCCTTTTCCCGGAAGGCCTCCGCTTGGTCCCGGTCCAGCAAGCGCTGCACCTCACCGTGAAGACGGGTGAAATCCACGTTCTCGGCTTCGCCGGCCGGCTCCAAATGGAACGGCTTCAGAAAACTGGCCACTTTCGACCCGCGGCCGATCCCGGCCAAGGGCGTCCGGCTGATCGCGGCCAGGATGAGCAGATGCAGGCGGCTGGACACCACGACATCCATTTGCCCGGCCAAACCGGCCACGGCAGCCGGCGTCCGGCAGTTCTCGACCACCACAAACCGCTCCGCCCCCGGAGTCTCTGCCCGGAGGTTTCGAAGCCATTCGGCATCCGTCTCGGGATTCATGGGGATTCCAAAAACCGCCGCGGCGGGCTCATCGAGCCACTCGCCCACCATCTTCGCCAGTTCCCCCCCATGGGTTACGGGGCGTTGGGCCGAGATGCAGATGCCGATCCGCCGGGCCGACCGGCTTAAGAGGCGGCGTTCACCGGGCGTGAGAGGAAGCTCGCCGGGGGACATGGGCCGGATCCGCAGGGCCGGATCGGCCCCGATCCCGATCCGCGACGGGTCCCAGCCCGGCGAACCGCGTCCCAGTTCGTCCCGCGATTCCACGTCTCGCACGATAATGAGATCGGCCGCGCTCAGGGCCCGGCTGATGCGCAGCCGCATGGCGCTGTCCCGTCTCCGGTCCAACCATTCCACGGGACGCAGCGCACCGCCGGTGATGCTGGCCAGTTTCTCGAGCGCCGACCTCTTCCAACCGGGTCCCAGGCGATAGAGCGCGGGATTGAGTTCACTGTTCATCCCGACTCCGAAAAGGATGCGCCGCAAGCCCTGACGTTCCGCCGCTTCCAGAAGCTGAATACCTACGTGGGGATAATCCGAGAGGCCGGTCGCGCCTGCCCAGATCCAGACATCGTAGTCGCTCAACACCTGTTGGATGGCCTTCAGCCCGGTCCATGGTTCGAGAAAACCCAACAACGGCTCCGTGGCCAGACCCAACCGCTGCGCTGTGGCCGTGTTATCGCAACAAATGGCTACGTGGGCATTCGGAGCCGCATCGCGAACCATTTCCGCAACACATTCGACAATGGCCTCGTCGCCGATATTGTCCCGGCCGAACGGAACCCCGCCCAAGAGCACGCGCAACGCCTCCGGGGTCGCGCCATCGTGCGATGCGGGCCGTTCCAAAGCGTTGACACCATGGACACGCCTCTACGGGCCTGACAAGCGAAACCTCCCGCGCATCCTTCCCGCCATGGTTTCCTGGGGCCGCGACCCGCAGCAGGCTGCGGAACAGAAAGGCGGCAGCAAAATGATGCACCTCCTTCAACACGCCCGCAGCCGGCCACGGAACAGAACAGCGACAGCAGGCTGCCGCACTGCAAAGACTCTGTCCCACCACCAAACCGTCCGCACCAAACGGCAGCCTTGCCCTGGGTTATGAACGGCGCGCCTGCGAGTCCGGTGGTCGCGGCCATGAACGTGACCAAAACCTTTGCGGGAAAACATCGCGCCCTGTCCGACGTGTCCTTCACAATCCGCCGCGGAGAGATTTTCGGACTTCTCGGTCACAATGGGGCCGGGAAAAGCACCGCGCTCGGCATCCTCCTGGGCATGATCACCCCTGACCAGGGAAAGATTCTCATTGAAGGCATCCCCGTGCAGACCCGGCGGGAAGAAGCGTTGCGCCACGTCGGCGCCATCTTCGAAGCGCCCGCCTTCTATTCCGAATTGAGCGGCTGGCGAAAC
>DATKCT010000056.1:0-30694 GCA_035513055.1 Verrucomicrobiales bacterium | reverse complement strand
GTTTCCGGAGAACCTCTGGGCAGTATGGGTGAACCCTACGTCCACGTCCATGAGGGAACGACCGTAAAGTTTTGCTGCGCAGGTTGTCTGGATACGTTCAACGAGAATCCCGCTGTGTATCTCGCGAAGCTCACCGAGGCGGCGCCGGATTCTTGAGCGACCCTCTTTTCCGCAGGCGATCGCGGGCAGCCGTGCAACGCGGCTGGAGTCATCGCCCGGGGAAACCGGAGGCTCTTGGACTGTGGCGAGGATTGCCGCTCTCGCTCGATGCGCGAAGCGCCGTGGTGGACGAAGGCGGATAGGGCCATGCCACAGTCCTCACCCGGAGGGCGAACCCTTCTTTCCCTCTCCGCCAATGAGCCGCAAGAGTTCGGGGCCCGGCATTGACATTGCTTCTCCTCCAGATCATTCAGACCCCTGGATGGAACGGAAGACCCGGATCATTGCCACCTTGGGGCCGGCCAGCGAGTCTCCGGCCGTATTGACCCGGCTCGTCGCTGCCGGAGCCAACGTCTTCCGGCTCAACATGAGTCATGCCTCGCATCCTTGGGTCCGGACCTGCTGTGCCCGCATCCGGGAGGTCGCGGCCAAAGCCGGGACGCCCGTAGCCATCCTGATGGATCTGCAGGGCCCCTCCATCCGCACCGGAGATGTCCAGGAACCCATCCGCCTCGTGCGAGGGACCCAAGTGGAATTCCGTAACCGTAGTCTCAGGGCGGCGGCGGAATTCTCCGTGACCACCAATTACTCCGGTCTTTCCAAGGACGTGCAGCCGGGCGACACCCTCGTCGTCGACAACGGTGTGCTCCGTTTTCGGATCCTGTCCGTGGAAAAGGGCCGGGTCCTGGGAAAAGCCCTGAACCGGGGCGTGTTGATGTCGCGACGCCACATCAACCTCCCCGGAGTCCGCCTCCGCTTTCCTCCGCTCACCGCCAAAGACCGCGTCGATCTCGCCCTCGGGCTTGAACTGGAGATGGATTTCTTCGCCTTGAGCTTCGTCAGGGACGCCTCACATCTGGCGGCGCTCCGCCGCCGCATCCGCCAAGCGGGGTCTTCCGCCTTCGTCATTGCCAAAATCGAAGATCAGGAAGCCGTCCGTAATATCGACGATCTCATCTCTTCCGCCGACATCATCATGATTGCGCGCGGCGACCTCGGCATCGAATGTCCGCTCGAAGAGCTGCCGATCATCCAACGCCGCACGATCAAGCAATGCATCATCCTGGGCACGCCGGTCATCGTGGCCACCCACATGCTCGAATCGATGATCGTAAATCCTGTGCCCACCCGCGCCGAGGTCACCGACGTGGCGAATGCCGTATTCGAGGAGGCCGACGCCGTGATGTTGAGCGGCGAGACCTCGATTGGCCGGTTTCCGGCTCGCTGTGTCGAGGTGATGGACCGCATCGCCCGGCGCATCGAACGCAGCGGTGGTGCGGGCTACGCCGAGCACGCCATCCTGACCCGCCAAGATCAACTCACGGTGCGCGCCGCCGTCGTGTTGGCCGATTCGATGCCGGATTCCGCAATGATCGTTTTTACGCGCAGGGGCAGTCTGGCGCGAGACGTGGCCCATCTCCGCCCGCGTCGCGCCGTCATCTACGCCATCACTCCCGATTCCGCTGTGCAACGCCGTCTGTTGCTGTGCCGCGGAGTACGCCCAGTTCAACTCCCATTCCAGGCGGATCCGCAGGCGACCTTGAATGAGGCCATCGATGCCCTCCGCCGCACGAACGATCTGAAGAAAGGTCAGTCGCTGGTGATCCTCAGCGATGTCTTGGCCACGAACGGGCGCGATGTGGGTTCGATCGTTTACCGGAAGGCCTGACTACCCCGCATTCTTCATACGGCATCGTCGCGAGGCGCTGCGAACCCCATACTGCAAAGGCCGCGCGCAACCCAGGGCGCAGAGCTGGGTGAGCAGACCCTGTTCAAAGCCCGAGGCAAGCGGACCGAAGGCAGGATGGGGTGCGGCGCGCCACGGCAGAAAGGGCGCGAGAAAACGCCGGCTAACTCCTTTCGCCGAGCAAGGCCGCCACTTCCCCTTCCCCGAGGACCCGCCAGCGGCCCGGCGGCAGTTCTCCCAGATGGAGATTGCCCACCCGCACCCGCACCAGTTGCATCACTTCAAAGCCGAGCGCCTCGAACATTCTGCGGACTTGCCGGTTCCACCCCTGGCGAATCACGATCCGGCAGCAGCGCGGCGACAGGAGCCGGACCAAAGCAGCGCGAGCGACTCCCTCCTCCAGTTCCACGCCCGCCACCAAGCGCCGCCGGTCGGTCTCACGCAGCGGCCGGTTTAACTGCGCTTCGTACTCTTTGTCGACGGCGTGCCGAGGATGGGTCAGACGCTGTGAGATCTCCCCACTAGTGGTCAGCAGGAGCAGGCCTTCAGAGTCCCGGTCTAGTCTTCCTACATACTGCAAACCGCTCCATTCCGGGGGCAGCAAATCATAAACCGTGCGCCGCCCCCGTTCATCCCGGCGCGTCGTCAGGTATCCGCGCGGCTTGTGCAGCAGCACAGTCGCTTCCGCCTGCGGCCGCACGAACGAGCCCTCCACCTCGACGCGGTCGCCTGGCTCGACCTGAGTGGCCAGTTCCCGGCAAACGGCGCCATTGATCCGCACCAGTCCTTCCCGCACCAGCCCCTCGCAGGAACGCCGCGAACCCAGACCGCAAGCGGCCAGATAGCGATTCAAGCGCACGGCGCCATGGACGGGAAGGTCCCGGTCACTCCGGTTTGGTCTTCGGCAGCCCTTGAGGAGATTGACCCTCCTTCCACAGCCCCCGTTTGCGCAGCAATTCCACACGCTCAAAACGCTTGAGCACGTTTCGCTTCAACGCGGCGCTGCCGCCGGCTCCTTTCAAACTGCGATGCTGGGACATGGGATATTCCTCTTGGCTCGGTGAGGTGAGGGGCGGAATGTATCCAGGGAATCGAGGGTCGCAAGCACATTCCGGCCAGAGGACGTGACAGATGCTGACCCCGGTCAGAAGACAGGATGGAGCGCAGCGCGCGCAGCAGAAAGGGTATGAGAAATGTGGGCTACGCCGGCTCCGCCACAGCCTGCGGTCCCTCCGCACTCCACGTAAAGAGGATGCGCATCGGCCGGCAACAGACCTCGCAGTCGTAGTCCACATCAGCCGGAGTTTCCTCCTCCGGTGGCGCCAGGACGACGAAGACTTCGCCGCAGACCGGACACTGCACGGACACCGAAGTCATGTTCACGCTCCCTCTTCCCGAAAACTTCCAAACCCGCGAAACTTCCGGTAGCGCGCCTCGACGATCTGATCCAACGGAATCTGAGCCAGTTCCTCCAAAGTTCGCAGCAGAACGCGCCGAAGCTGTTTCGCTGCGGCCGCGTGATCGACATGGGCGCCACCCTCAGGCTCGGGCACTAGTTCATCGATGACTCCGAGTTCTTTGAGGTCGGCGGCCGTGAGGCGCAAGGCATCGGCGGCTTCGGGAGCATGTTTGCGATGCTTCCACAATATGGCCGCGCACCCCTCCGGACTGATCACCGAGTAGTAGGAATTCTCGAGCATGAGGATCCGGTCGCCGACTCCGATCCCCAGCGCTCCTCCGGAGCCGCCCTCTCCCAGAATCACCGCCACGATGGGAGTGCGCAGCAGCATCATCTCCCGCAAATTGAAGGCGATGGCCTCGGCGATGTTGCGCTCTTCCGCCCCGACCCCGGGAAAGGCGCCGGGGGTGTCGATGAGCGCCACCACCGGCAAGCCGAACTTTTCTCCCAAGCGCATCATCCGCAAACTCTTGCGGTAGCCCTCCGGATGGGCGCTTCCGAAATTGCGCATGAGATTCTCTTTGGTGTCCCGCCCTTTCTGATGTCCCACCACGACGCAACGGCGTCCCCCGATCGTGGCAAAGCCCCCCGGCATAGCGTTGTCATCGCCGATGTGCCGGTCCCCATGCAGCTCCACAAACTCCTCAAAACAGTGCTTCAGGTAATCAAGCATGAACGGACGATCCACGTGCCGCGCAATCTGGACGCGCTGCCAACTGGTAAGCTCCGCATAAATCCGCCGCCGAGTCTCGCGAATTTCGTCCTGCTTCCGTTCGATCTCGTCCTCAAGATCGACCTGGCCGCTTTCCGACCTGCGCTGCAACTGATCGAGTTGCGCTTCCAGCTCGTAGAGCGGCTTCTCGAAATCCAAAACCATGCGCCTCATGAATCTGCGCCCACCGGGTTGCCGAACCGCACCTTCCCGTTCTTTCCCAGGAGAATGCTAAGTTCGTCTAGATCGCCCGGTTCCAAGAAAAAGCCGGTCGCATCTTCTCCCTCGCCGGGAGGCGGACGAAGCACCACTCCGTAATGGCTCATCTCGATACAGCGGACGCCCTTTCCGGAATCCGGATCGCCCGGATTGACGCGCCGGCCTCCGACCAACTCAAACTTGCTGCGCACCTCGGAAGGAAAAGGAAGGGAAACGCCGCGCGGCAATTTCATCCCAAGCAAGGGATAGGAAGCGAAAAACTCCCCGTTCCGTTCCACCACGACCTCTTTTTCCTCAGGCGACACCGTCACGCTGAACTGCATGGAATAGACCTGCAGCTCCTCGTCCCCTTCCACGGCCAGCACCGACTTGCCGTTGGCCAGCAACAGGTACTCTGTCGAAGTTCCCAAACGTTCCGCCAGCTCGGCCAAACCGCCCGGCTCCTCCGCGCGGTGGATCGACTTTCCCTCGATCGCGTCGTCAGTGAAGAGCAAGTCCACGTTGACTCGCCCCAACAGACGCCGGATTTCCGCCCTTGAAGGATCGTCAGGGAAGGATTGGACGGCATGGACCAAGAGATCTCGCGCAGCCACCATCCGGTTGTCGCGCATATACACGGCGGCGGCGGCCAGGATGTCCGCCAAAGGTTCCGGCAAACCGGTGCTCTCGACCTCCTCGACCTCTTGTGTTCCGCTCTGGTAGGCTTGGGTGATGTACCAAGCGCTCACGCCCGCGCAGGCTACGATCGCCAACACGAGCACCGGAGAAAAGACGCTGACTCGGAAGCTCCCCATAAGTCGCCCGGCAAACCCCTGCGCCTATCACAAAAGACCGCGGCGCTTGAAGTCAAACACATTGATGCCGTGAGATTTCTGAATCATGTCCATGGTGAAGCGCAGCAGGCAAATCTCCCAGGCGTCGTCCACTCCTTCCAGCACCGCATCCAGCGGATTGTTCGCCACCCGAACATCTTCAAGCAACCGGGCCCGGACTCCCTCGAGCTGGTCGTGCACCAGTTCTTCCCGGACCTCGCTTTTCCGGAAACTAAAGCCATAGCGCAGCACCGCCAGATTGCCGCCCTGACGACGCAGCCAGGTCAGAAAATCCTCAGCCTGCTCCCCCCACCCATCAAACTGCACCCCGCCTATGGCCTGCGGAGTAATGATCCGCGGCCGGTCCGCCTCGATCTTGCCGCTGCGAATTCGCACCCGGCTCACGCTGTCCATCAGTTGGCTGATCAGATGGAAGTGAAAACAGGTCGACCCAAAGGTATCGATCCGGCGATCGGGCTCAAGGAGAATTTCCGTTGTCTCCAAGGCGTACTGAATATCGTCGTCCGAATACATCCAAGCTACCCTACGGTCTATCGGCCTTGCGTCACCTGCTTTTCTTTTCCCGGACCATGCCCTCCTCCGATCCCAACGTCGTCCGGATATTCACCGAGATCTGCCTGCCGGTCTTCGTCCTGGCTGGGCTGGGTTGGATGCTGGACCGCGTCTTCTCTCTCCAGCTTCGCACGCTGGTCAAGCTCAACATCTATTGCTTTGTCCCGGCGTTTATTTTCGTCGCGGTCTTGGAATCGCCCCAAGCCGGCTGGCGCCCGGTCCAGATCATCGCCTTTACGCTCTGCGTCATCGCCTCGATGGCCGCGCTGAGTTGGGCCTCCGCCGCCCTGCTCGGTCTCGCTTCCGCCGGACGCCGCGCCCTTCAACTCACCACCATGTTCTACAACTGCGGAAACTTCGGTCTGCCTCTCATGGCCCTGGCCTTTCCCGCCTCCGGTCCAGCCGTCCAAGTCTTCGTGGTCATGACCATGAACATCGCCACGTTTTCGCTCGGCACAATCTTAGTGGCGGGAGGCGGCTCAGCCGCTGGCCAAACAGGGACCCGGCGGGTCTGGTCCGCGATCGCCCGGCAACCCTCCCTCTATGCCATCGTCGCCGCTCTGATCCTCCGCCAACTCCCTTACCGGGTTCAGGATGTCCCCGCCCTCTGGGCTCCGCTCCAGCATCTCAAGGGGGGCCTCATCGCCGTGGCCTTGATCACACTCGGCGTCCAACTCGCGCAATACCGCCCCGCTCCGCTCCGCGGAGTCCTCAGTTGGGCGCTGTTGCAAAGACTTGCGGGCGGCCCTCTCGTGGCGGCCCTGCTCGTCCTTCTCTTCCGTTTCCCCCCCGAGATCGCTCCCATTCTCATTCTGGGGGCGGGCGCGCCCACTGCCGTAAACGTCGCCCTGCTCGCTCACGAATTTGACGCCGACGTTTCTCTGGCCTCGACCATGGTATTCTATTCCACTCTCTGCAGCATGGTCACCGTCACCCTGACCCTGTGGATCCTCCGGCTCTCGGCATAGCGAAAACTCCAGGGCTCAAGAGTGCCCGCGCCCCAATCAATAATCCTGCCGGAGGCGCGGACGCTCTCGATCGTTGATCCTCAAGAGTTCACGGGCAAAAGAGCCCGCGCCAAAGCGCGTTCCTGTCCGCTCGTCAGGCTGTTTATCCGGTCTCGTGTGACCGCCTCCAGCGCCAGCGCATCGTTTTCCCCCGGTCTCTTTTTTGCCGCTCGCAAGATCAGGGGTTCTGAGGCTTCCGTCTCGAGAAATGCGGGCTAAAAGCGCAGCCGCATCATGGCTCCAAAGCGCTGCGGCTCACCCGGCGACCCCGCGTCGATGTCAGGAGACATGTTGAGATAATACTCCTCGTCAAAAACGTTCTGACCGTAGACAGCCACTTGAAAGTTCTTGTTCTCCCACCCCATCGCGCCATTGACCACGGTAAACCCATTCTCCCGAAAGCGGCCGTCGTTTCCATCCGAATAGAAAGTGCGTCCTTGATAGACCACTTCCAGCCTGGCAAAAAACCCGCAGGAATGCCGGTACAACGCGCCGAAGGAGGCGTCGATTTCCGGCACAAACGGGGGGTGGTTGTCCGAAAGATCCTCGCCCGTCAGCGGGTCCTCGAAATCATCCAACTCCGCCTGCGCCAACCCGAGACTGCCCAGCAGGATGAACCCCTCACACACCTCCACCGACAATTCCCACTCGAAGCCGTAACTCGTTGCTCGGTCCGCGTTGATGACCGCGTAATCCGTCCCGAACAAACTCCGTTCCACCTGGTAATCCCTGATCCGGTTGTAGAACAGCGTCACGTTGGAGCGAATCCGGTCGTCCCAACACCGCGTCTTGATTCCAAATTCCGTGGTCCAGGCCTCTTCGTTGTCAAACTCAGCGAGGCCCGGATCATCCACGAAGGCGCTGAACCCGCCCGGTTTGAAAGCCAAGCCTGTATTCAGGTAAACCAAACTGTGATCTCCCCAGTCCCGGTCAATGCCGGCCCGTGGACTAAGGAACGAGTAATCCTCGTCAAGTTCGATGCGTGGCACGGGACCGGCAAAACCGAAAGCGTCCCTGCGCATCTCCTTCTCCAAATAATCGCCCCGAACCCCGACATGCAGTCCCCAAGGCTGAAACCCATGATAGCTGAGCTGCGTGAACAACGCATAACTTTGTTCTTCGATCTCGTAGTCCGTCGTCGTCACCACCAGGAAAGGAACCGTGAAACCCCGCTCGGTGCCCCCGTCGATGTCCAAATCAGAGAAAAACAGGCCCGCCAGCCAATCCCAGTCCCCTCCCTCCTCGACCGACTCCACCCGGATCTCCTGACTCCACTGTTCTTGCATCTGCACTATTTCTGAGGTCGCCGCCGGAAACGCGGAAAGATCCAGATCGAAAAAATACGGATCGATCTCCCAATCATAGCGTGAAGTCACCGACAACACCCGGAACCGGTCTCCTTCGTATTCCACTTTGAAGGCCTGACTGTTGCTCTCCTGTCTCGCTTCGCCCGCTACGTTCGAGCGCAGCTCGTCGATGGGACCACTCAGCGGAACTAGACGCGGATCACCGTCGTCGAACGCGTCCCAGGTTCCCGACAGTGTGAACCGCCACTCGTCAGCCGGCGTCCAGATCAGAGATCCCATGGCGCCCGCATGCTGCTGATGATCCGGGTTTCCGCCCAAGGTGAGATTGTGCAAATACCCATCCCGTTCCTCGTAGGCCCCTCCCAAACGCAGAAACAGCGTGTCGGCCACAAGCGGGCCCGCAATCCATCCATCCGCTTCGTAGAGATCGTATTCACCCACGGCAACGCCGAAATCGCCTCGCCAAGTGTTGTCGGGTTCGATCGTGTAGACGTTGACCACCCCAGCATAGGCGTTCTTTCCAAACAAGGTCCCCTGCGGTCCCCGCAGCACCTCGACCCGGTCCAATCCGTAAAATACGTTAGTGTAAGACGCCGGATTGGCCAGCGGCACGTCGTCGATGTAATAGGCCACCGCCGGATTGCTGAAAAAGGCCGTATTGGTCAAGCCGCGCATGGTCATCACATCCCCGAAAGCGCGCAGCCCGGAGTCGGTCATGCTGAAATTGGGTATGCTCTCGGAAAGATCGCGCGCCGTTTCGATCCGGTCCAACTGGATGTCTTCGCCCCCAATCGCGCTCGCGCTCAAGGGCCAGGTCTGGTATTTCTCCAACTCCCCGTAAATCTCCGCTGTATCGAGCAGCGCTCCGCCCTCGGCAGAAACCGCGTCTGGTTCCTGCTCTTCCGTCACTTGAGCCGGAGCCGGGACGGCGAGCCACACCGTCAGGAAGGAACCAAACCAGAGGATTCTATTCATGTTGATCGAGGAGAAGCCCGAGATCCAACATGGAAGACCTCCCGCGGTCAATCCCGGAAACCCCGAACATCACTGGAGGGGGTGCGGGACAAAAGAAGTGGGGGCGGGGTCGTCATAAGCCGGATTCTGTGCGCCCGCGAACGGGTCCGCGGTCATTTATCTCCCCGCGCGAACGGGGCCCCGCCGAAGCGGGATGCGACTAACACCCGGAGCTGTTCCGCGAGGCCCCGAAGGGCGCCGCGAAACGAGACAGGCGGCCTGCTGCTCCTGTTCTGTCTTGCACCGCACGGGGTTTGTCCTGCCCCCGGCCTCGCGGCCGGGGCGGTGAGCTCTTACCTCGCCTTTTCACCCTTACCTTCACTATCCTTGCGGATGGTGCGGGCGGTATGTTTTCTGTGACACTTTCCGTCGACCGTCGCTTGGGCTCCGGCCTCCCCCGCTTTCACAGGGCGTGCTGCCTTGCGGTGTCCGGACTTTCCTCTCGACGCCCTGAAGGCGCGAGCGACCGCTCGGACCCCGCCCCAGCATCACTATGCCCCCCGCCCGGTCCCAGAGCAACCCCGATGGTCCGCTTCCTCCAAAAAAGTTACGGTCCGGCAGACGTTCCAGGCGGAGCCCGCCACTGCAACGTGCTGGCTTCCTCCGGCGTCGGATACCGCAGACTGCCGCTCATCACCCGTCCGATGGAACCATCGAGAGTCTGCACATCGGTCCAGGAGCCGCTGCCGCCCCGCAGAATGACCGCCTCACCCCTGCCCACCGTCCGCGCCGCGACCAATGCCCCACTCGGACCCCGAACAAAAAACATCATCGGTTGCGTGGCCACCGCATATTCCGGATGCGGCGGAAACGGTTGCGGGGCCAGTAAACGCCGCAACTCCGGACCCGACAGCTCGGCACTCTGCTGACGTGTAACTTGCTCACAGCCTATGCCGCCGGCAGTCAGCATCGCCGCCGCCATGACCCCCATCCATTTCCAGCATACGTCCCTTTTCAGTGCCGGCCTCGACGGACCCGCGTCCGTGGTTCGGAATCCGCACCTCGCGGTCCTCGCCCCGCCATTGACCCCCGCCGCCTCCGGCGCAAGCCGTCCCAGCATCCCTCGACACGCCGGACTGTTCACAGGGCGGTCGGCAGATGACGGTTCGCCGAGCTGCTCCCGGAAGCCACACGTTCCGTGATCACGTCCCGGTAGGTCATCCCCCCGGGAATCATCGGCAAAACGTGCTCGGTGTAAGGCACGATCACGTCGAGCACATAGGCTTCCTTGGAAGCCAGCATCCGCTCGATCGCCGGCCTTACCTCACTCCGGTACAAGACCCTCTCGCAGGGCACCCCAAAAGACGCGCACATCTTCACATAGTCCGGATAAATGGCTTCCCGGTCTCCCGGCAGGCCCAAATAGGTGTGCGCACGGTTGCTCTCATACTTCAAGTCCTCCCATTGCACCACCATCCCGAGGTGCTGATTGTTCAAAATCATCGCCTTCGCCGCAATGCCCTCGACCTTCGCCGTGGCCAACTCCTGAACATTCATCAGAAAGGATCCGTCCCCGTCGATGTCCACCACCTCGAGAGCGGGACAAGCCAGCTTCGCTCCAATGGCCGCCGGATACCCGTATCCCATCGAGCCCAACCCCGCCGAAGTGATGAACCTGCGCGGTTGATCGAAATGATAGAATTGACCAGCCCACATCTGATGCTGCCCCACCCCTGTCGTGATGATCAGTTCTCCCCGCGATGCGCGGTACAACTCCTCGACCGCATACTGCGGCGCGATCACCTCCCCTGTGGCCTCATATTTCGTCGGGAAGTTCTTCTTCCATTCCCCGATCTGCGCATACCACTCCGGATAAGCGTCAAAACGCGATTTCCTGCGGCGATGGCCCCCCTCCTTCAGCATCGCGTTGAGTCGTTCCAAGGCCTCCCGGATATTGGCCAACACCGGCAGCCGGACCACCTTGTTCTTGTTGATCTCGGCGTGGTCGATGTCGATGTGCACAATGGTTCCGTGCTCGGCGAACTTCTCGACCTTGCCCGTGACCCGGTCGTCGAATCGCACCCCTAAGGCCAAAAGCAAATCGGCCTCGTTGACCGCGTTGTTCGCGGCCACCGTGCCGTGCATGCCTAACCACTTCAATGAAAGTTCATGGCTCTCGGGAAATCCTCCGATGCCCATGATCGTCGAGGCCACCGGGATCTGCGTCCGTTCCACGAACTCCATCAGTGCGCCGGAAGCTTCCCCAGTGATGATGCCGCCCCCACAGTAAATCATGGGGCGCCGCGCCCCCTTGATCAGCCCCAGCACCTCGTTCAACGCAACCTCATCCAATACCCGCTCCGGATTGTAACCCCGAAAGCGCACCTCCGCGCCGAACACCGGCTGCGTCCGCGCTTCTTGCACGTCCTTGGGCACGTCGATGACAACCGGCCCCGGCCGGCCGCTTGCTGCAATGGAAAAAGCCTCCCGCACAATCCGCGGAATGTCGTTCACGTCGGTGACCAGGTAACTGTGCTTCACGATCGGCAGGGTGATCCCGAAAAAATCAGTCTCCTGAAACGCCCCCCGCCCGATCATGAACTGGGGAACTTGCCCGGTGATGGTCACCAACGGCGTGGAATCCAAATAGGCATCGGCAATGGCCGTGACCATGTTCGTTGCCCCCGGACCCGACGTCGCCATGCACACCCCCACCTTCCCGCTGGCCCGGGCATAGCCCTCGGCCGCAAAAGCCCCGCCCTGTTCATGCCGCGGCAACACCGTCCGGATCTTGTTCGACTTCGTCAAGGCCTGGTGAATCGGCATGCTCGCGCCGCCCGGATACGCGAACATCACCTCCACGCCCTCCCGTTCCAAACAGGCAACCAGGACCTCCGCCCCGTTCATCACCATTCCCCGTTCCCTTTGCGGCGCTTCCGCCGCGCCCGTACTCCCGGGCTTTGACTCCGTTGCTCTGCTGCTCATGATCTGCGAACCATTTGATGTGCCTGAACTTGCACTCTACCGTGGCACTGCCCTAAATCAAGGCCCATCCGGCCTCCTCGCCACGCCCTCGCCTCCTTCCTTCCGCTCTTCATGGTCACGCGAGAACAGCTCGTCGAACTGCTCGAGAACATCGCTCTCCTCCTCGAACTGCAAGGAGAAAACCCCTTCAAGATCCGCGCCTATCGGAGCGCCGCAGCCGCCGCAGCCTCCTACGCCGGCGACATCCTCGAGGACGCCCGCGAAGGCCGCCTCGAATCCATCCCCGGCATCGGCCAGGCTATCGCCGGAAAAATCGCCGGGTTCGTCGCCAGCGGCCGGCTCGATTACTACGATCAGTTGCGCGCCGCCTACCCGGATTCACTCTTCGAACTCTTCCGCCTCCGCGGCCTCGGCCCCCGCAAGATCAAAGCCCTCCACGAATCCCTGCGCGTCAACTCGCTCGAAGACCTGAAGCGCGTCTGCGCCTCGGGGGAAGCCAGCGGCCTGCCAGGTTTCGGCGCGAAAACGTGCGCCAAGATCCTCGAGTCCATCGCCTTCTTGGAATCCAATGCCGAACGCTTCCGTCTCGGCGATGTCCTTCCCTTGGCCATGGCTCTCCGTGAGTCACTCCGCGAACATCCCGCCGCCCTGCAAGTCAGCGAAGCCGGTAGCGTGCGCCGCGGCTGCGAAACGGTGCACGACCTCGATTTCATCGTCGCGACCTCGAGTCCCCGCGCCGTCCTCGACGCATTCACCCGCCGGCAAGAAGTTCGTGAAATCCTCAGCAATGGCGAAACGAAAGCCAGCGTCCTTCTGCAAAACGGACTGCAGTGTGATCTCCGCGCCGTCTCCAATCGCGAATACCCCTTCGCCCTGCAGTACTTTACCGGCAGTAAGGAACATAATGTCGCGCTCCGCGGACGCGCCCGGGATCAGGGATTCACTCTCAACGAATACCGCCTCGCCCCACTGGAAGACAACGGGCCCGCCCCGCCCGGGATCAACACCGAGGAAGAACTCTACGGCGCCCTCGGTCTTCCTTGGATCGATCCCGCTCTCCGCGAAAACGCCGGCGAATTCGAAGCCGCCGCCAACGGGACCCTCCCCCAGCTCGTCCGCCAGGAAAACCTTCGCGGAACTTTCCACAACCACACCACCGCCAGCGACGGCCGGTCCTCGCTCCAGGAAATGGCCGAAGCCGCCCGCGACCTCGGCCTCCAATACCTCGGCATCGCCGATCACAGCCGCAGCTCCGTTCAAGCCAATGGTCTGGACGCCAAACGTCTCGAAGCGCAATTTGCCGAAATCCAGCTCCTGAACAAGTCCTTCGACGGATTCAAACTCTTCGCCGGCGTTGAATGCGATATCCTCCGAGACGGATCGCTCGATTTTGATGATCATGTCCTGAGCCAGCTCGATTACGTCGTCGCTTCCGTCCACAGTTCCTTCCAGCTCTCCGAGAAGGACCAGACCGAGCGCATTCTCCGCGCCGTCGCCAACCCCTACGTCACCATCCTCGGTCACCCCACCGGACGGCTCCTCTTGGAACGTGACCCATACGCCCTCGACCTTCCCGCCGTCATCGACGCTTGCGCCGACACAGGCACGTGGATCGAACTCAACGCCAATCCTTGGCGCCTCGACCTCGACTGGCGTTGGTGGCGCCGAGCCAGAGATCGCGGCGTCCGCTGCGCGATCAATCCCGATGCCCACCACTGCTCGGGACTGCAAGACCTCCATTTCGGCCTGCTCGCAGCCCGCAAAGGCTGGCTTCGCCGCGAGGATGTCGTCAATTGTCTTCCCATCGGAGACGTCGAGAAGGCCCTCCGCCTCAAACGCCGGGCATGATCGCGTCCCTCACATTCGGAGAACATCCTCTCCCCGGTTTTCTCTTCCCCTTAGCCTTGCTCGCAGCCTGGTTGACCGGGTCCATCCCCTTCGGATTCTTCGCCGGACGAATCAAAGGCATCGACATCCGTGATCATGGTTCCGGAAACATCGGAGCCACCAACGTCCTTCGCGTCATCGGCAAACCCTGGGGATTCACCGTCTTCTGTCTCGATGTGCTCAAGGGCCTCGTCCCCGTCCTCGCCTGCCGCTGGGTTGCTCCCCAGGAAGCCCCGTGGTCCTTTCTGCCCATCGCCGCCGCCGTTGCCGCCATTCTCGGTCACAATTATACGCCTTGGCTCCGCTTCCGCGGCGGCAAAGGAATCGCCACCTCCGCCGGAGCTTTCGCCGGACTCAGCCCCGTCGCCGTCGCCGTCGCCGTCCTCGCCTGGCTCGCCATCTTCGCCCTCACCCGCTACGTCGCTGTCGCTTCCATCGTCGGCGCGATCATGCTCTCCCTCACCGTCGGCGTCCTCTGCCTGCTCGACCCGGGCACTTCCCCAGCCCTCCTCGGACTCTCTCTCCTCGTCACCTTCCTCGCCGTCTGGCGCCATCGCAGCAATATCGCCCGTTTGCGCGCCGGCACAGAAAACCGCTTCGGCCGCCCTCAGAAAACCCCATGCGCCACGACCACTGCTCCCACCTCGTCCCCGCCTTCATCCACCTCTCATGACTGATCCCGCTCCCACCGGACCACTCCCCACTCACGCCGTCGTCCTCGGCGCCGGCAGTTGGGGTACCGCCCTGGCCATCCTCTTGGCCGAACGCGGCTGTCGCGTCTCTCTCTGGGGACGCGACGAGAAAACCGTCCATGACATCAACTCCCGCCACGTCAATCCCCGCTACCTGCCCGAAACCCAACTGCCCGCCTCCATCCACGCCACTTCCTCTCTCTCCACCCTCGAGAACGCCTCCCTCGTCGTCTTCGCCGTCCCCTCCGAAGCCCTCCGCCACGTCGCCGAAGCGGCCCGCGCCGGTTTCACTCCCGCGCCGGGCGCTCCCATCCTCAGTTGCGTCAAAGGGATCGAAGGATCCTCCGGAAAACGCCCCTCCGAGGTCCTCTCAGAAACCTTTCCGGGCCACCCCGTCGCCGTGCTCTCCGGCCCCACTCATGCCGAGGAAGTCGCCCTCCATCTCGCCTCCGCCGCCCTCATCGGCTGCCAAGACCTCGCCATCGCCCGCGCCCTCCAGGACCTCCTCACCCTCCCTTGGTTCCGCACCTACACCAGCTCCGACGTAACCGGCATGGAATGGGGCGGCGCCGCCAAAAACGTCTTCGCCATCGCCGCCGGCATCGCCGAAGGCCTGGGCCTCGGCGACAACGCCAAAGCCGCCCTCGTCGCCCGTGGCCTCGCCGAACTGACCCGCCTGGGCATCGCCCTGGGCGGCGTCCCCGAAACCTTTCAGGGCCTCAGCGGCGTCGGCGACCTCATCGTCACCTGCTACAGCACCCACAGCCGCAACCACCGGGTCGGTCTCATGCTCGGTAAGGGTCACACCCTCGATGAAGTCAGGCACGACGTCCACATGGTCGCCGAAGGCGTTCCCAATACCGCCAACCTCCACCGCCGCGCCGCCGCCGCAGGGGTCCGCACCCCCATAATCGATCAGGTCTACGCCATTCTCTACGAAGACAAACAACCTGCCGAAGCCCTCCTAGAACTCCTCAACCGCGATCCCCGCCCCGAACCCGGCTGATCCCCCGTCCTCACCCCTCAACTTCCGCTCGTCTCGCCCAATCCTTCCGAATCGTAGACCACCACCTTCTCCCACCAGGCCCGGCATCTCTCCACAAACCGGTGGTGCTCCGGATCATCTTGGTAGGCATCGTGATCCTCTTGCGAATCGAAATGCAGATGGATCGAGAAATCGAAACTATGATCGGTCACCAACCGCCGCTCCGTGCTCGCCGGAGACCCCAAGAACCCCGCTCGAATCCGATCGATCCGCAGCAGGTCCCGCAAAGCTTCCGGGAACTCCTCACCATGCTCCTCTCGCGCCTCAGCACTCAGCCAGAAATAGACCGTGTGAATCAACATAGATCGCCGATGCTAAGACGCATTTCTCATACCGTTTCCTCCCGAGGCGCTGCGAACCCCTTATTGCCCAGGCCGCGCGCAGCCGAAGGCGCAGAGCTGGGTGAGTACACCCTGTTCATGCACGAGGCAAGCGGAACGAAGGCAAGATGGGGTGCAGCGCGCCACAGCAGAAAGGGAAGGAGAAATGTGCGCTCGACCGCGCCTTGCGCCTAGTCCGCCCTTCCAATCCCAACCTGGCGCGCAACCAAAACCCAGCTCATCGCGCACTCCTCCAAAATGAGACAACTCGACGCGAACCCTTAGCGTTCCGGACCGGAAATGCGTCAATTTGTCTCTGATCTTCTCATCTTGAACTTGCTATAACGCATTTACAATAAATACTTTAAGCATCGGTCTCTCCAACGGTATGGGTGCTGCTCTTTCTCGCAAGCTCCCACGAGATTCTCATCCGCTGGCCGGTATTTCCTCTTCCCAACCCTCTCTGAACGATGCGACTGGACCGATTCACCATCAAACTTCAGGAGGCGCTTCACGAGGCCCAAAACCTTGCCGCCGAACACGGTCACTCGGAAATCGGCTCGGTCCACGTTCTGCACGCTCTTCTCGCCCAACCCGAGGGCATCACCCGTCCCCTGCTGGAACGTATCGGCGCCGCGCCCGCTTCCGTCGAACGCGAAACCCAGGCGTGGCTGAGCCGCCAGCCCAGCGTCCAAGGAGCCGCCTCAGCCCCGCCCCGCATCGGGAGCGACCTCTCGGAAGCCATCCGCCTCGCCGAGAATGCCATGAAGGATCTCGGCGACGAGTACGTCAGCGTCGAGCATTTCCTCCTCGGTTTGCTGGCTGCTTCCAGCCAGGCCGGTCAGATCCTTACCAAACTCGGGCTCACGTCGAAAAACCTGAAAGAAGCCCTCAGCTCCGTCCGCGGATCCCAACGCGTCGCCGATCAGGATCCCGAAGGGAAATACCAAGCCCTCGAGAAATACGGCACCGACCTCACCGCCCTCGCGGCCCAAGGCAAAATCGATCCCGTCATCGGACGAGACGACGAGATCCGTCGCGTCATGCAAGTCCTCTCCCGGCGCACCAAGAACAATCCCGTGCTCATCGGTGAACCGGGCACCGGCAAGACCGCGATCGTGGAAGGTCTGGCTCGCCGCATTGTGAGCGGGGATGTCCCCGACTCTCTCAAAGACAAAAAGGTCATCGCCATGGATCTCGGGGCCATGATCGCAGGCGCCAAATACCGCGGCGAATTCGAAGACCGGCTCAAGGCCTTCCTCAAAGAAATCACCTCTTCCCAAGGCCGCATCATCCTCTTCATCGACGAACTCCATACCATCGTCGGAGCCGGCGCTTCAGAAGGCGCCGTCGACGCCTCCAATCTCCTCAAACCCCAATTGGCCCGCGGAGAACTGCGCACCATCGGAGCCACCACCCTCAATGAATACCGCAAATACGTCGAGAAAGACGCCGCCCTGGAACGTCGCTTTCAGCCGGTCTACGTCGACGAGCCCTCCGTTGAAGACACCATTGCCATCCTTCGCGGGATCAAAGAACGCTATGAGATCCATCACGGCGTGCGCATCCAAGACGCCGCGCTCATCGCCGCCGCCCAACTCTCCGACCGCTACATCAGCGATCGTTTCCTGCCTGACAAAGGCGTCGATCTCGTCGACGAAGCGGCATCCCGCCTGAAAATCGAACTCGATTCCGTGCCCACCGAAATCGATCAGCTCGAACGGCAGATTATGCAGCTCGATATGGAGAAACGGGCCCTCGCGAAGGAAAAAGATGAAGCCAGCCGCCTCCGCATCGAAAAAATCGAGCGTGAGGCCGCCGATCTCCGCGAGGAAAGCAGCCGGCTGCGCACCCAATGGCAAAACGAAAAGGAGATCATTCTGGAAGCCAACCGGTTCCAGGAAGATTTGGAAGGTCTTAAGCTCGAGCTTGAACAAGCCCAGCGCGAAGGGAACCTCGGACGGGCCAGCGAGATCCAATACGGACTCATCCCGCAAAAACAGCGGGAACTGGAAGCCGCCAAAAGCCGCCTCAGCGAGATCCAGCAGGGCAGCCAGATCCTCAAAGAGGAAGTCACCGAAGACGACATCGCCAAGGTCGTCGCCTCCTGGACCGGCATCCCCGTCTCCCGTTTGCAGGAAAGCGAACGCGAAAAACTCGTCCACATGGAGACCCGGCTCGGAGAACGCGTCGTCGGCCAATCCCGCGCGGTCCAAGCGGTCTCCAATGCCGTGCGCCGCGCCCGCGCCGGTCTCCAAGACGAAAACCGCCCCGTCGGTTCTTTTATCTTTCTCGGCCCCACCGGTGTGGGCAAAACCGAACTCAGCCGGGCTCTCGCCGAGTTCCTCTTCGACGATGAACACGCCATGGTCAGGCTCGATATGAGCGAATACATGGAGAAACACAGCGTGGCTCGCCTCATCGGCGCCCCCCCAGGCTACGTCGGTTACGAAGAGGGCGGCCAACTCACCGAAGCCGTCCGCCGCCGGCCCTATTCGGTCGTTCTTTTCGACGAGATCGAAAAGGCGCATCCGGAAGTCTTTAACGTCCTGCTCCAAGTCCTGGACGACGGGCGCATCACAGACGGTCACGGACGAACCGTCGATTTCCGGAATACCGTGGTTATCATGACCTCGAACATCGGCAGCCACTATATCATCGACGAAAGCGATGCCGCAAAACGAGACCAGCTCGTCACCGCCGCTCTTCGCGAACATTTCCGGCCCGAGTTCCTCAATCGCGTCGACGAGATCATCATCTTCGACCGGCTCGATCTCGACATGCTCCGGCGCATTGTCGGCATCCAATTGGAACGTGTCGTGCAACGCTTGCTCCGGCGAGGCATCCGCCTCGAACTCAGCCCCGAAGCCGAAAAACTTGTCGCCCGCGAAGGCTACGACCCCGTTTATGGCGCCCGCCCTCTCAAGCGCGCCATCCAAAAACTGATTCTCGATCCTCTCAGCCTGGAAATGCTCGAAGGCCACTTCCACGACGGCGACGCTGTCGTCGCCGGAGTCGAGGGCGACGCCCTCGTTTTCCACAGCGCCACATCTGCTTCCGCAGCCTCGACCAACGCCGGGCAATCCTGATCCTCATCCCTATGCGCCGCCGCAATCATCCCATGGTCCGCCTTCTAGCCGAAGCGGAAAAGGTCGCTAACGAACTTCAGGGCCTCCATTTCGCCCGCTTTCACCCGCCTGCCGGCGGCTGGGAACCAGCCCTCAACTGTTACCTCTGTTCCGATCATTACGTGCTCTGCGTCGATCTCGCCGGAGTCGCCAAAGAAACGATCGACCTGCGCGTCGAACCGCACCGCGTCTTCTTGGCGGGAACCCGCGCCTCGCCGGAACCCCCTCGCGCAGACGGTCCCTGCCGCCGTTTGCTCTCCCTCGAGATCGAGAACGGCCCGTTTCAACGCATCGTCGACCTAGCCCGCCCTATCGATCCCGCACGGGCCCAAGCCCGCCAAGACAACGGTCTCCTCTGGATCAACCTGCCCCTCGCCTCGACCCCCACGCCCGACGCATGACTGTGACTGAACCCGTTTCCCAGGACGTCAAACAGTCCGAGCCCCAAACCTCCGCCCCAGATCCTGAGGGGATCATCGCCGCCCCCGCTGCCGGCAGCGCCGCTCCGGAGCCTTCGGGTCCGCCGGAGCTTCTTCCTCTGCTCCCGTTGCGTCATACCGTCGTCTTTCCCGGCACCATGACGCCGCTTCAGGTAGGCCGCCCCGATAGCCTGCGCATGATCGACGCTTGCTTGCCCGCTAGCAAATACATAGGTCTGGTCTCCCAGAAAGATGGCGACGCCGAAAATCCTGATCCCTCCGCTCTCCACGAAGTCGGAGTCCTCGCCCGCGTCATCAAACTCGTCCGCCAAGGCGAGGATGGCGTCGTCCTTCTCGTCCAATCCCTCCACCGCATTCGACTCCTCGAAATCCTCCCTCAAGAAGAGGAAGGTTTTTTCAAGGCTCGCTTCGAACGTCTCGAAAGCCAGGCGCCCCCTGCCGAGGACGAATACTGGCAAGCCGGCGTAGCCAATCTCCGGGAGTCCGCCGCCCAACTCATCGAACTCAGTCCCAACCTCCCCGACGAAGCCCGCCAAGCCGTTCTGGGAATCGACAGCCCCGAACTGCTCACCGATTTTCTCGCCAGCAACCTCTCGCTGGAACCCGGAGAAAAGCAAAAGTTGCTCGAAGAAACCGATGTCCTTCGCCGGCTGAAAGCTCTCCAGCGCCATCTCAACAACCAACTCCATATCGCCCAACTCCAAAAACAGTTGCGCGATGACATGCAAACCGAGTTCGGAGAGGCTCAGAAACGCGCCTACCTGCGCGAACAGTTGCGCCATATCCAAAAGGAACTCGGTGAAGGCGACGGCTCGGACGAACAACTCGAGTCGCTCCGCTCCCGCATCGAGGAAGCGCAGCTCCCGGAAAAGGCCAAGGAACACGCCGAACGCGAACTCCGCCGCCTCAGCGTCATTCCCAGCGCCAGCCCCGAGCACTCGGTCATCGTCACCTACCTGGAAACCCTCGCCGAACTCCCCTGGAATATCCTCAGCGAGGACCACCTCGACCTCCAACACGCCCGGTCCATCCTTGAGCGCGACCACCACGGCTTGGTCCGCGTCAAAAAACGCATCCTCGAATTCCTCGCCGTCCGCCGTCTCAATCCCGAAGGCCGCGGCCCCATCCTCTGTTTCCTGGGCCCGCCCGGCGTAGGAAAAACCAGCCTCGGTCAATCCATCGCCGACGCCCTCGGCCGCAAGTTCACCCGCATCAGCGTCGGCGGTCTCCGCGACGAAGCCGAGATCCGCGGTCACCGCCGAACGTACATCGGCTCTATGCCCGGCCGCCTCATCCAAGAGATCCGCCGCGCCGGGACCCGCAACCCCGTGATCATGCTCGATGAAGTCGACAAAATCGGAGCCGACTTCCGCGGCGACCCCGCCAGCGCGCTCCTCGAAGTTCTCGATCCCCGGCAAAACCATAGCTTTGTCGACCGTTACCTCGATGTCCCTTTCGATCTTTCCCAGATCATCTTCATCGCCACCGCCAACACCATCGATCCAGTCCCGCCCGCGCTGCGCGACCGCATGGAAATCATCGAAATCCCCGGGTACACCGAGCAAGAGAAGCTCCACATCGCCCGTGGTTACCTCGTCCCGCGCCAGCTCCAAGAAAACGGTCTCACGGCAGAACAATGTCAGTGGCAGGACGACGCCCTCCGCCTCATCATCGAGGAATTCACGCGGGAAGCGGGCGTGCGTAATCTTGAGCGCGAGATCGGCGCGGTGACCAGACACATCGCCGCGAGCGTCGCCGCTGGAGAAAAGGATTCCGCAATCATCGGCCCGTCCCTCGTGGGGGAAGCCCTGGGTCCACCCCGTTTTGTCCGTGAAGACCGCCTCCACCTGGGCAAGCCCGGCGTAGTCAATGGTCTCGCCTACACACCGGTGGGCGGCGAGGTCCTCCACATCGAAGCCTTGCGTTATCCCGGGACCGGGAAGATCACCCTAACGGGTCACCTCGGTGAAGTCATGAAGGAATCCGTTCAAGCTGCGATGAGCCTGGTCCGCAGCCGCTGTGAAGCCCTCGGCATCGATTGCGACTCCTTTCCCCAAACCGATGTCCACGTCCATGTGCCCGCAGGAGCCATCCCCAAGGACGGTCCATCCGCAGGCGTGGCCATGTTCACCGCTCTGGCCTCCCTCTTCAGCGACCGCCCCGTTCGTCCCGACGTCGCTATGACCGGCGAGATCAGCCTCCGGGGCTTGATCCTCCCCATCGGCGGACTCAAGGAAAAGGCCTTGGCCGCCCTCCGCGACGGCATCCGCACGGTCTTGATCCCGGCGCTCAACGAGAAAGACCTGCCCGAATTGCCTGCCGAAGCCCGCGAACAACTCGAGATCATTCCCGTGCGCACCATCGACGAAGTGCTTCCCATCGTCCTCGAACCGGCCGGATCACCCGTCTGACAAGGCCGCGATCGCCGCATCCCGCTTCCTTCATCCCGCTCTCGTGAACACAGGGGAGACAGAGCGCCGCATAGAGACACGGTAACCTTCCGGGCTTCCCGGGCGAAGCGGGACAGCCAGCCCCGCTGGACTGCCCGAAGGGCGGAGCGCAGCGACGGCAACGCCGCGTGCAGCGGTGGGCTGGGGTAGAACACCCTGTTCAAGCCCGAGGCAAGCGGAACGAAGGCAGGATGGAACGTCCCGCGCCACAGCAGAAAGGGTATGTGATATGTGAGCGAGCTTCACCGAAGTTGCGGCGCTCCGGGCACAACTCCCGCCTGATGGGCTTTCACCGACTCTTGAATCCGCGCTAGCACTCCGCTGTGCGCTGCGGCAATGTCGCGCTTCTCCGACGGATCGAACCCAAGGTGGAACAGCAGCGGCGGATTGCGCGATTCGGGCCCGGGCTGGCCGTAACCGCTCTGGGTTTGAAAATGCGCTTTCCACTCGCCGATGCGACAGGCGAAGAGCTGGTCGCCGCGGTAGTAAAAGAACGGGCGCTCCGGGATGGGTTTTGCGTCAAAGAGCAGCGGGCCGAGATCGGCGCCATCGAGCGTGACTTCCTTGGGCAAGGACCCCCCAGCGAGGGCGAGCGCCGTGGGGAGGAGGTCCATGGCCTGCGCGAGTTGCGTCGTTACACCCGTACGGATGCGGCCCGGCATCCAAGCAATGCCCGGCACGCGCATTCCGCCCTCCCATGTGCTGCCCTTGCCATCGCGCAGCAAGCCGGCGCTGCCGCCTTGGTCGCCCATAATGAGCCACGGACCGTTGTCGCTGGTAAAAAAGACAAGCGTGTTCGCCGCGAGACCGTGCTTCCTCAGCGCCTCGAGCACTTGTCCGACGCTCCAATCAATCTCTTCCACCGCGTCGCCGTAGATGCCGGCGCGGCTTTTGCCCTTGAACGCGGGCGAGGCAAACATCGGCACATGAGGAAAGGTATGCGCGAAGTAGAGAAAGAACGGCCCGTCCTTTTCTTCTTCGATGAATGAGAGCGCCTCTTCGGTGTAGCGTTTTGTCAGCGTGGTCTGATCGGCGGGTTGCTCTACGACTTCGCCGTCCCGCAACAGCGGGACGTTCCAGCCGTCACGGGGCGGGTTCGGCGAGCCGCTGGCGCCCCTCGGCAAACCGGCGCGGCCGTCCATATCATTCGAATAAGGCAAGCCAAAGCTTCGCTCAAAGCCCTGGTCCAGCGGACGCGAACCTTCGTGAATTCCGAGATGCCACTTGCCGATGTGCGCGGTGGCGTAACCCTGTGCCATCAAGGCTTCCGCGATGGTGATCTCCGCGGACGGCAGACCGCCTGTCGAATCTGGAAAAAGCACGCGCCGATTCCCGCACATGCCGCTCCGGATGGGATAACGCCCCGTGAGCAGCGCCGCCCGGCTCGGCGTGCAGACCTCCGCAGCGGAATAGAAATCCGTGAAACGCAATCCTTCCGCCGCCATACGATCGAGATGCGGCGTTCGAATGACCGGCGAGCCGTAGCAGCCGAGATCGCCGTAGCCGAGATCGTCGGCGAAGAGGATGACCAGATTTGGCTTCGTTGCGGCGGACGCGGCCTCCAACGTGAGCGTGAACGCGAGCGTGAGAGTGAGCGTGAAGAGCTGTGTGCGAATTCTCATGGCTGATGGACGGACTTCTTTTCGATCCCGGTTTCGTGCATCCGGATGTCCTATTCGGCTTTGCGATTTCCCGGGTCAGATGTGGCCGGCTCCGGCTCCGGCGCGCGCTCGAGATGAACCAAAAGCTCACCTACGATTGCGGGCCGGGCCGCGGCATGGTTGCGCGTTTCCCCAGGATCGCTCTGGTAATCGAACAATTCAATGTTTTCGCCCGATGAATCAGCGATCAATCGCCAACGCTCGGTGCGAACGCTGCGTCGCCCATGGGTCCAGAAGCTATACGCGGGTTTCGCGGTGGGAGCGGCCGGATCGTTCAATTGTGGGCGCAAGCTGTTTCCCACGAGTGCCTCCGGCACGGCCAGGCCGCAAAGGTCGGCGAGCGTCGGGAAGAGGTCCACCGTCTCGACCAGGGCAGCGCTGGTTTGACCGGGAGCGTTCATTCCGGGATGACGAATAATCAGCGGCGAGCGCAGTGCGGGTTCGTAGAGACAGTGCTTGCCCCAGATGGCGTGTTCGCCAAGCAGAAGGCCGTGGTCGCTCCACACCACGACGACGGTGTTCTCTTCCAGTCCAGCCTCGCTGACCGCCCGCAGCACGCGCCCTATTTGAGCATCCACGTAGCTCACACTCGCGGCGTAAGCGCGACGCAGGAGTCGCGCATAATCGGCATCCGTGTCAGGGTCGCGTCCCGTGTGGCCGTAATTGCCGCGAAACTCATCGCTGCCATGCCAGCCAGACGGCCAAGCGGGTTTGGCGGCTGCCTCAGGCGTCAAATCAGGAACTCCCGCCTCGTGCAAATCGTGCCATTTCTTGGGCGCGGCAAACGGCAGGTGCGGCTTGAAAAAGCCGACGCCGAAGAACCACGGCTGTTTCTGCGCGGCCAAGTGCTCAAGTGTCGCAACCGCCTCTGCCGCCACCCAGGCATCGGGATAGGCTTCATCGGGTCCATCGAACGCCTGCCACGGGGGCGATTCTCCGGGCGCGCGTGCCATGCCGTTGGCGTAGCCGTGCATGATGCCCTGCGGGGACGGCCACGGGGCGCCGGGAATCCAGGCGCGATCCCACCCGCCTGGAAGTTCCTCCGGGCCTTCCGCCCAGTCCCGGCCGGTCAGCCCCCCGGGGTAGTGGGAGATCTTGCCCAACGCAAGAGTTTGATAACCATGCTGTCGGAATACCGCCGGCAGACTCTGCGCGGCCCATTCGCTTTGCGTGTCGCGAATCGCGTTGTTTCCGACGTGGGCGGGGAGGGCCGGATAGCGCCCGCGCAGCAAGGCGCAACGCGATGCGCCGCAGGTGGGCGCCTGCGCATAGTGATGACTGAACAGGCGCGCGGTCGTCGCGAACCCATCAAGCTGGGGCGTGCGGGCGTGGAGCGCTCCCAGGGCGCCGAGATCGTTCCGCAGATCGTCAATGGCGATGAAGAGGACGTTGGGCCTTTCCAGAGAAGCCGAACCATCGAGGGGCGCAGCGATCAGCAGAACGGCACAAACAACGAGAACCTGTTGTATGGGTTGGCGAATCGGACTCAGCATGAATATCAATCGAGCCGTCTCAGAGTCGCGCGGCGCTGTCGCCACGAATCTGCGGGTCTCTGGAGAGGTTGGAAAGTCGGACAGTCCAAGTCAATACCGGTACTAGAACCACACCATGTTAAATCATATAACCTCTGGCCGGGGCGCCCCGGTCGTTTTGATCCATGCGTTCCCGCTGTGCCACGACATGTGGCGGCCCCAAATGCGACAGTTGAGCCAGCATGGGCTCATTGTTGCTCCTGATCTGCCCGGTTTCGGGGAGTCTCCCCGGCAGGCGAAGCCGTCTATCCCCGGCATGGCGCGCGAAGTAGCCGGCCTGCTCGACGGATTGAAGATCCAGGAGCCAGCCATCGTGTGCGGCCTTTCCATGGGCGGCTATGTCACATTCGAGTTCTTGCGTCAGTTTCCGGAACGGGTCAGAGCCCTCGGGCTGTTTTCAACTCGCGCGGCGGCCGATACCCCCGAAGCCCGCGAGGGCCGGTTCAAGACCGCTGAAAAGATCCGGGCCGACGGCCTCGAACCTTTCGCCAAATCGATCCTGCCGAAGCTGCTCGGTAAATCCTCGATGAGTCAATCGAATCTCGTGGAGCAGTTGACGGCCATGATCCTAGCCAACGAACCGGAAGGCGTCGCCGGCGCTTTGCTGGCGATGGCCGGGCGGGCCGATTCCACCAGCCTGCTCGAGGAGATCAAGGTCCCGGCGCTGGTCGCGGCAGGCGAAGAAGACAGCTTCATCCCACCCGAGGAATCGGAGCAGATGGCCGCGTCGATCGACGGCGCCCAGTTTTCCCTGATCAAGACTGCGGGACACCTGATCAACATGGAAGACCCGGCCTCGTTCACGCAGGCGCTGGAACGATTCGTCGTTTCCGTCGCGCACACGTAGCCTGGTTCTCCTCCCCCCCAACACCAAAACACTCTCGCGTGAGAGCTTTACGATAAAACGTTGAATATCCTTTGACTCAAAGAGCAGATTTACGGAGCTTTGGCTCAGAAAAAATGACCGATCCGACACCGATTCCATCGCTCCTATTCTCGGATTTGGTCATCCGGGAACAGGGCACCGGAAAGTTGTCATTCGTGGGCGCCTTCAACCACATTTTAGCGCCCGGCTTCCCATTCCAGACGCCTTTCTTTTTCGTGACGGTCTTCATCACCAATATCCAGGGCCCCTTGGATCCGATCCCGACCACCATGACCATTTCGGAGAAGGGCTCCGGACACGTCATTTTTTCCGCCTCCGGCAACGTCGGTTTTAAGGAGATCGTTCAGCGCGCCACCGTTATCGAGATTCCGTTCCCCGTTCCCGGCTGCCGATTTGACCGGCCTGGCACTTACGAGGCCGTGCTTCTAATCAACAACGAACGGATCGTGGCCCGCGATTTTACCGTGAGCCTCCCGCTTTCCCACACTCCCTCCCCCCAGCCCTGATCCCCCGCAAAAAGAAAGAAACGCAACCTATCTTCTACCGCGCCATGAGTGCCTCACTTGTAAGCGAGAGCCCTACCTACGTTTGGATTCCTGAGCAGCTTCCCATCGGAAAGACGGCCTCCGATCGGACCCTCTATGAGTTCACCCTAGATGAAGTCCAAATCCCGGAAGAATTCCTGAGTGCAATGGCGGCCTTCGAGGCCGGAGAAGTGGTGGACATGGAAACGGCGCTCTTCAAGGAGCCGCCTGACGATGCCCAATCTTGAAATTCACCTTCAAGGCCACGAAGCCCTTCTGGAGAAAGTTCGACAAACTCTCTCGCGCTCAGAAGGAAGCCGCCTGGGAGAAGTGGAAGATTTTTAAGATGGATCCTTTCGACCCGCGGCTTAATACCCACCCGATAGAGGCCCTCACGGCCCGGGCTAGCGTTAAGATTTATTCTGCGACCATCGAGCAAGATCTCAAGGTTCTCTTTCGCATCGACGGTTCGGTTCTCACCTCGTTGATGATCGGGACCCACAAGATCTATAGGTAGCTTTCCTCTAATAGCCACGGCCCACCCTGATCGGAAGGGCACGAAGAATCTCGGTTAACCCCTCGAAGTCGTCCTGAACAGTCTTCCAGGCCAGAGTCTTGAGGGTCCTGGGAATCTCAGCGGCAAAACTTTTCGTTAGTAAAAGAACAGCGGCGCATGCCTTTTCAAGGCCGTCGACTATGGATCGGTCAACGCCGTCTCCAGCGCGTATGTCTTCCGCATCCAGCCAAGGGTCAAATCCGAGGTCCTTGAGTATCGTGTGGAATCGAGTCCACGAGATCCTTGTCGGCTCCTTTGTGGCTCAAAAAGATCTTCATAGGGCTCAAATGCAAAGCCCGCTGAGACGCTCAAACATAATTGTCCCTTTTCCCTTCGCAACTCGTTGATACGAATGGCGGAGGGGGAGGGATTCGAACCCTCGACGGCTTGCGCCGTGCCGGTTTTCAAGACCGGTGCATTCAACCGCTCTGCCACCCCTCCAGAAGCGGCTTCCCCCCCTTCCCTATCGCCGTTCGGGAGCTCGCGCAACTGCCAGAAGGGCCGCGGCGTTGTCTTTCCCGGTGCGCCATGTAGCCTGAGACCCTTGTCGCCATGAGCCGACGCCGTCCGATCTCCCGCAAGCCAACGCCCGAGTCCCTGGCGAGCGGATCCGACACGCGACGTTGGCCTCTCGCCGTCGCCGCCCTTGTGCTCCTGACGACCCCCGTGGCCGTGTTCGTCCTCCTCTCCCAAGCCGACCGGGCGAAGAAGAGCCGGCCGGACGATTCTGCGCGGCCCCAATCCCGGAATCCGGTCGCCTTCGACCCGCCGGAGGAACAATCCGCCGCTTTTGCGCGTTACGCCGGTTCCGCCGCCTGTGCCGGATGCCACCCCGAGCAGTTCGCGGACTGGAGACACTCCCATCATGGCCTCGCCGAACGGCCTCTCGATCCCGCCCTTGACCTCGCCGCCTTCGATCCGCCTCAAACCTTCCGCGCCGGAACGGTGGACGCCACCGCCTCGATCCGGGACGGCGTCTGCCAGGTCGAAAGTCCGGGCTTCGATGGAAGCTTGGGACCGTGGCCGGTCCTCCGGGTCATCGGCGAGACGCCCCTCCGCCAGTTCCTGGTCGATGCCGGCGGCGGCCGCTTGCAAACGCTGGAAGCCTCTTATGATCCCGTCGCTGGCGAGTGGTTCAACGTCTACGGCGACGAAGACCGCCGCGTTGGAGAGTGGGGACATTGGACCGGCCGCGGCATGAACTGGAATAGCATGTGCGCCTCATGTCACAACACCCGGCTGCGCAAGAACTACCGTCCGGAATCCGATTCCTATGAGACGGCCATGGCGGAAATGAGCGTGTCCTGCGAATCCTGTCATGGTCCTATGAAAGATCATAGCGAGTGGCGGCTCGACTATCCAGAGAGCAATGAGCCCGATCCCACCCTTCGCCGCCAAACCATTGAACAGATTTCGCACAGTTGCGCCGCCTGCCATTCGCGCCGCAGCGAACTGACCGGCGATTTCGCGCCGGGGGACTCCTATTTCGATCACCACTCGCCCGCTATTCCGGACGCGTCGGAGCTCTACTTCGCCGACGGTCAGGTCCGGGAGGAGAACTATGTCTTCAGCTCGTTTCTCTCCAGCCGCATGCACGCAGCGGGGGTTCACTGTCTGGACTGTCATCAGCCGCATTCGGCCAAGCTCAACCTGGCGGGCAACGAACTGTGTCTGCGCTGCCATCAAGGCAACTATCCGGACAGTCCGGTCATTGACGTGGCGGCCCATACCTTCCACGCCGCGGACAGCGCCGGATCGCTCTGCGTCAACTGCCATATGCCCGAGACGGTCTACATGCAGCGCGATCCCCGGCGTGATCATGCCTTCACCATCCCCGATCCTTTGCTCACCAAGGAACTCGGCATACCCAACGCCTGCAACCGCTGTCACAGCGACCAAAGCGCCGAATGGGCTCTCGAGGCGGTGGAAAAATGGTACGGCGACCGGATGGAACGTCCTTCCCGCGAACGCGCGCGAACCGTGGCCAGGGCCCGCCGGGCCGATCCTGCCGCCCGGGAACCTCTGCTGGAGATGCTTCGCGCGGCCGATCCGCCTTTCTGGCAAGGCGTCGCCGCGGAACTCTCCGGTCCCTGGCTCGCCGACCCGGAGTTCGTCTCGGCGCTGGGCGCGGCGCTGCAGCACCCGCTCCCGCTAGTGCGGGGAGCAGCGGCCCGCAGTCTCGATCCGCTGGCGCAGATAGGCGTCCCCGGAGCTATCACCGCGTTGGAGGCGGGCCTGGAGGACCCCAGCCGGATGGTGCGCGTTCTCTCCGCCTATGCGCTTCGCTCGACCGTCGATCCTGCATCCACCGCCGGAAAGGAATTGCTGCACTATTTCGATCACATCGCCGATCAACCGACGGGCCAAGCGCAACGGGGAAGTTACCTTTACGCGCGCGGGAATATGAGCGGCGCCGCCGAAGCCTTTCACAAAGCGGTGAAATGGGACCCCGGATCCGCGGCCTTCCGGCACGAACTCGCCGTGATCCTCAGCAGCACGAATCGCAGCCGGGAAGCGGTCGAGCAGCTCGAGGAAGCCGTCCGTCTGGAACCGGAGAACGCGGAGTTCCACTACAAACTGGCGCTGGGGTGGAACGAGTTAGGCGATCTCAATCGAGCCGTCGCCGCTCTGCGCCAAGCCGTGCAGCTCGACACTGCTCACGACCGGGCCTGGTACAATCTCGGTCTGGCCCTCAATGAAGCCGGTAAACCCGATGACGCCCTCGAAGCCTTGCAGCGCGCCGGGCAGGCCAATCCCGCTGATCCGCGAATTCCCCAAGCGGTATCCGCCATTCTCGCCTCCCTCGGCCGGACGCAAGAAGCCGCCTTGGCCCGCCAGATGTCGCTCCGATTGGAAGCGCTCCGGGAAGCGGAAGCTGCTCGCCTGCGCGGGCCGGTCGAAGGCCGGTAACCCGCATTTTTCATCAACAGGCCCTGAATCCACACGGTTCGCGGAATTGCCCGCTGGATTTTCCCCGCTCCTCTGGTATGGGGTTGCCTTATGACCCGGATTCGCAACGGTCTAACGACCCTGACCTCGCTGCTCATCGTGCTTGTGGTGCTCACGGCCGTGGTGAGCCTCTCCACCATTCTCCAATACGGCGAGTCCAAGGAAATCCGGGCGGAAACCGCGGCGCTTCGCGGTGATATCACAAGAGCACTCGGCTTAGAAGCGGGCATGGCTCCGGCCGCTGAAGGTGAAGGCGGACCAGTCAATCTGGCTGAACAGGCGGCCATTGAGACTCTTACCGCGGCCATGACGGAAAAGGATCGCGAGATCAGCCAGTTGCGCGCCGATCTTCAGACGAGCATTGACCGCGGCCGGCAGTTGGATACCCAGCTTCGCGCCCTCCGAATAGCCAACGCGAGCTATGCTCAGCCGGCGCCCGATGGGGAAGGGGGGGAATCGCCGGCCCGGACCGTGGAAGCGTCGCCTGCAGGAGGGGAGGCCCCGGGGGCCTCGCTGGCCCTGCGTCCCGCCATCGGAACCGTCCGGATCTACCAACCGGATTACGGCTTCGTCATCATCGATGCCGGCTCCGATCGCGATCTGGTCGAGGGAGACCTGCTGGCCTTGCGGCGACAGGGAAACGTGGTCTGTGAGGTCCGGGTCACAGAGGTCCGGGAACAGGACTGCACTGCGGATCTCGTGCGCGACTCCGTGGTGGCCGGCAAACCGCCGGCGGTCAACGACGAGGTC
>DATKCT010000055.1:0-26557 GCA_035513055.1 Verrucomicrobiales bacterium | reverse complement strand
CGGCGGTTGTACGAGCCGGCCGGTCCCTAGCTCCAAGTCGCGTAGCGCCTCCCGGACGGCAGGCTGACCGACGACGAAGTTCAGGAGGAGACTCGCAGCGATGACGCCGATGGTTGCCAGCGCCAACGCTTGCCACGTCGTCTCGCGAACGTTCTGAATCAAGGTCTTCATCGTCCAGTGCGCAGGCTTGTCGGCGCCGGACTAACAAAGGATTATGCGGATCTGGACATCACTCTCGCCAGTGGGGGCGGCCGGCGTTGACGGGAGTAGCGGTCTCGTCGCGCGTTGGTGTTCCGGGTTGGCATCCACCGCTGATACCGAGATCCCACGATCATTTCACGCGTAATTTTCGCAGGTGTCATTTGTAAGCCAAACCTTGCGCTTCACCACGAAGGACACGTGTTGATGCACTCTGCTCAGTTTACCGTTCCAGCCTGCGGCTCCACTCTTCCCGGCGCCGCTCGTCTGATAAGGTGGCGGCCCAGGCCCAGGCGGCGTCCGGGTCAGTCGAGGCAACATTTTGCAGGAGAGCCTCGACGGCGGCGTCGCGATCGGTTCCCTCGGCGAGCGTGGCGATCCAGTGGCTGGCTTGAAGCGGGTCCGCCCGGAGCCAGTGGGAAGCGACTTCGCGGTAGGTCTGGGCTCGGGCATCGGGTTCCGCAAAGGTTTGCTCCGCCCAGGCGGCGGCTTCAGCGGGCCGCCAGCGCGCCCAATTGTCGACGATGCGCGCTGCGAGATCCTGGCGCAGACCGGGATCCTCGAGAGAGGCGACATAGGCTGCGGCTTCCCGGGGATCGGACCGGGCCCATCCGCTGACGGCGTATTGGAAAGCGTTCAGCCCGCCCTTGCCGGGCAGTCCCGCGGCCCAGGCGACGGCTGCTTCGGGATCCAAGCGGGACCAAGCATCGGAGATTGTTCTGAGGAACTGCTGCGAGGCCTCGTCATCGGGCAACTGTTCGGCGTAGGCCGCCGCCTGGCGGGGGTCCATCTGCGCCCAAACTTGAGCCAGGCCGTTCAAGGCAGAGCGGCGGTCGTCTTCGTGGAGGCTCTCGACCCAGGCCAGGGTGGATTCGGGATCGGCCGACGCCCAGACGCCGGACATCCGTTGCAGAGCTTGCGATCGCATTTCGCCCGCGGGGATCTGATCCAGGAGATCGAGCGCGCCTTGGCGATCGCTCTCGGCGAGCCGGGCGGCGAGCGTGCCGAAGGCCCGGTCTTGGGTGAGGCCGCCGGTGTTTTCTTTGGCCCAGGCAAGGGCGGCGGCGGGGTCCCGGCGGGCCCAACGATCGACGAGTTGGTCGACGGCTTCGCGTTTCGCAGGGCCATCGACCATGAGATCGAGACCTGCTGCGGCAGCTTCCGCATTGCGTTGGCTGGCGACTTCGACGGCGCGTGCGAGGGCTTCATTTCGGGTGCGGTCGTCTTTGAGTGCACCGGCCCAATGAAAGGCGGCGGCTGGGTCTTCCCGTGCGATGGCTTCGGCGATGGCACGGGAGGCATAGCGTCGCGCCGAGAGCTGACTGAGTGTGGCGAGGCGGCGCGTCGCGGCATCCGGATCGTGACGAGCCCATTGGGAGAAGACCCGGGCGTAGAGATCGGGCTGGAGCAGCCCGGACATGGCCTCGAGCCGGTCGACGGCGCCGGCGGGATCTTTCTCTCCGAGGGCGGCGAGGGCGGTTTCGATCAGTTCTTTGCGCAGAGACCGGTCGGCAATGACTTCCGTCGCGGCGAGAGCGGCGTCGGGATCAGTTTTGGCCCAACCGGCGATGATGCGATTGAGGAGCCCGCGCCGATGTTCCCGGTCGGGAACATCGAGGAATGTGAGGAAGGCCTGTTCGGGGGAATGGGCCAGCCAACGTTCAGCGAGGCGGCTCATTTTCTCCCAGCTCTCGTCGCGCGACTCGAGCCCCTGGGTCTCGGCGAAACTCTGAAAGAAGTCTTCCTTTTCACCGGCATCGGAGTCTTGGCGGGCGCCGTCCTTTTTGGCGGGTTGCAAACGGGGCGGGCTGAACTGGGCGCGTTCTTCGCGAGCGCGACCGGATTCGGGGCGGATGAGCGACAGCAGCATCCCGCCGCAGAGCATGCCTGCGGCGAAAGCCGTGGCGACGCTGATGAGGTGGATTCGCGTGATCATGTCCTGGTGAGTTGGCGGCGGAGGATGAGGTAGAGCGCGGCGAAAGTGACGACGATACAGAACGACATAACCAGGAGATTGAGCCGGAGCGTGGGCAATCGCAGGTCGAAGTAATGCTTCTGGAGTCCAAAGAATACGTTAGGCGGATAGCGGGGATCCCGGCGGCGATCCAGATACTCGGCTTCGGCCCGCAAGACGAGGTCTTCGACCTTGCGATTTACGAAGACCTCGCGAGCGGTGACTTTCGGAGCGGAGATCTCCCGGCTAAACCGGTCGGGATTGAAACGGCGATCCTCGATATGCCGGTCGATGCGCCCGAGTTGGCGCTGGAGTTTTCGCGGGTACGGCGCCTCGAGACTGTGGATGATAGGCAGGGCGGTTTTCAGATCGTTGAAGCGCCGGGCTTGTTCTGGGGTGTGGACGCCAATCCGGCTGAGACGCCGGATCTCGGCGTCGAACTTGCGTTGGAGGCGAGCCACCGGATTGTCGCAGGCCTGACTGATGACCATCGCTTCGTAGGACCAGCGCAGGGGCATGAACTCGCAGATGAAGGGAACGCGGAGTTCGCTGGGTTCGGTCGCGGCTCCATCCGTCCACCGGCGCATGCTGTAGATGAAATCGAGGTTCCGGTTCATCTCCTCGTATTTGATGAGGGCTCCGCCGAGGATGATCTGGGGGATGAGGATGACGGGAATGATGTTGAGCGCGGTTTTGGCGTCGTCAACCAGGCTTGAGATGACGAGGCCGGTGGCGACGCCCGCCAGGGTGGTGAGGAACATCCAGAGCAAGTGGCGGAAGAACATGCCGTGGATCTCGAGGACGACGTTGGCCACGAGCAGGTAAATCACGCACTGGCACATTCCGAAGAAGCCCAGGGTCATCATTTTGCTGGCGAGGTAATGGATGCGCCGGACCCGGTAATTGCGTTCGCGGGTGAGAGTCGAGCGATCCCGGAGGATCTCATCGGCGCTGTTTGTTAGGCCGAGAAACATGGCCACCACGAGTGTGAGAAACAGGTAGGTGGGGATGTGGAAAGCGGAGCTGAAGGTGTAATGGCCGTCCTCCGAATAGCGCAGCACGGCGGAGATCAGCAGGGCGAGGAAGGGCGCTTCCAAAAGAGTGGTCGCGAGGTTGCCGCGATTGCGCAGCTTGCTCAGAAAGGACCGTTGCAGGAGGGTCGTGAAATGAACCCGCTCCTCGCGCACAGTGGGGCGCACGCGTTTGGGAGGGGGCGCGGGCCGTTGGCCCGGAGTGGAAACGCCGGGTTCCGCTGCGGCCAGTTCCCGCAGGGTGCGATGGGCCTGGAAGCGGTCGCGCCAAAAATTCGGAGAGAAGCGGCGGGCCGGGATGAGGTGACCGCGCGAATCTTCTTCGTAGATGACGGCTCCGGTGAGATCGCGCAACGGCGTTTCCAGGACGTCGAAGACGAAATCGGGGGTCCGCCGGCTCGCCGGTGGTTCGGCGCCGTGCTCCGTCCGGATGTGCGCGCCGCGTTCCCGGTGAATAGCGGATTCCTGCTGAGCGGCTTCGAAATAGGCGAGCATTTCTCCTGGCGTCCCGTAAAAGGCGATCTTTCCGCCGTGATCGAGGAGGAGGGCCTTGTCGAAGCGGTGAAAGAGACGTGAGTTAGGCTGGTGGATGCTGACGAAGACGATCTTGTTGCCGGAGAGTTCGCGAATGATCTCGAGGACGTGTTCGGAATCCTTGGAAGACAAGCCGGAGGTCGGTTCATCGATGAGGTAGACATCGGCGTCGCCGATCATGTCCATACCGAGATTGAGGCGTTTGCGTTCGCCGCCGCTGAGGTATTTGACCTTGGGTGTTCCGGCCAGGCGATGGCGGCGTTCGCTCAATCCCAGTTCGATGAGCTTGGCGTCGACGCGGCGGCGGCGTTCCGCGGTGCGCAGGTGAGGCGCCCGCACGCGCGCGGCGCAATCCATATTTTCCCAAACGGTGAGAAGAGCGTCAAAGGAGTCTTCTTGGGGAATATAGGCGATGTAGGGTGTGAGCGCTTCGGAGTGCTCATAGAGGGAGAGACCGTTGAGGAGGATGTCGCCGGACTTGGGGCGGAGATGACCGGAAAGCACCCGCAGCAGAGTGCTCTTTCCGCAGCCGCTGGGGCCCATGACGCAAATCATTTCGCCGCGCAGGGCGCTGAGAGTGATGCCGTCCAAGGCGCTTTCACGGGCATCGTAGGCGTGGCTAACGTCGTGGATTTCGATCCGGCTGATGATATTGCGCTGCTCTTCGATGATGCCGTCGGAGAACTGGCAGCGGAGAAACTGTCCCTCCGCGATGGTGATCACGGCGCCGTCGATGAGATGGGCGGTTTCACGCACGGGCTGGCCTTCGATGAGCACGGGCTGGGCGGCGTGCAGGACTTCGAGCCGGCCGGTCTTGTGCTCGTAGTCGCAGCGGATACGGAGCAGGACCTCGTCCATGTCGGCGGCGCTGAGAAGGATGTCGCCGGGACGAAGGAGGTTTGGATTATTGGAAACGAGGTATTCCGAGCGGCTGGGATGCAGCTCGAAACGGCCTCCCATTTCCCGGGCGCGACGGCGGAGTTCGAGAAAGCCGATCTCCGTCCGGTTGTCGAAGACGATGCGATCATGTAGGGAGGCGTTGAGACGGACGCCGCGGCGCAGGCGAACGCCGTTGATGGTGGCGGCGATGTCGCGCAGGACCTCCACCCCGATGCGGAGACCGAATTGGATCTCGAGCGCGCTTTGTTTCGAGGAAGAGGACTCGAGGTAGGGAACGCCGGCGCTGTTGAGTCCGAGAAAAAGCCGGGCTGAAGACAGGTGTTTCTTTGAACTGAAATAAAAGAGCAGGTCCTGGTAGCTCAGCACAAAATCGCTCAGCAGAATGCGTTGGCCTTCGTAGATCCGGCAGAACGCGCCGGATTCGAGTTCGCGGCCGCGGACGATTACCGGCAGCAGCCCGGTGTTTTTCACGAGCACGAGGGACTGGAAGCGGTAGGCGGCCAGGGCGTGCTCTTCGCTGAGAGAGTCGACCACGACATCGGCGGGTTCGCGGCCGGAAATGTGGAGGGTCTCGAGGGGATGCTTCCGGCCATTTGGGGACGGCGGGAGGGCATCGTCTCCGGCGCTGAGTTGATAGACCAACTCGATGGCCTCCGCGGCCATGCCGAGTTCGGTCATGAACCGGTAAAAGGTCAGCAACTGTTCGCGCTGGAGGTCCTTTCCCCTCGAGGTGAGGACGAAGAGCTGGACGCCGAGGAGCAGCTTTTCCTCTTGAGACAGGCGGCGGGAGAGTTGCACCGCCATTTCTTCGAGGTTCTGGGGTTCCTGGAGAGCCCGGCTGTAAAGCTCACGCAGTTCGGAGTAAACGGCTTCGGGATAGTCGTAACGAAGAAAGCTGAGGGTCGAATCGATGTCCTGCTCGTCAATTTGACCATCGGCCTTGGCCAGCCCGGCGAAAACCCGGATGAGGGTCGGGAGCATGCTGTAGGCCGTGGTCCGTCCCCCGTTGGGGAAGAAGCGTTTGCCGATCAGACGTTGCCAGCGGCTCTGCCGCCACGCGGGCGTATGGGAGAGGCGCCGTTGACGGACGGTTTCCCGGATCCGTTCGGCAATGGCTGGGGGACGTTCCCGTTCGACCATGCTCGGGCCACCGTGCCATGGATGCCCGTCATTGCGAAAAGGAAAAGGGAGGCCAAGGTTGTAGGAAGGCGCGACCGGCGATATGCTAAGCAGCGCAGGTCGAATCCGGCCCGGATGCGATTCCGTATCTCCGGGTCAAGCCGGAGGCGGCATTGCGGCCAGTGGAACTTTGGGCTAGGCTCGATGTTCCATCCGGCATACTGAACGAATTCGCTCATGTCCGATCCTAATCCCGTTCCACCGAACTCCGGCGATCAGCGCGGAGGGAAGGACCCCAATTTCAACTGGCGAGGTCTGGTGCTGCTCTCCGTGGTGATGGCCCTCGTCGCGGGAGCGTTGGTCTGGCCCCGGGGCGGCCGCCGGGGCGAGGACCTGGCTTACCCGAGGTTCCTCGACTACGCCCGCGACGGCAAGGTTCTGACTACCGACCCGGCCCGGCCGGTCACACACGTCCAGGATCTGGGCACCGGGGAAGTCTATTTGAGCGGCTGGTACCTTCCCGAACAGGGGTTGTCCCCCGACCAAGCCAGAAAATTCCGCACCGTCTTGCATCCCACGGCTTTGGTGCAGAGCGATCAATCCCTGGTGGACCGCCTCAAGGAGGCCCCCCTCAACATCGACCTCCAATTTCAGAACGAACGCAGCGTGTGGAACTCGCCCTGGATGCAGTTTCTCCCGATCCTCTTCGTCTTGGTCATTCTCTACTTCTTCTTCCGGCATCAGCTCCGGTCGGCCGGGCGTGGAGCGATGAACTTCGGCAAAAGCAAAGCCAAACTGCTGACGTTGGACCGCAACAAGATCACCTTCAAAGACGTCGCCGGCGTCGATGAAGCCAAGGAAGAGGTTTGGGAACTCGTCGAGTTCCTGAAGGACCCGAAGAAGTTCCAGAAGTTGGGAGGCAACATCCCCAAGGGTGTGTTGCTGGTGGGCCCCCCTGGGACAGGCAAGACGCTGTTGGCCAAGGCCATCGCCGGTGAGGCGGACGTGCCCTTCTTCAGCATCAGCGGATCGGATTTCGTGGAGATGTTCGTCGGAGTGGGCGCGTCGCGGGTCCGGGACATGTTCGAACAGGGCAAGAAGAACTCTCCCTGTCTCATTTTCATCGACGAGATCGACGCCGTAGGCCGGCACCGGGGTCATGGGCTCGGGGGCGGCCATGACGAACGCGAGCAGACCCTGAATGCGCTGTTGGTCGAGATGGACGGTTTTGACACGCAGGAAGGCGTGATCATCATCGCGGCGACGAATCGCCCGGACGTGCTCGATCCCGCCCTGCTTCGCCCGGGACGCTTCGACCGCCAGGTCATGGTCAGCCTGCCCGACATCAAAGGCCGGGAAGCCATCCTGAAAGTTCACTCTCGCAAGGTCAAAATGGCGGAGACCGTGGACCTGAGCAAGGTCGCCCGCGGCACGCCCGGGTATTCCGGCGCCGAACTAGCCAACGTGATCAATGAGGCCGCGCTCATGGCCGCGCGCAAAGGGATGAAGGCTGTCGGCATGGCCGAGATGGAGGAAGCCCGCGACAAGGTGCGCTGGGGCAAGGAGCGGCGGAGTCTGGCCATCAGTGAGAAGGAAAAGGAAGTGACGGCTTACCACGAGGCGGGCCACGCCATCCTCCTCGAGCTGTTGGAGCACACCGAGCCGCTGCACAAAGTCACCATCATCCCCCGCGGTCCCTACATGGGCGCCGCTATGTGGCTTCCCGAAGAGGACAAGTACCAGACCACCAAGCAGGAAATCCTGGACCATCTCGTGGTGGACATGGCCGGGCGCGTGGCCGAGGAGATCGTGTTCGGCGACGTCACCAGTGGGGCGAGCGGCGATATCAAGGCCGCGACCAATCTGGCCCGGCGGATGGTCTGCGAATGGGGCATGAGCCAAGAACTCGGCATGGTGGAATACGGCGAAAGCGACGAGCCGCTCTTCCTGGCGCGCGAGATTCACCGGGCCCGGCACTACAGCGAGGCCACCGCGCAAAAGATCGACCGGGAGGTCAAACGGCTCATCGATGAAGCCTACCAAAAGGCGAAGGACATCCTCACCGAGCACCGCGAACACCTCGAGGAGGTCGCTCGGGGCCTGCTGGAATTCGAGACTCTCGACGGCGAGCACATCCGCGAGATCATCCGGCATGGCCGAATGCTCAATCCGCCCGCCAGCCCGAAACCTCCAGAGTTGCCGCGCAGCGAAAAACTGGAGCCGCGAGGTGGAAAGCGGGAGGAACCGGGACCGGAAGGCGAGCTTCCAGGGCTCGCCGGAGCGCCCGCCTGAGTTCAGGCCAGGCGTTCCCTTTTCCGTAAAAGCCCCCTGTCCTGCAAGTCTCCAGGGCCCATGATCGTGCTGCTTCGTTCCCTTCTCTGCTCCATGGTCCTGGCGGGGACGGTTGCGCAGAGTTCCTTGGGAGAAACAGTGGTCATCCCGGCCCAGTTCGACGCCACCCTGATCGCCGGAAGTGCCGCGCAGGAATTGGCGAACGGGGCGGGCGAGTTTCTCTTCGTGGGCGTGGACACGGGAAGCGCGATCGCCAGGAGTGTGATGCGCTTCGCCGTGGATGGAGCGGTGCCAGCCGGCTCGCGGATCACTTCGGCGCAGTTGCGTCTGACGGTGGCTTTGGGCGTCGGAAACGCGGCGCTGTTTCCGCTGGCGGCATCGTGGAACGAAGGCCCCACGGCTCCCGCCGGCAAGCTCATCGCTGAAGACGCGCGGAGGGGAGACGTCACTTGGCGGCACCGTTTTTTCAGCTTGGACGAGGAGGAGCGCACGCCGTGGGAAGAGCCGGGCGGGGATTTGGCCGCACAGAACGCTCTGGCGGTGGCCCAGTCCGGTCCTAATGGGACCTATGTTTTTGGAGGCCAATCCTTCATGTTGGAAGTGCAGCGCGTGGCGGCGCGTCCCGACCTCAATTTCGGCTGGATTCTGCTCGGAAACGAAGGCGCGGCCAACAGCCTGGTTTGTTTCGTGAGCCGGGAAGGGCAAGACCCGGACCTGCGCCCGGTCCTGGTGATCGAATACGAACCTCTCTCGAGCCTGGAGAGGTTGACTTTGTCCTTCGATCAATTGGAGACCATCGGGGGAGCAGGGGTCGAGTTGGAACGTCAGGATTATTGGAAGCCCCGGATGGAAGGGAAGACGGCGTTGGAAGCGGAGCTGTCGCGGCCCAATGCGTCGGCCGCAGACCGCCGGGGGAGCGTCTTCGTCGCCGATACCTACGCGCACGCCATTCGCAGGATCGATCCGGACGGCTCCATCCACACCGTGGCCGGGATGAACGACGCTGGGTTCGACGGCGACGGACCAGCCCTCGAACGCCTTCTGGATCAGCCCATGGGAATTTTCCTGCTCAAGGACGGCACGGTCTATATCACGGACCAGGGAAACGGGCGGGTGCGGAAGATCGATGCCGAGGGGATGTTGACCACGGTGGCGACGGCCCCGGATGGGATCGTGGGCGGACGCGGATTGTGGGTTAGTAAGGACGAAAGCGAGTTGGTCTATGGCGACGGAAGAGTAATCCGCCGCTGGCGCCGCGATCAACCGGACGCCATCGAAACGTTCGCCTCAGGTTTTCGCAATGTCGGACATCTCGATGTCGATGACTCCGGCGGGGAAATCCGGATGTTGGCCGTGGATATGGAACGAGAGCAGGTCTATCTCGTGTCCGCTGACGGGAGCAAGCGGGTCGTGGCGGGAGGAGACCGCTTCGGGTTGGACCTGCCGGCGGTGGACACCCGCCTCTCGGAGCCGCGAGCCGCGCGGTGGCTCGGCGACGGGTCGTATGTCATCGGCACGAAAGGGGGAGGTCGTATCTGGCATGTGGGATCAGACGCCATCGCGCGGATCCTGCTCGAGGGAACCGGCGCGGGGAACGTGCGAAACGGCGACGGCGCGACCTTGGCGGAGCTTTACGCGAGCAAAACCGCCATCATGAGTCAATGCTATGATGTGCGGTTGACGCCGGACGGTTCGCTGCTCCTGACGACGAACGATTCAGGATTCATCCGGGTGTTGCGCAAGCACCCCACTCCGGCAATCCTGGCGATCCAACCGGCGGCCAGCGGAGGAGTCCGGCTGACTTGGCCGGCGCGTCCTGCGGTGACCTATGTCATTGAGACGTCGCCGGATCTGCAGAGCTGGGTCCGTTCCTTCTCTGTGACCGCGACCGGGCAGACCGTGAGTTACACGGATGTGAGCGAAGACCTTCTGCGGCATTACCGGGTCAGGGTGTATCCGTAGGGCCGTGTGTCGCATGTCTTCTTGTTAGTCCGCTGGAGACGGCGGCCCGCCGGCGAGGGGCCGGACGGGTTCGGTATTGTAACCGAGCCAGGGTTGGAGCCACTTCTCGATTTCCGAGGCGGGCAATTCCTTGCGCCGGGCATAGTCCCCGATCTGATCCCGTTGGAGATCGGAAACGGCGAAGTAGCGGCTTTCGGGGTGGGAAAAATAGAGCCCGCACACGGCGGCGCCCGGACACATCGCCTGGGACTCCGTCAGGGTGACGCCGGTCGAAGAAGAGGCCTCCAAGAGGTCGAAGAGCCGCGATTTTTCGGTGTGGTCAGGCTGCGCCGGATACCCCGGAGCCGGCCGGATGCCGCGGTAGCGCTCCTGGATGAGTTCTTGGCGGGTGAGTTGCTCCGGCGACTCGTAGCCCCAAGCGACGCGGGCGCGGTGGTGAAGTAATTCGGCGAAGGCCTCGGCAAAGCGATCGGCCAAGGCTTTGGCCATGATGGCCTGGTAAGGATCATGCTCTTCATTCTCGAGATGGCGGGCCAGTTCTTCGGCGCCGTGGATCCCGACGACGAATGCCCCGAGGTAGTCTGGCGGGGAAGAAGCGGAACAGGCGTCGCGGGGAGCCACGAAATCGCTCAGCGCGTAGTGGCCCCGGTCATTCTCCTTCCGCAACTGCTGCCGGAGGGTGTGAAAAACGGTGCGGATTCCAGTCCGTTCGTCGCTGTTCCAGACCAGGATGTCGTCCCCATCGGCATTGGCCGGAAAGAATCCAAAGACGCCGCGGGCGCGAAAGGCCTGTTCGCTGCGGATGCGTTGGAGCAGTTCCAGGGCATCGCGATGAAGACGTTGGGCCTGCTCGGCAGCTTCCGGATTACGGGTTTTGAAGGTTTCTGCGGCGGGATCCCATACGCCGCGCAGTTCCCAGGCATGAAAGAAGGGAGACCAGTCGATGTAGGAGGTCAGTTCCTCCAAGGAGACCGGTACCGGGACGGAGGGTTCGAAGACGGCTTCGTAAGAGGCGGGCGCGGCGGCGAGTTCCAGCGGCGAAGCCGGGCGGGCCGCTTCGCTGGAGAAGAGACGGCGCCCCAGGAAAGCCGGCTTGGGCGGATGATAGGAAGTCCAGTCCGGGCGGAAGGCCTTGCTCCGCGCTTCAGAAAGAGAAACGGTAGCCCGGCGTGGGCTGCCCTGGTGTTGCTCCCGCAGTTTGCGATGCCGCTCTTCGTTTTGACGCAAGAAGTCCTCGCGCTGGCCGGCCGAAAGCAGGGAGGTGGTGACGGGAGCCGAGCGCGAGGCGTCGAGCACGTGGACGACGGGTCCACGGTAGCAGGGAGCGATGCGGAGGGCGGTATGGGCGGCGCTGGTGGTGGCGCCGCCGATGAGGAGCGGGAGCTGGAAGCCGAGACGTTCCATTTCGGATGCCACGTGCATCATCTCGTCGAGGGAAGGAGTGATCAGGCCGCTCAGTCCAACGATATCGGCTTTCTCGGCGCGGACCCGTTCCAGGATGGTCTCACAGGCAACCATCACGCCGAGGTCGATGACGTCGAAATTGTTGCAGGCAAGAACCACGCCGACGATGTTTTTGCCGATGTCGTGCACGTCTCCTTTAACTGTGGCGAGAACGACCCGCCCAGCGGAGCGCATACTGGGATCGGCGGCTTTTTCGGCTTCCAGGTAGGGTGTGAGGAAGGCCACCGCTTTCTTCATCACGCGGGCGCTCTTGACGACCTGGGGCAGGAACATCTTGCCCTCGCCGAAGAGATCGCCGACATGCTGCATGCCGGCCATGAGCGGTCCCTCGATGACTTTGAGCGGCCGCTCATAGAGGGCAAGGGCTTCGGCGGTGTCGATGTCGATGTAATCCGTGATGCCCTTGACCAAGGCGTGTCCCAGGCGTTGCTCGACGTTTCCTTCGCGCCAGGCCTCGCTAACCGTCTCCCGGCGCTTGCCGTCATCCCGATAGGCTTCGGCAAATTCGACCAGGCGTTCGGTGGCGTCCGGCCTGCGGTCGAGGAGGACGTCCTCGACACGTTCCAGGAGGTCCGGCTGAATCTCTTCGTAGACCTCGAGCATGCCGGCGTTGACGATGCCCATGCTTAGTCCGGCTTGGATGGCGTGATAGAGGAAGGCCGCGTGCATGGCCTCCCGAACCGGATTGTTGCCGCGGAAGCTGAAAGAGATGTTGGAAATGCCGCCGCTGACCTTCGCGCCCGGCAGGTTGCGCCGGATCCAGCGGGTGGCCTCGATGAAGTCGACGGCGTAACGGGCGTGCTCTTCGATGCCCGTGCCGACGGTCAATACGTTAGGGTCGAATATGATGTCGCCGGGCGGAAACCCAGCTTGATCGACGAGGATCCGGTAGGCTCTCTCACAGATGCGAATGCGCTCTTCGTAAGTGGCGGCCTGTCCCTTCTCGTCGAATGCCATGATCACGGCGGCGGCCCCGTAGCGGAGAACGAGTCGAGCGCGGCTCAGGAATTCCTCTTCGCCCTCCTTGAGAGAGAGAGAGTTGACTACGCCTTTTCCTTGCAGACAACGCAGACCAGCTTCCAGGACGCTCCATTTGGACGAATCCACCATGACCGGGACCCGGGCGATGTCCGGTTCGGCGCCGGTGAGCAGGAGGAACCGCGTCATCATCGCCTCGGAGTCTATGAGACCCTCGTCCATGTTGACGTCGATCAGGTTGGCTCCGTTCTCGACTTGCTGACGGGCCACGGCGACGGCTTCTTCGAGCCGGTTCTCGCGAATGAGACGGGCGAAACGAGGCGAACCCGTGATGTTGGCGCGCTCGCCGATCATGAGGAAGTTGGATTCGGGCCTGACATTGCAGGCCTCTTGACCGGAGAGGCGCAGCAGTGCAGGGACATCCGGCAGGGCCCTGGGCGGAAGGTCGCGCACTGCTTCGGCGATTCCCCGGATGGTGTCGGGTGTGGTTCCGCAGCAACCGCCGACGATATTGACGAGCCCGTCGCGGGCCAGCGCGGAAAGTTCGCGGGTGGTTTCCTCGGGGGTCTCGCTGAAGCCGGTCTCGCTGAGGGCATCGGGAAGGCCGGCGTTGGGATAGCAGGAGATGTAAACAGGGGCGATGCCGCCCAATTCCGCAATCTGCGGGCGCATGTCGGCGGCGCCCGTTCCACAGTTCAGTCCGACCCCGAGAGGCCGGGCGTGGGCGATCGAGTTCCAGAAGGCCTCGATCGTTTGACCAGAGAGCGTTCGCGCGGCCCGGTCAGTGAAAGTGACCGATATGAGGACGGGCAGGCGCCGGCCCAGACCCTCGAAGACCTTCTCCATGGCGAAGATGGCGGCCTTGAGGTTCAGGGTGTCGAAGGTCGTTTCCGGCAAGAGAAGATCGACCTCTCCCTCGATGAGGGCGCGGATCTGCTGTCCGTAGGCCGCGACCATCTGTTGGAAATGGACCGGTCGAAACTCCGGACGTTCCACATCCGAGACGATCGAGGCGGCGACGGGCAAGGGCCCGATCGATCCGGCGACAAAGCGGCGGCGGCCGCTGCGCTCCGACCATTCATCGGCGGCAGCGCGGGCGAGTCGGGCGGCGGCGATGTTGAGTTCGACGATGAGGTCGCCGAGGGCGCGGTCTTCAATGGTGCGCTGAAAGAAATCCTGATCCCGGCGACCTTTGGGTTCGGGCATGAAGAAGTCGTTTTGCCCGATGGTGGTGGCGTTGAAGGTATTGGTTTCTACGATGTCGCATCCGGCTTCGAGATAATCGCGATGGATGGTTTCGACGAGTTGGGGGCGGGTCAGACAGAGGATGTCATTGTTGTTGCGCAGGTCTTTGAAGTGAGACGCGAAGCGGGCGCCACGATAGCCGGCTTCTCCGAGGCGATAGGTTTGGATTTGAGTGCCGATGGCGCCGTCGAGCAGGAGAATGCGGGAGGAGAGGAGGCGGCGCAGTACCGCTTCGGTCTCGGAAACCTTGGGTGCAGGCGAGCCGTTGGGAGGGGTGGGCACATTGGCACCTTAGGACGGGACCGGGGCGGCGCAAGCAACATATGAACTTATCACGATATGTTGATGGGTTGTTCGCACCGGCCTGGGCGAGACCGGGGAAGCCCGTTCCCCTTCAATACCTGCCCTCTGAAATCCCGTTGGCGCATAGGCAAGCGCCTTACCGTTGGCGGCCCCGGATCCCGCCTTTGCTCTGGCGCAAACTCCGTGTACATTTTAAATGCTATGAAACGCCCTAATATCTCCATCATGCGGACTTTCTCCGGCGGTCTGGCGATCCTTGCTCTCGCCGGCCTGCCTATCCTTTCCGGATCGTCGGCGGCCGAAGAAAAGGCTGGCGAGGGACTGGCCTTCCTTCCTCAGAACTTGGTCGACGCGGAGGGCAAGAACGTCAGACGGGAGAAGGCGTTGCAGGGCAAGACCGTGGGTCTCTACTTCTCGGCCAAGTGGTGCGCGCCATGTAAGGCCTTCACTCCGGGCCTGGTGAAGTTTCGCGACGCCAACAGCAAAGAGTTCGAGATCGTCTTTGTGAGCTTCGACAAAGACGACAAGGAGTTGAAGGACTATATGAAGAGTTACGGGATGAAGTTTCCCGCGGTGAACTTCGAGGGAGAGGCGCGCCAAGAACTGGCGGACCGGTATGGGGTCCGATCGATTCCCACGCTGGTCATTATCGGCGCCGACGGGAAGGAGATCACGCGGGATGGCCGGGGCGACCTGACCGCGGACGCCGGCGGAGCGCTGGCGAAGTGGAAGAAGGGTTGACGCCCCTTGGGCCGAGGCAGTTGGGGGTGCTGACTTCGGGCTTGGCCTCGCCGGTTCGAAGCCGCGCGGCCTTCGAGTTTCGCGGCACTTTGCAGGATCGCCGCCGGTCTTGCTTTCATTCCGGGTCCGTCTTTAAGTGAGGCCGACCTTTCTTAGACCATGAACGATCCCTTTTCTCCCCACCCCGCTGTTCCAGGACCCAACCGCCGCCGCTTTTTGCGGGGCGGCGCCGCAGCGGCCACTTCTCCGCTTTGGTTTCCGGCAGTGCTGCGATCGGAGTCGCCGAATGCCCAGTTGCAGCACGCCTGTATCGGCGTGGGTGGAATGGGTTGGGGCGATTTGCAGAATTTCCTCGAACATTCCAAGACGCAGGTGGTGGCGCTGTGCGACGTCGATGAGGAGAAGTTGGCGCAAGCCAAGGAGGCGGTTCCGGGAGCGCGGACTTACACGGACTGGCGCGAACTCTTGGAAAAGGAGGGGGACAAGATCGATTCCCTGAATGTCTCGGTGCCCGACCACATGCATGCGGCGATCGCCTTGAACGCGATTCGCGCTGGCAAGCATGTCTATTGCCAGAAACCGATGTGTCACGACGTGGCGGAAGTGAGGGCCTTGACTGAGGCCACACGGCAGACTGGGGTGATCACGCAACTGGGCACGCAGCACGCCTCGGGGTTTGGCGACCGGATGGCGGTGCGACACCTGCGGGACGGTGTGGTTGGGAAGGTCCGCAGAGTGGTGCTCTGTTCGAATCGTCCCAACGCCATCGAGACTTACCGCTTGCCGGGGCCCCGGCCGGAGAAAGGAGAAGCTCCGCCCAAATCCCTGCACTGGGATTTGTGGTTAGGAACGGCGCCGGCGCGGGAGTTCTCGCCGGGAATTTATCACCCCACCCTTTGGCGCGCTTGGCAGGATTTCGGAACGGGGTGGAGCGGCGACATCGGATGCCACATTTTTGATGCGGTGTGGAAGGGACTGAATCTGACCGCGCCGAAGTCGGTGGTGGCCCAGGTGCAGGAGTCTTGGCGGGACGACCCCGCCCGGAGACGGGACACCTGGCCGCAGAGCGACCATATTGTCTGGATTTTTCCGGGTAACGAGATGACCGAGGGCGACGAGCTGACCGTGGAATGGTTCGACGGCTTGATCTATCCTCCGGAAGAGGTCCAGGCTCTCTATCCCGGTGAAGTCTATCCTGGTGAGGCCGCCATGGTCATTGGCACGGAGGGAGCATTGCTGTTGCCCCACACTTCGGGTCCGTTGCTGTTGCCGCGGGACAAGTTTCAAGGCGTTCCCCGGCCCGAGTTCGAGCCGAGAAATCATTACCATCATTTCGCAGACGCCTGCCTGGGTGGGGAGAAGACGGAGACGCACTTCCTGCATTCCGGTCCGATGACGGAAGCCATTCTCCTGGGGACGGTGGCCATCCGGCGTCCCGGACAACTCTTGGAATGGGATCATGCCGGGATGCGCATTCCGAACGCGCCGGAAGTGGAATCGTTGCTGCGCCGCAGCTACCGGGACGGTTGGGAAGTGGCTGGAATCTGAGGCGCCGGACGGCGAGGCGAGCGGAAGACGAGGCATGCTCGACCACTGGTTCAGACGGGTCTTTCGCCGCTCGTGGTTTGCGATCGAGATCCGCGGCGAAACCATGACCGTGGTTTGGGGGCGGGCTCCACGGCATTTTTTCCGGAACTGCGAGAAGATCTTCCGGAAACATCCGATTCGCCGAGGCTTCATCTACGGCATGAAGAGACACAACGAGGTCGAGTTGCAGTTTTCTCCTGGGTTTCCTGAGGACCTCGAGGACCGGGTGGTGAAGCTTTGGCTTATGTTGACGTATTGATCCTGCCCGCGATTTGGCGCGGCTCAGCGGCGGAGCAGGAGTGACCGCCCCACGATGGGCTCCTTACCGGGGCGCGGGCACACCTGACCACGAACTCTTGCGGCCCCACGTAGGGGCAGGCGTCCCGCCTGTCCCCTTTTATCTACTCAGAGTCCTTGAAATATCTCGTAATCTATTGCTTCTGAGTAATTTACGAATCAGAGATGTCGGCGAACCAGGGACCCCTAAAAGGGCAGGAAAGCGCGAAAAAGCGCAACTTGGAGCAGCAAAAGTGGATACAAACTGGATACAGATTTTCCGGCTGCCACCCCTCTTGGGCGCCCCCCGGCCGCAAGGCGCCTCCCAACGCACTGGCTGGCAGCAGACACCCGCGTTTTCCAGGAACCTCGATACGGTTGTCGGGAAAGCTGGTCCAACCGGCCGGTGGGTATCGAAAGAATCCTGTACCTGCCCGCCCTTCGATATCGAGCAGCCAGACGAGGAGCCGCTGTCCACCGGGTCTCTCGGGTGAAAACCGGTCAGCCGTCTCGCCATTGTAAGTCCCGCGCCGGCCTTGCGGGTCGCTGCATGTAAAGGTGGACCGGACGGGACTTTTCGAGCCGGCAGCCCACGGCCGAGAGGGGATCAACGAGTGCGGCGGTTAGGGTCGATGCGGTGGCCGGGCCCTCCGAAGGACGCGCGGATGACTTGGTAGCGTGACTTGGGGTCGCCCTGAGGCCCACCCTACTCTTGCGGCATTGGCTCCATCGCCGGACCGGGAACCACGGCCACCCGGAAGCCAAGATTGCCGCTTGAGCCCTCAGGCCTGAGCCCGCTGCGGGAGGCCGAGCGGCAGACCCCCGCCGAGAGGCCCCAACTACCCCCGCGGCCCACGCGGGCGGGTCCGGACGGGGGCCCTGTGGGATCGACCAGCCTCCCCTGAGGATAGGGCGCAAACCAGTCCTCACACCATTCCCACACACTTCCATGCATGTCCTGCAACCCGAACGCGTTCTCTGCTTTGCCGCCCACGGACTGGAGGACGGGGACGCTCATGGATCCGCCTCTAATCCAACCCCCAACGAGGGGCAGTCTTCGGAACCATTCCTTAAACTTCGACGGCTTACTGCGGGAATTTCCCTCATACCAACCCGCCCTCCCTAAGTCTTGCTCTCCGTCTCCCGTGTAATACGCCGTGGTTGTCCCAGCCCGGCAGGCGTATTCCCACTGCGCCTCGGTGGGCAGACGAAACTTCCATCCTGGCTCAAGCTTACCCTCCTGGCGGAGCCGCTCTGTCAACGTAGCGGCAAAGGCCTTTGACTCGTCCCAGCTCACGCTCTCCACAGGCAACCGGTCGCCTTGAAAATGACTCGGATTGTCCCCCATCAGCGCCTTCCACTGAGCCTGGGTCGTTTCCGTCTTCGCCATCCAGAATCCCCGGGTCAGCGTCACCTCATGCTGGACTTCATCCTCTCGCCGCCCCGCTTCGGTCGCCGGGCTGCCCATCAAAAACTTCCCAGGGGGACACCAACAGAGGGTCAACTCCACTCCGTTGCCCAGGTCGAACACCATTTCCTCCGCCGTCCCTTTCCCGCCGAACCATCCCCACTTCCATCCGCCACCAAGCAGGAAGATTCCCACGACGATCCCCACCAGCGCCGTGGCGATTACAGTCCTCCGCATCCTGCCTGCTCGCGGCTGTTTGGCCCTCCCGATACCGGTCACGCCTCCCACTTTCCTCTACGATTTGGATTCCTCCACCGGAGCCTTGTCCTCGAGCCCTCTGGTTCAGAGGAAGCCGCCCCGCTGTTCGGGGTACCCCCCTGGTGCCCGTCATTGTTCCCTCGCTCCCTATCATGCGGAAGGCCGAAACGGCGGTCAAGATCGGCCTGGCGGTCGAGTAGTGGACGATTGGAATCGGCCCCGATACCAGGCCCGGCCCCGAGTGGACCTCGGCATAAGGCGAGTGCTGTCTGGCAGGTGGTCGCTCCATGCACCCACGAGCTTCAAGCTCCCATACGAGTGCTCATACTTCGTCATAGTGTTCTTCTGAACACCCATGCATTCTCCACCGCGGGGCGACGCCCCTCCGGCGGGCAGCTCTACACCGGCCTCCTTTAGGGGGACCCCCTACACGTCACGTCCATATCTCCACAACGACGATCTACCGACACCTCAGGGGGCGGCCAGGGGGGAGCCCTGAGTCCCTTGGTTCGCCCATGACAAGGTGGGCCTCTTTTGGGTTGAGGAAATTCTCTTGGAATCTCCCACCGGAGGGCCTAGGATTCGCCCGTGCACCCCTCCACCCCACGAACCGCCCAGGGCTGCCTTTGTAGGAGTTATGCAGCGTGCGGCATAATTCCTTTCTTATGCAGCGTACTGCTCAATTAACCTGTTAGGCGTTTTCAGTGACTTTGCTCGTAACAGGCCGAACCCAGCTAGAACCGCTGACTGCGGCTCACGCCGTGGAATTGTTTCCGTTGCTGGCCGACCGCCAGATTTACCAATTCATTTCAGACAAGCCGCCCGTCTCGGTTGGCGCTCTGGCAACGCGCTACCAGAGTCTGGAGTCTCGGAATTCACCCGACGAGTCACAGCAATGGCTCAACTGGGCGATTCGTCGGCTTGATAACAGCCAATACGTCGGATATCTCCAAGCCACTATCCACCCGGCCGGCACGGCGGATTTTGCGTTCGTCCTGGGTACGTCGTTCTGGGGCTTGGGACTGGCTCGCGAGGCTTCCGTGTTGGCGTTGCATACTTTATTTACGGAGTTTGGAGTTACGACAGTGTTTGCCACCACGGATCAGCAAAATGTCCGATCCATAGGGCTCCTTGCCCGGCTTGGTTTCGTTAGAGTTCAGCCCGCTTCCTATCCTGATGGCCAGGTGTTAGTTTCTGACTATGTTTTCCAGCTCGATAAAAATGCCTAACCCGACGCTGCTCTCAACAGCCGCCCCCCCCTCAGTGGCCAACGTCACCGGGAGTTCAGACGTCCGATTCGCAGCGGACGCCTTCCTCCGGCGGCTGTGGGTGAGCTTTGCGTTCGGCCACCGGAGGACGATGCGTGAAGACCTGGAAGAAATACCTCGTCCCGAGCCTGTTCGCGTTCAGCGGCGTGGGGCTTCTTGTCCCCGTGGTGGGGAAATGGCTCATCGGAGGAGAGCCGCTCAATTACACCTTCCTCGCCATCGCCTTCATGAATCTCACCTTCGCCGTGGTCTTCTTCGCCTCCGCCCTGAAGTCCGGTGGCGGACTTGGCCCTCCGAGCGCCTAACCCGATGGCGAGTCCGTACGGGTGATGGGAAGGTATTGCGCTGCCTCGTGCTTTGGCTCTGCGTCGCCCGGAACTTTGTCCGGGATCCGGGCTAAACCGTTCGACATATTCCTTGCCCGGCTTCCCGTTTTTGGCTGAAATAGCGTGAAATGAGCCGCCCTGCCCCGCCCGTAGGCCTTCCCCCCCCCTGAACCCCCACCCTCGCCTCTGGGCAGGCGGGAAGGACTGGCTTTGAGAAGCGAATTCTAGCAGTGTGCCGGGAGATCGGGGAGTTTGACCCAGACCATGTCTCTCTTGGGGTCCAGGTTCTCGTTGAGGTGATCTTTTCTTTGCGGCGGTTTCTTCGCTTTCCGCGGGATTCCGGAGGAGCATCCCGGCGAGAATCACGAAGAGGAGGAGCGCGGGAAGGATCCGAGTCAGGCGTTTCAGGACGGGTGGAGAGGGGATCATGCGGAAAAACTCGATCAACAGCCTGGCATCAATGTGGAAGGCGGGCGGCCGCGTGCGTCATTCGACGCTTGCGGCTCTGGGCCTGCCGGATCATTGCTGGTATCCGCCATGCCGTATCTGCCAGCGCTGAGTCCTCACGGAAGATTGTATCTCGAAGAGACCCAGCAGGGAGATGCCGGGGCGTTCGCGGCGCTTTCGGCGGCGGCGAGTCCTTCTTTGGAGGAAGCGTTCGTGGCGGGATCGGCGCCAGGTTTGCTGGCGCTGGCGGTTCGCCGCGGGGAAACGGGGCGATGGCCTGTCGAGTTCGCGTTCTGGCGGGAGTTCGCAGACGCGTATCTGACGGCGCTTGCGCAGGCAGGGGACCCGCCGGAGGGAGCTGAGATTGGGGAGGTACCGATGCCGCCGGAGTTGGGATTTGAGTCCACTCTGCGGATTCCCGCGATGCGCGGGGCGGAGTATGCGAAGCCGGAGGTATTTGCGGATTTGTGGCGCGAACTCGATGCGCTGGCGCGCGCGGAAGCGCGAGCTGCCGGGGGCAGGAAAGCGTGGCTGGGGCGGATCCATCCCTCGCTCCATCTCGTTGGGCGCGTAACTTTTCACTTGGCGGAAAACAAGCGGTCTCAGGAGACGCCGTTTGCGTTCATGGCTACCTACACACACCGGCTGTCGGCGCAGGAGAAACCGGTCCATTTGCCTTTGGGGCGCGCGCTCAAGGAATACGCCGGCGCGAAGAATCAGACGGCGCTGCGTTCGCTGCTCGAGCCCGTGCGGCAGGCGGCGGAATCGAGCGGTTGGACCCGCGAATTGTTAGAAAGCCGGCGCATCTTCGAGCCGCAAGCCTGGACGCCGTCCCAGGCTTACGCCTTTCTGCGCGAGACGCCGGTGCTTGAGTCCAGCGGCATCGTGACCCGCATTCCCGACTGGTGGAGGAACGGCCGCGGACCGCGCCCGCGGGTCAGCGTCCGCGTGGGCGAGAATCGGGCAGCCGAACTTGGGGTGAGCGGTTTGCTGGACTTCTCGATTGAGGCTACGTTAGGCGGAGCGGAACTGACGCGAGAGGAGTGGAGGCTCCTGATGAAAGCGCAGGACGGACTTGTGCCTTTGCGAGGGCAATGGGTGGAGGTGGATCGCGAGAAACTGCAAGGGGTCTTGGAACATTGGAAACGGGTCGAAGCGGGTCTTGAGGGCGACGGCGTGTCGTTCCTGGAAGGTATGCGGCTGCTTGCGGGCGTGAGAATCGGCGGACGGGCGGATGACGTTCCGGAAGAGACGGCGGATTGGAGCGAAGTGGCGGCGGGAACGGGCTTGAGAGAAATCCTCGAGGCGTTGCGCCGCCCGGATGCAGCGGCGGGTTTTGATGCGAACGCCCATCTCACGGCGCGCCTTCGTCCTTATCAAGAAACGGGGGTCAAATGGCTGTGGTTGATGCAGAGCCTGGGTCTCGGCGCGTGTTTGGCCGACGACATGGGCTTGGGTAAGACGATTCAAGTCCTCGCGCTGTTGTTGCAGATCAAGGATGCCTCAGGCAATGGGAGCCGCGGAAAGAAGGGGGCTAAGGCTCCGTCGCTTATCGTGGCTCCGGCCTCGCTGCTGGCGAACTGGAAAAGCGAACTCGAGCGCTTCGCGCCCGGATTGCGCGCGGTTTTTCTGCATCCCTCGGAAACGCCCGCGACGCAATGGCGCGAAGCCGCGGATGCGCGCGGATTGCTCGCAGGGAACGATGTGGCGCTGACGACGTATGGGCAAGCCGTCCGGCTCGGATGGCTCAGCGAGTTCGATTGGAGGCTTGTTATCTTGGATGAAGCGCAGGCCATCAAGAATCCGGGCGCGCGTCAAACCCGGGCGCTCAAGCGGCTGCGGGCGCACGCGAGGATAGCGCTCAGCGGGACGCCGGTCGAAAACCGCCTAGGCGACCTGTGGTCGCTCTACGATTTTCTAAATCCCGGTTTGTTGGGCAGCGCCACCGACTTCACCCAGTGCGTGAAAGGCCTTCAATCTGCGGATCCGCCGGATTTCACTCCGCTGCGGCGTTTGGCAGGGCCGTATCTGCTGCGCCGGTTGAAGACGGACCGGACGATCATTTCGGATTTGCCGGACAAAACGGAGCTGACGGCGTGGTGTGCGTTGAGCAAGGGACAGGCGGCGCTCTACGAGAAAGGCGTGCGTGAACTCGCGGAGAAACTGACGACGCTGACCGAGGGCATTCAGCGGCGGGGGCTCGTGCTGGCGTTTCTCATGCGGTTCAAACAGGTCTGTAATCATCCCAGTCACTGGCTCGGCGACGGCGAGTTCGCGCCGGGGGACAGCGGCAAATTCCTGCGATTGGCGGAGTTGTGCGAAGAGATCGCGTCGCGCCAGGAGAAGGCGCTGGTTTTTACGCAGTTTCGCGAGATGACGGAGCCGCTTGCGGCGCGGTTGCGGGAAATTTTTGGGCGGCCGGGACTTGTGTTGCACGGATCGACACCCGTGAAAGAGCGGCAGAAGTTGGTCGCGGCGTTTCAGCGGGAGGACGGACCGCCGTTTTTCGTGCTTTCTTTGAAAGCGGGCGGCACGGGATTGACGCTGACGGCTGCCAGCCATGTGATCCACTTTGACCGGTGGTGGAATCCCGCGGTTGAGAACCAAGCGACCGACCGGGCGTTCCGGATTGGACAGAAGAAGAACGTTCTCGTCCACAAGTTTGTGTGCCGGGGAACCATCGAGGAGCGGATTGACGCGTTGATTAGGGAGAAACGGGCGCTAGCGGATTCGGTGTTGGGGCCGGAGGGCGGAGCCGAGGCGTTCTTGACGGAAATGTCGAATGACGAGTTGTTGCGATTTGTTTCGCTCGACTTGCGGTCGGCGATGGGAGAATAACTGAGGCGACAAGCGCCGGAGCACCAGCGCCCTCAGTTTTAGCCCCGTTCCTGTATGTCTTGGTATCGATTTCGACCGTATGTCTCAGTAGCGGAGCGCCGCCGCCAGGCGCTCAAGGCCGCGAAGAAGCTGGCGGCCAAGGGGCGCACGCTGGCCGCCGTGGAGCTGCAGACTTCCAAAATCTCGACGACCTTCTGGGGTAAGGCGTGGTGTCAGAACCTTGAGTCATACAGCGATTATGAGAACCGTTTGCCGCGGGGCCGCACGTATGTGCGCAATGGTTCGGTGATCGATCTTCAAGTGGGGCCGGGCGAGGTTGAAGCGCTCGTGCAGGGATCCGATCTTTACAAGGTTTCCATTCGCATAGGCGCGCTGGCCCCGCGGCGTTGGAAGGAGTTTACTCGCGCGTGTGCGGGGAAGATCACGAATTTACTCGATCTCCTTCAAGGTCGCCTGTCGAAGGACATTCTCACGGAAATCACGGCGAAAGAAGCCGGTCTGTTTCCGTCTCCTAAGGAGATCAAGCTCGGCTGTTCCTGTCCGGATTGGGCCGAGATGTGCAAGCACGTGGCCGCCGTATTGTACGGCGTCGGATCCCGGCTGGACCAGAGCCCCGAGTTGTTCTTCACCTTGCGGGGAGTGGAGATGCAGGAACTCCTTAGCGCGGCCGGGGCGAGCGCAGCGGAGCCGGATTCCGGGACATCAGGCGGCTTGGAAGGGGAGGATTTGGCGGCGTTGTTCGGCGTCGAGATCGATACGGGATCGGGGAGCGTTACGAAGCAGGGCGGGGTTTCTGCTGTGCCGCGAGCGAGGGGGAAGGCGGCCGTCAAGAAGGCGAGGCCTGCGAAGGAAGAGCCCAAGGCTGGAGGGAAAGCGTCTGCGAAGAAGCGTGCAGGGGCGAAGAAGTCGCAACCCGCTCCAGCGTCAGCGACGGCAGAGGGCAAGACTGGCGCTCAACTTGCTGGGAAGAAAGCCGCTGGAAAGAAACGGTCCCGGGCAGAAATGAAGCGAGCGAAGCCGGCGAGTTCGCGGAAGACAGGGCGTGGGAAAGGGCGTGTGGATTGAGGCAACCCACACTGTTTCACATGAGGTTCTGTTGGACTAAACGAGCAGCTATTGTTATGAGGGCTCAGAAAGCATAGTTGTTTTTACTGGAGAGTCGGACGGGGTTTGGCGTCGCGATGTATGGGCTCCGGGAGAAAGGGATCCATAAAAACCGGCATCCAGCGGGCAAAAGCGTTCATCTGGCTGACCAGCGGCGTGGTCCGGTTGCCAGGGAATCCATCCCCAATGTGCGGATCAGGTTAAGATCGAGCTTGAGGCCGACAAGAAACAGCAGCACAGCAACGCCGAGTTCGGCCAGAAGCTTTATGTTTTCGCCCGCCTGTACGATGTCAAGCGCCGACGGTCCCGCCAGAATGCCCGCCGCGATGAAGCTGACGATCATCGGCTGACGTAACAGCAACCCAAGAAAGCCGACCGCCGCCGCCAGCGCCAGAAGGGCAGTCAGCTCGTAAAACGGCGACAAGTGAAGAAAGCCAAGATCGGGCATCTGTTCTCTGTTTCGCGCCAATCAACGCGCTGTCACCGGCGACACAAAACCGTTTGGCTTCAACGCCAGAAGCGAACATTCCAGTTCATGGAGAATTTTTTCCGCCGTATTGCCCAGTAGTTTTATTAATGTAAGATTACGGTGTAATCGCAACCTTGAATACACCATCCCGTTGATTCGAGAACAATTCATATGCGTCTTCAATATCATCAAGCTTGAATCTGTGCGTAACCATGGCTGAAAGATCAATCCTTCCGGATTCGATCACGGACATGAGCCTGCGCATGCGCTCTTTGCCGCCCGGACACAGCGTAGTTACGATTGTATGATCGCCCAGTCCGGCAGCCAAGGCATCCAGCGGTAGAGTAAGGTCGGAGGAATAAACGCCCAGGCTGGATAATGTGCCGCCGGGCCGCAAAACGCGCAGGCATGATTCAAACGTCATTTGCGTGCCCAGGGCCTCGATCGCCACATCGACGCCACGTCCATCGGTAATGCGCAAAATTTCTACCACAGGATCGACCTTGCTGAAATCCACAGTATGATCTGCGCCAAGCTGCCGCGCCATGTCCAGCCGCTCAGGCAGTTTATCAACGACGATTATCGTCGATGCGCCCATGAGCTTTGCGCCGGCCGTTGCGCATAGACCAATCGGCCCCTGCGCAAAAACCGCGACCATATCGCCGATTTTTATCTTCCCGCTTTCCGCGCCGGCAAATCCCGTGGACATGATATCGGGACACATGAGAACCTGCTCATCACTCAAGCCATCAGGAACAACGGCGAGATTATACATCGCGTCAGGAACCAGAAGATATTCCGCCTGTGCGCCGTCAATCGTGTTGCCGAACCGCCATCCTCCGACCGGTTTCCAGCCATGTTTCGTGGCAGGTCCATCCTGGGCGCAGCGTCCGCCTTGACAGGCATTGCTGTAACCGCTGGGGGTTACTGCGCCGGCAATGACGCGCTGCCCTTCCTTGAATCCTTTGACTGACGAGCCCAGCTTTTCTATGACACCCACCGGCTCGTGGCCGATCGTCAGGCCTTTCGCAACGGGATACTCGCCTTTCAGGATATGCACATCCGTGCCGCAGATGGTTGTGGTCGTTATCCTGATCAATGCATCAAGCGGTCCCACATCGGGAACAGGCTTTTCATCCAGCACAATTCTGCCTGGCTCGACAAAGATGGCCGCTTTCATTTTTGCCATTGTAGTTCTTCAGTTAAAATGCTGATACTGCCGCGCAATGTAAACGCGCTCTGCTGTCTATTAATTCCGTTTAAAGTTCATTCGCGCTTAGAGAAGCGAATTCCTAGCAGTTTGGAGATGCGCCGGAGATGGAAGAGAAACGTGGTCGCTTCGGCTTGATCCTTCTCGGAGAGACCCGCCAACTCCTTCTTGATCTCCTCAAGGCTCATGCTCGAATACTAGGCGTGGGCAGCCCGGGCAGCAAGCTTTCTCCGCCCAAACGGAACGGAGTTCGCGCCAGCTTCGAGTTTTCTGCCCGCTAAAAGAGGTTGGATAGCGGGGATCTCGTTGCTTTTCTCCGCGATCTGAACCGAGCCGATGGTGGTGCGCAGCAAGTGAGTGACCGCGGAGAGCAAGGCCAGGGCTTTGCCCTCAGCCCGGCTGGCGCCGCGCAACACCTTGCCGTCGACGGCCAGGCGCTGGAGTTGGCTGATCTCCTGTTCGAGCAGCCAACCGGCGACAGTGGCCTCAAATTGCCCGGGATCAATGAGGCCGAGCACCCGGAAGAAGGTGGAGTCGCTCGGAGAGATGTAGCAGTCGTTCTTCTTGTCGTAGTGACAATGCAAGGCGCGTTTCTGACGCCGGGTTAAGCGCTTGCAGATATCCTCGAAGCCCTGGTAACTGCCC